>NZ_JBEYXC010000007.1:0-377541 GCF_040644695.1 Streptomyces sp. NPDC046909 | reverse complement strand
ACCGCGGCGCCCGACTGCCCAGCTTCCACCACGCCCTCGGCCCCAGGGACTCCCCCGGCATCCGGCACCTGCCCGGCAACCGGCCCAGCCACGGCGCCCGGCAACTGCCCGGCGTCCACAGCACCCTCGGCCCCAGGGACTCCCCCGGCATCCGGCACCTGCCCGGCCACCGGCGCAACCGCGGCGCCCGACTGCCCAGCTTCCACCACGCCCTCGGCCCCAGGGACTCCCCCGGCATCCGGCACCTGCCCGGCAACCGGCCCAGCCACGGCGTCCGACAACTGCCCAGCGTCCACAGCACCCTCGGCCCCCGGGATCCCCCCGGGACCGGACACACTCGCGTCGCCCGGCACATGCCCAGGACCAGACACATCCGCATCCCCCGGCACAAGCCCGGGACCGGACACACCCGCATCCCCCGGCACAACCCCGGAGTCCGACATCTGCGCCACACCCACGACACCCTCGGCCGCAGGCACACCCCCCGCTTCCGGCAAGTGCGCGGCGACCGGCGTCTCACCCTCCGTGCCGTACACCACTCCACCGACCGGCGCGGCATCCACACCCACCGCGACCTGCGCGGCGTACAAACCCTCCGGAGTCTGCGGGACGCTCGTCGCCGCAACCGTCTCCGTCGCGAGGCGGGCCATCGTGGCCTCGGCCGGGCCTGTCGGGGCGGGGGCCTGGTCTGCCACCGGGACAACCGTTTCGGCAGCCGGGGTGGCGCCCCAGGGGGTGGCGCCGGGTGGGGACGTCTCGCGCAGGTGCTGCGGGACGTCGAGGTACTCGGGGCCGGTCTGCGGGCCGGTGTGGCGGACGGGGGCGCCCGCGGGGCCGCGGTCGGCGAGGGAGCGGACCGGGCTGGCGGAGGTGTCGGGGAGGGGCGGGCCGAGGTGCAGGGGCCGGCGGGGCGTCACCGGCGGGATCGGCACCGACGGGGCCACTCGCCGCGGCTCGGGCGGGCGGACGGCGCTGAGGTCGTGCGCGCCGCTGTCGCGGCCGGAGGTCTCGTGCGGACCGGGCTCGTGGACGGTCTCGACGACCGGCTCGGGCGCGGGCGGGGCGACCTCGTTGCCCCAGGCGCCCTGGGCGCCGGGCAGCAGCAGGAGGTCTTCGTCCTCGGCGGTGGTCTCGGAGAGGTAGGTGTACGCACCGTGCGCGGGAACGCCCGGCTGCTCCACCATGCCTGCGTTCTCCGGCAGTCCCTCGCCCGGGACCTGGCCGGTGTCGGTCATGCGTACCCCTCGCCCATCGGTTAGTGCTTCTACGGCCAGCTCACCGGGGACGGCGCACCGACCGCCCCCGCAGTGAAGAACGAGCGTGCGTGCCCAGCGGCACGAACGGCCCTGCCGAGAAAGACGACAAAGCCATTAACTGGCATTGTCCCGGCCGTTCCCCCGTCGCGACAGCTTGATCCGCGACGGCCCGCTGTGGACTGCGCCACGTTGCGCGTCCTCCGGTTCTGCCGTACCACACCCACCCCAAAACGGGCGTGCTTTCCGGACATTGACGAACGAAAGGCCGGTCCACCGGAGCGGTACAACAGTCCGCCAGCCTACCGCGCGCAGTACGACAACAGGATCACGGGACCAACAAATGGGGTCACGTTGCCCGGTCCGGCAGAACCCCGCTGAGCAGGAACGCTACGCTCCGCTCCGTCTCCGTCCAGGCCCGTGTGTCGAGTTCGACGGACTGGATGAGGGCGCACTCGACGCGGTAGCCGTGTTCGGTCAGGTCGCGGCCGATGAGTTCGGCCTCGTCGCGGGTCATGGCGTGGGCGACGATGCGCTGCGGGCGGCGGTCGGCGACCGCGGAGACGACGGCCGCTCCCCCGCCGCCGACCCGGACGACGTCCGGTTCGGGCAGGTTCTCCAGTACGTGCGGTGCCGTGCCCCGGACGATCTGGAGCTGGACGCCGAAGCGGCGGGCGGCCGCGTCGGTGCGGCCGCAGGCGGTGAGGTCCCGGTCGACGGCGATGACGGCGGCGCCGGCCCGGGCGGCCTCGACGGTGAAGGCGCCGCTGCCGCAGCCGATGTCCCAGACCAGGTCGCCGACGCGGGGGCCCAGGCGGGCGAGTTGGGCCGCGCGGAGCAGATCCGTCTCACCCTCGCCGAGCGGACCGTCGTACGCCTCGGCGGGCAGTGCCCAGCCGCGGGGGCCGGTGCCCGGGTCGCGGCCGGAGATCCAGCCGCCGCCCTCCGCCGCGGTCACCGGGCCGCCGATGACGATGACGACGTTCGGGTCGCGCCAGGTGTGGTCGGCGGCCTTGTCGGAGGTGAGGATCGTGACCTGTTCGCGTTCGGTGCCGAGTTCCTCGCAGATGACGAAGGTGCGGTGGACGCCCTCCATCAGGAGGCCGAGTTCGGCGGGGCCCGCGCCCGGTGAGGTGAGGACGGCGACCTTGGTGTGGGCGCGGCACACGTTCACCGCGCGTCGCAGGGTGCGACGGTGTGCGACGACCACCTGGGCGTCGTCCCAGGGCATGCCGGCGCGGGCGAAGGCGGCGGCCACGGAGGAGACCGCCGGGACGACCTCGACCTCCAGGCCGAACTCGGGGGCGCGGAGCGTTCGTACGACTCCGAAGAAGCCGGGGTCCCCGTCGGCGAGGACCACCGCCGTGCCCCGGTGGCCGGTGATCCGGCGGGCGGCCAGGGCGACGCTGCCGAGGCGGATGCGTTCGGCGGTGGGGGGCACCTCGGGCAGTGCCAGATGGTGGGCGGCGCCCGCCACCAGGGTGGCGGCGCCGAGGGCGGCGCGTGCCGCGGCCGTCAGCGGCGAGCCGTCCCAGCCGATCACCGTGACCCGGTCGGCCATCGTCGTCAGTCTCCAGGGGGTTTGCGCAGGTCGTCAGGGGCGGGCTCCGTGAGGGTACCTGGTCGGCCCGACGAACAGGGCGGCGGTGCCGCCGCCCCCTGGTTCAGTTCCAGTCGCCGTACGACGTGAAACCGTCCGCGTCGGTCAGCTGCTCCCCCGAGCCCTCGATGTCCTCCGGGAGCAGGCTCCACACGATGAAGTCGGTGCGGACCTCGGCCCAGGTGTCGTCCTCGGTGCGGACTCGCGCTATGCACGCGTTGCGCAGGACGCCCTCGCTGATACAGCCGATCTTCTGGGCGACCTGCTGGGAGGCGGTGTTGTCGGCGGCCGTGCGCAGCTCTATGCGCTCGAACTTCTGGTCCGTGAACAGCCATTGGGCGGTGGCGAGCGCGGCCTCGGAGGCGTAGCCCTCGCCGCGGGCCCAGGGGGCGATGATGTACGACAGCTCGGTGGCGCGGATGTGCCAGTTGGTCTTGGTCAGTTGGACGATGCCCACCAGGCGCTGGGTGAGGAACTCGGTGACGGCGAGGTCGAGGCCGCGGCCCGCCTCGCGTTCGGTGGGCGCGTACTCGGTGATCCAGCCTCGCGCGCCCTCCTCGGTGAAGGGCTGCGGGACGTCGGTCCAGGCGGCGATCTGCTCGTCGTTCATCATCTCGGTCAGCGCGGGAATGTCGTCCTCGTCGAGGGGACGCAGCACCAACCGCTCCGTGCTGATGGAGATGTTGGGGAAGGTGCTAGTCATGCGCCGCTCCGTAACCTTCGGAAAACCTTCAAGTCCTGCTGAGCTCCTGCTGAACTGCCCAGCATGCAGCATGAAAGCACTGGACCGCACACAGGGTCCTCCCCCACTGCCTAAACGGCGTGGGGGCACCCCCAGGGGTGAGCGAGTGGACCCTGTGCGTGGCGATACGCGGTATACGCGGGGCGATACGAGGTATACGCGCGTCAGCCGGAGGTGACCGGCAGGACGCTGCCCTTGTACTTGTCCTCGATGAACTTCTTCACGTCGGACGAGACGAGCAGCTTGGCGAGCTTCTCGACCCGGGGGTCGTCCTCGTTGCCCCGCTTGACGGCCAGGAGGTTGGCGTAGGGGTTGTCCTTCGCCGACTCCAGGACGATCGCGTCCTTCGCGGGGCTGTAGCCCGCGTCCTGGGCGTAGTTGTTGTTGATGACCGCCACGTCCACGTCGTCGAGCGAGCGCGGGAGTTGGGCGGGCTCCAGCTCCTTGAACTTCAGGTGCTTCGGATTCGCCTCGATGTCCGCGGGGGACGCGTTGGCGCCCGCGCCGTCCTTGAGGGTGATGAGGCCCTTGGCGGCGAGGAGTTTGAGGGCGCGGCCCTCGTTGGTGGTCTCGTTGGGCACGGCGACGGTGGCCCCGTCGGCGAGCTTCGAGATGTCCTCGATCTTCTTGGAGTACACGCCCATGGGCGGGAGGTACGCCTTGACGACCGAGACCAGGTCGGTGCCCTTGGACTTGTTGAACTCGTCCAGGAAGGGCTGGTTCTGGTAGAGGTTCGCGTCGAGCGTGCCCTCCTGGAGCGCGGTGTTCGGGAGGACGTAGTCCGTGAACTCCTTGATCTCCAGGTCCAGTCCGGCCTTCTCGGCGAGGTTGTCCTTGATGTACGTCAGGACTTCGCCGGCCGGGACGGCGGTGGCGCCGACGACGAGGGTGCCATCGCCGTCACCGCTCTTGCCCGAGTCCGAGTCCGAACCCGAGCCGCAGGCGGTCAGGGCGAGGGCCAGGGCCGCCGCGGCCGCGGGTATGACGAGCTTGCGCATGATGATCGGTCCCCCTGTTGATCAGTGCGCTCAGAACGACGGGATGACGGAGCCGTCGTACTTGTCCTCGATGAACTTCTTGACCTCGTCGGAGGTGAGGAGCTTCGCGAGCTTCTTCACGCGCGGGTCGTCCTCGTTGCCGTCCTTCACCGCGAGGAAGTTGCCGTACGGGTTGTCCGTGGCGGACTCCAGGACGAGGGCGTCCTTGGCGGGCGAGAGGTCGGCCTCGATGGCGTAGTTGCCGTTGATGACCGCGGCGTCGACGTCGTCCAGGGAGCGCGGGGTCTGGGCCGCCTCCAGCTCCTTGAACTTGAGGTTCTTGGGGTTCTTGGCGATGTCGGCGGGGGTCGCGTCGTTGCCCACGCCGTCCTTGAGGGTGATGATCCCGTTGGCGTCGAGGAGCTTGAGGGCACGGGCCTCGTTGACGCTGTCGTTCGGGACGGCGATCGTCGCACCGCTCTTGAGGGCGTCGGCGCTCTTCACCTTGTGCGAGTAGAGGCCGAGCGGCTCCAGGTGGACCGTGACGACGGGCACGATGTGGGTGCCGTTCTTCTTGTTGAAGTCGTCGAGGTACGGCTGGTTCTGGAAGTAGTTGGCGTCGACCGAGCCGTCCTCCGTCGCCGTGTTCGGCGTGACGTAGTCCGTGAACTCCTTGACCTCCAGGTCGAGGCCCGCCTTCTTCGCCAGGTTGTCCTTGACGTAGTTGAGGATCTCGGCGTGCGGGACGGGGCTCGCGGCGACGACCAGCGGACCGCTGGTGTCGGAGGAGCCGGCGGAGGTGGAGTCCTCCGAACCGCAGGCGGTGAGCCCGAAGGTGAGGGCGCCGGCGGCGAGGAGTGCGGTGGTGAGCTTTGCGGTGTTACGCACGAAAAGTGCCTTTCCTTTTGGGCAGAGCGACCCCGCGGAGGGTGTGCGGGGAAGTTTTCGGGGGTGGGGTCAGACGGTCTTGGTGTCCGCCGTGGCGGCCTTCAGCAGCCGCAGCTTCGGTGCCGGGCCGCCGCGTCCGCCGCGGCTGTGCAGCGAGCGGGCCGCGTAGTCGCCGGCGAACTGGATCAGCGAGATGACGACCGCGAGGATCGCGACGATCACCCACATCAGCTCGCTCTCGAAGCGCTGATAGCCGTAGCGGATGGCGAGGTCGCCCAGGCCGCCGGCGCCGACCGTGCCGGCCATCGCGGAGTAGCCGATGAGGGCGACGATCGTGGTGGTCGCAGAAGCGATCAGCGACGGCAGGGACTCCGGTACCAGGACCTTGCGCACGATGGTCCAGGTGTTGCCGCCCATCGACTGAACGGCTTCCACGAGGCCGCCGTCCACTTCGCGGACAGCCGTCTCGACGAGCCGGGCGAAGAAGGGAATCGCTCCGACGGCCAGCGGCACGATGGCGGCTTCACGGCCGATGGTGGTCCCGGTGACCCAGCGGGTGAAGGTCATCAGCGCGACCATCAGGATGATGAACGGCATCGAGCGGGCGATGTTCACGACCTGCCCGATGACCTTGTTCGCGAGAACGTTCTGGAGCAGTCCACCGCGGTCGGTCAGGACCAGCAGGACGCCGAGCGGAAGTCCGCCGACGATGGCGATGAGCGTGGACCAGCCGACCATGTACAGGGTGTTCCAACACTCGGGTTCGAGCAGCGCCCACATCTCGGACCAGGTCACTTCGCACCTTCCTTCACCAGGAGTTCTTCACCGACGACGTCGATCTGGAGGCCCTGTTCGCGCAGGAAGCCGACCGGTACGACGTTGTCCTCGTAGCGGCCGGGGAGTTCGATGCGCATCCGGCCGACCTGGAGGCCGCCGACGGTGTCGATGGCGGCGCCGAGGATGGAGATGTCGATGTTGTAGGTGCGGGAGAGCTGGGAGATGACCGGCTGGGTCGCGGCCTCGCCGTGGAAGGTGACGTCGAGGACGGTGCGGTCGTCGCCGGTGGCCTCGCCGCCGACCGGGAAGAGGGCGGTGGCGAGCTCGGAGCCGGGGGTGGCGAGGAGTTCGCTGACGGTGCCGGACTCGACGATGCGGCCGTTCTCCATGAGGGCGGCGGAGTCGCAGATCTGCTTCACGACGTCCATCTCGTGGGTGATGAGGAGGACGGTGAGGCCGAGCTGGCGGTTCAGGTCGCGCAGCAGCTGGAGGATCGAGCGGGTGGTCTCCGGGTCGAGGGCGCTGGTGGCCTCGTCGGAGAGGAGGACCTTGGGGTCGCCGGCCAGGGCGCGGGCGATGCCGACGCGCTGCTTCTGGCCGCCGGAGAGCTGGGCGGGGTAGGCCTTGGCCTTGTCGGCGAGGCCGACGAGGTCGAGGAGTTCGAGGGCCTTCCGGGAGCGCTCCTTGCCGGACTTGCCGAGGATTTCGAGCGGGAGCTCGATGTTGTCCTGGACGGTCCGGGAGGAGAGGAGGTTGAAGTGCTGGAAGACCATGCCGATACGGCTGCGGGCCTGGCGGAGTTCCCGGCCGGCCCGGGGACCGCGTCCGGCGAGGGCGGTGAGGTCCTGCCCTGCGACCGTCACGGTGCCGGCGGTGGGCTTCTCCAGCAGGTTGACGCAGCGGATGAGGGAGGACTTGCCGGCGCCGGACTGGCCGATGACGCCGTAGACCTCGCCTTCGCGGACGTGCAGATCGACGCCGTCCAAGGCGGTGACCTCACGGCCGCGCGAGCGGTAGACCTTGGTCAGGCCCGTGGTGGTGATCACTGGGGTTTCCGTCACTGTCGGGTGCAGGGCGTGGGTGTGCCCTGGCGGGTGCATTCGGTCGGGAACGCGGCACGGTTCTCGTGCGGTGGCACAGGAGCCGGGGGAGAACATGTGCGCGGGGCGGCGTCACGTACGGCATTCAGCGCACGGACATGCCACTGCGTCTCGCTTCGGGGCGCGAGCTCGGGGTGGTGCGGGGGCCCTCTAGAAGGCGCACATTCGACACATACAGCGAGCACCGGGCGTCATGGTCGCCTCGGTCGCAAGGGTGCGGCTGCTCGTCGTGGTCATGGAATCAGTAAAGCAGACGTATGGTCCTGACAAGCCGCCGCTGTCCAGGATGCGGACAGCGGCGGACAGGGTTCAGGGGTGGACGGAGATCACGACGCCGCCGTCGGTGACCAGTGCCGACAAGGCCGCGAGGTTGTCGACGACGAGGTCCGCGTCGAGCTCGTGAGCCTGGTGGGTTGTGGCCAACGCCACGGTGGTCATCCCGGCCGCGCGACCGGCCCGGAGTCCGGCCGGGGCGTCCTCGAAGACGACGCACTGGGCGGGGTCGACGCCGAGTGCGCGGGCGGCGAGCAGGTACGGCTCGGGGTCGGGCTTGCCGCGGGTCACGTCCTCGGCGGCGACGAGCGTCTTCGGCAGGATGCCGACCGCGTCGAGCCGCGCCTCGGCGAGCCGCCGGGTGGCGGAGGTGACGACGGCCCAGCGATCGGCGGGCAGCGAGTCGAGGAACCCCTTGGTCCCCGGCAGCAACCGCACACCCCCGTTGGGCACGTCCTCCACCTCCAGCTTCTCGATCCGCGCGACCGCCTCCGCCACGACCTCCGCGGGCAGCAGATCGGCGGCTATCTCGGCGGCGGTACGACCGTGCAGTTCGACCCGCCCGAACTCCTCGGCCGTGATCCCGTACTCCCCGGCCCACTGCCGCCAACAGCGGTCCACGGAGGCGAGCGAGGAGACGAGAGTGCCGTCGTTGTCGAAGAGCAGGGCTTGTGCGCGGATCGTCATGGTCCCGACCCTACGGGGCCCCCGGAGCTTGCCGGGCGGGGCCTGGGGCGTCGATCATGCCGGGCATGAGAGCCGAGGTACAGACCTTCGTGGCCGACGGGCCGCTGCCGGACGAGGATGCCGAAGGGGAGGAGATCGACCGCCGGGTGGCGCAACTGGACGCGATCGCCCGTCCGGTGACGGGCGACGAGGCCCGGGCTCTGGCGGAGTGCTTCGGGCCAGACGACTGCTATGGCGTGGCCTGGACGCTGCTGCATCTCATCGAGACGGGGCCGAACCCGGTGTTCGTGGCCCGCCCCGGCCCGGATGCCGGTGAGTGGCAGCACCGGTTGTGGCAGCGGTGTGTGAACGGTGGGCTTGTCTCCGACGAGCCTGGCGACTGACGAGCGGGGTCGGCCGCATCAGGTGTTTTGGGCCGTAATAGGGTCGGCGCATGTTTGATGTCCTGACGCTGGTGACCGGGGTCGCCGCGCTTCTGCTCGCCGCTTGGTGCGGGTGGGCGGCCTATCGTGATCAGCCGACCAAGGACTGGCACTTCATCGGGATGGGTGTGGTGTCGCTGCTGGCTGTGGTGCAGCTGGTCGTGGGGATCGTGCAGTTGGCGCGGGGCGAGGAGCCGGAGCAGGGGACGACCATCTTCGTGGCGTATCTGCTGGGGGCGTTCGCGTGTGTGCCGGCCGCCGGGTTCATGTCGCTCGCCGAGCGGACCAAGTGGGGCTCGGTGACCGTGGCCGCGGGCGGCGTCGTGCTGGCGGTGCTCGAAGTGCGGCTCTATGACATCTGGGGAGGCTGAGGTGGCCGTGGACGAGGAGAAGACGACGACCAGGAACCGGCTGATCAGCGGGCCCGGCACGCTGCTCGTATGGCTCTACGGGGTCATGGTCGTGGGCGCGGTGTCGCGGTCCGTCTATCAGATCGCCACCGAGTTCGACCGGGCGCCGCTCGCCTACTCGCTCTCCGCCCTCGCGGGTGTCGTGTACGGCTTCATCACCTACACCCTCGTGCGCGGCGGGGAGACCGCCCGCAAGGCGGCGCTGGTGTGCTGCGCCGCCGAGCTGGTGGGAGTGCTGACGGTGGGTACCTGGACGCTGGTGGAGCCGTCGGCGTTCCCGGACGCGACCGTCTGGTCCGACTTCGGCATGGGGTACGTGTTCATCCCCGTACTGCTGCCGCTGTCGGCCATCTACTGGCTGCGCAAAGCGCGGACCGCCTGAGAAAGTCTCAGGCCGTCGCCGCGTATGTGCCCGCCGGCTTCTCCAGGACGATCATCGGTACGCCGTCCGCGCCCTTCGACGTGCCCACCGCCTCGTAGCCCACCTTGCGGTAGAGGCGGAGGTTGCCCTCGCTGCGGTGGCCGGTGAAGAGGCGGAACCTCGTGGCGCCGCGCTCCTCGGCCAGGGCCGCTTCGGCCGCGCGCAGGAGGCGGGCTCCGATGCCGTGGCCCTGGAGGCGGGGGTGGACGCAGAGCTTGCCGATGGCGGCCGAGCCGTCCTCGGTGACGCGGCCCCGGACCGAGCCGACCACTTCGTCGCCGAGCCGCGCCACGAAGACGCAGTCCCCGGCGACCTCCTCACGGACCGAGTCCAGGCTCTGGACGAGCGGATCGATGCGGTAGTTGCCGTACAGCGCAGCCTCGCTCTGGAAGCACAGGTACTGCAGCCTGAAGATCTGCTCCGCGTCCTGCTCGGCCGCCGCAGAGATGGTCACGCTCATGCCCATGTGCGCACGCCTCCCGCTCACCTGATCGCCATTTCGTCCCTCACTCCTATCCCCGCGCTCCGCGGGCCGCAACCTCCGGTGTGAGCAATCGGCGAAGACATCCCAGGCATCTGGAACGTTCCGGACCGAGACTGCCCTGTGAGATACCCAACTCCCCCGCGATTTCGCGGTAGGTGAGGTCCATCGGGGAGAGCAGCGCCGTCATCAGACTCGGGCAGCGGCCCGGCAAACGGCGTACGGCGTCCCGCAGGGCGCGGCCCCGGGCCGCCGCGAGGGCGAGGTGTTCGGGGGTGCGCTCGGTGTCGTCCGCGGGCTCGGTTTCGTACGGCCGTTCGAGCATGGTCGTACGACGGCTGCGGCGGGCCTCCGAACGGACGGCGCTGCGCAGCCAGCTCTGCGGGTCGGCGGGCGGGCCGTCGGTGTCGAGGTGCTCCAGGAGGCGGAGCCAGACGGCCTGTTCCAGGTCGCCGGGTTCCGTACCGGTGGCATGTGCCTCCGCGGAGGCCTCGGCGGTGAGCAGGGGGCGCAGGATGGTGACGAGGTCGTGCGACATATGCCTGACGACGCGGCCGTCCGGGCGGCGGGTTGCCCGGACGGCCGTTGTTCACCCCAACCGGGGCCGGGCGCTCAGCCGTTGACGAAGTCCTCGCGGGCCAGCAGGCCGGTGTCCGGGTTGTCGGTGAAGACGCCGTCGATGCCCGTGGCGAAGTAGGTGCGGTAGGCGCCGAAGACATCGCCGTACGCGTCGGAGTCGGTGCCCTTGCGGAAGTCCGCGGGCAGGAAGGGGTTCTCGTTGCGCATCGTGTAGGGGTGCAGGATCAGGCCCGCCGCGTGGGCGTCCGCCACCAGGGTGGTGGGCGTGGTGAGGAAGCCGGCGGCGTTCTTCGGGATCACCAGGTCGAGGGTGGGGCCGATGCCCTGCGCGTAGGAGGCGATCTCGGCGAGGCCTGCCGGCGTGATCAGGTCGGCCACCGTGCGGGGGTCGCCCGCCTCGACGAAGTCCCAGGGGCGGGTGGTGGCACCTGACAGCAGGACGACCAGCGGGTTGCCGACCAGCTTGTTCAGGCGCTGGATGCTGCTCGGCTCGAAGGACTGGAGGATGACCGGCGAGTTCCTGCGGTCCTTGCCGTACTTGCGCAGCAGCTTCGCGACCCGCTCCTCCAGACCCAGGCCGAGCTTGCGGAAGTAGGTGGGGTGCTTGGTCTCGGGGTAGATCCAGACCTGCTTGCCGCGCTTGCGGGTCTGCTCGTCCTGCCACTTCAGGACTTCCTCGAAGGTGGGGATCTCCCAGCGGCCGTTGTAGAGGGTGTTGTGCGGACGGTTGGCCGGGATCCGTTCGATCGCGCGCAGGGTCTTCAGCTCGGCGAGCGTGAAGTCCTCGGTGAACCAGCCGGTGACGGAGACACCGTCGAGGACCTTCGTCACCTTGCGGTCGGCGAACTCCTTGTGGTCCGCGACATCCGTCGTGCCGCCGATCTCCGGCTCGTGGCGGCAGACCAGGTGACCGTCCTTGGTGGGCACCAGGTCGCCCGCCTCGACGACATGGGCACCCAGGTCGAGGGCGAGCTGGTACGACCCGAACGTGTGCTCCGGCCGGTAGCCGCTGGCGCCCCGGTGGCCGATGATCGTCGGCACGGGCAGGCTCTTCACGCCTCCACCATGCCCGGCCTCGCCCGCTCTCGCGGTACCCGACAGGCCGAGTACGGCTCCGCCCGCGCCGAGTACCGCGGCGCCGAGGAGTGCCCGCCGTCCGGTCCCGCCCACCTGCTCGTCCGAGTTCTGCGTTCCCATGAGGGCCCTCCCTGTCGCCGCTTCGATGCGGGCCGATCGTAGGTGCGTGTACATGACGGGCGGGAGACCTCCGGCGGAACACGCGGGTGCCGCTGGATGTCGTACGGGAGGGGTGATGTGACAGCGCGTCAGGTGGGTACGCGATATCCGTCACATCATGGCCAACGCGTTACGGGCGGTAGATCGAGCGCCACCGCAGGTAAACCCGCGTCAACAGTGCGTAAGACCTCGGTGAACCCGGGGAACCCGATGTGCACTACCCCGGGAACCGCGAGTATCGTCCTCACCTGCACAGACATATACCGATTCACTTGACACCGGAGGATCCGTTGTCCCGCTTCGCGTTCCTCAAGGCAGTGCTCGGACCGATCATGCGCCTGATGTTCCGCCCCCGGGTGGAGGGTGCGGAGCACATCCCGGGGGACGGTCCGGTGATCCTCGCCGGGAACCACCTCACGTTCATCGACTCGATGATCATGCCGCTCTTCTGCGACCGCCAGGTCTTCTTCATCGGCAAGGACGAGTACGTCACCGGGAAGGGCCTCAAGGGGCGGCTCATGGCGTGGTTCTTCACCGGCTGCGGCATGATCCCCGTCGACCGGGACGGCGGGCGCGGCGGGGTCGCCGCACTGATGACCGGGCGGCGGGTGCTGGAGGAGGGCAAGGTCTTCAGCATCTACCCCGAGGGGACGCGGTCTCCCGACGGGCGGCTGTACCGGGGGCGTACCGGGATCGCCCGGCTGGCTCTGATGACCGGTGCGCCTGTGGTGCCGTTCGCCATCATCGGCACGGACAAGGTGCAGCCGGGGGGTGCGGGGTTTCCCCGGCCCGGGCGGGTGACGGTGCGGTTCGGTGAGGCTATGGAGTTCTCTCGGTATGAGGGGATGGACCGGGATCGGTATGTGCTGCGGGCTGTGACGGATTCCGTGATGGCGGAGGTCATGCAGTTGTCGGGGCAGGAGTACGTGGACATTTACGCGACCAAGGCGAAAGAGGCCGCGTAGTCGTTCGCCTGCGGGAGCGTGGGGGCTTGTCGCGCAGTTCCCCGCGCCCCTGGGTACGTCCCCTAAGCGGCGCTTTCCAGGTTCTGTCCCTTCAGCATGAACCATGCCGCCGCTGCCGTTGCCAGCAGGACCGCTGCCCCTACGCCTGCCGCCAGCGACAGGCCCTCCACGAAAGCCTGCCTCGCCGCGTCCAGCAATGCCTCTGACTGCTGCTGCGGCATTCCCGCCGCCGTCTCCACCGCCGCGCCCAGGGACTCGTGTGCCCCTTCCGGCGTACCGGCCGGGCCCGTGAAGTCGCGGTAGACGCCTGTCACGATCGAGCCCAGGACCGCGATGCCGAGGGCCGCGCCCAGTTCGTACGCCGTCTCGGAGACCGCCGATGCCGAGCCCGCCTGCTCCTTCGGGACGCTGGACAGGATGACGTCGGCCGTGACCGTGAAGGAGAAGCCGGCGCCTGTGCCGACGACCAGGAGGGCGGCGCCCAGCAGGGGGTAGCCGGTGGTCTCGTCGATGACCGTCAGGGCGGCCAGGGCGATGCCCACCGCCGCGAGGCCGCCCGACACGACCGAGCGGACCGAGAAGCGGCGGGCAGCGCGGCCGGCGATGAGGCCCGCGGCCACCGCGCCGACGGCGGCGGGGAGTTCGGCCAGGCCAGCCTCCAACGGGCGCCTGCCCTGGACGAGTTGCAGATACTGGGAGAGGAAGAACACCAGGCCGGACAGGCCGAGGATGGTCAGCAGGTCGGCCAGGACCGCCGCGCTGAAGCCGCGGTTGCGGAACAGGCGCATGTCCAACAGCGGGGTCGGCAGGGTGAGTTGGCGGCGGACGAACCAGCACAGGGCTGCCGCGCCGAGCAGGGCCACGGCGGCGGTCTCGCCGGTGATGCCGTGGCTGGCGGCCTCCTTGACGGCGTATACCAGGGCGATCATGCCGACCAGGGAGAGGGCGACGCTGGCCATGTCCCACGGGCCGGGGTTCGGGTTCTTCGACTCCGGGAGCAGCTTGATGCCCACCAGGACGAGGACGGCCATCACCGGCAGGTTGATCAGGAAGACCGAGCCCCACCAGAAGTGTTCGAGCAGGAAGCCGCCCATGATCGGGCCGATCGCCGTACCGGCGGAGGCGGTCGCACCCCAGATGCCGACGGCGAGGCTGCGTTCGCGCGGGTCGTGGAAGAGGTTGCGGATCAGGGCGAGGGTCGCCGGCATCAGCGTCGCGCCCGCCACGCCGAGGAGGGCGCGGGCGAAAATCATCAACTCGGGTGTCGTGGCGTAGGCGTTGAGGATCGATATCGCGCCGAACGCAGTGGCTCCGACCAGGAGGATTCTCTTGCGGCCTATGCGGTCGCCGAGACTGCCCATCGACACGAGCAGGCCCGCGATGACGAACGAGTAGACGTCGCCGATCCAGAGGAGCTGGGTGCCGGACGGCTTCAGGTCCTCGCTGATGTAGGGGGTCGCGAGACCGAGGACGGTCGCGTCGACGGCCACCAGCAGCACGGCGAGGACGAGGACGGACAGCGCGAGCCAACGGCCCGGGCGCTTGGTCACCGCCTCGGTCGTGGTCGCCGGCCGCAGGGTGCTGGTCATGATTCCTCTCTCGGTGTTGCGTGTCTCGGTGTTGCGTGTCTCGGTGTCGCGTGGTGCCTCAGTGCGCCGCCGAGCAGCAGCTCGACGATCATGTGCTGGAAGTCGTTGCGGGCGACGCGGCCCTCCGACACCGCCCAGGCGCCGGAGGCCAGCAGGCCGTACAGCGCCTCGGTGAGCCAGGTCGGGGTGAGGTCGATACGGAACTCACCGGCCGCCTGGCCGCGTCGGAACAGGGCCGCGATGCGGTCGTCGATCCTGGTCCAGCCCGCGTTCTGCTCCTCGCCCTCGAACAGCTGGTTCTCGGTGTAGAGGAAGGCGAGCAGGGCTGCGGCCGGTTCGATCTCCCGCACGAGTCGCCGTACGGCGTCGCTCGCGGGGCCCTCGTCCGGGCGGGCCGCGTCCAGGGCGGCCTCGCACTCCGCGATACCGAGCGCCTCCAGGGCCCGTACGAGTGCGTCACGGCCGGCGAAGTGGCGGTGCAGGGTGGCGCGGCTGATCCCGGCGGCCCTGGCAACTTCGTCCATGGTCGCGGTGGATTTGCGGGTCAGCAGGGCCGCGGCACTGCGCAGCACGTGGTCACGGTCGACAGCCATGAGACGACCATAACCCATGTGAGACATTCTTGTCTCATTAGGGGCATGGGCGTCTCATGGGCGTCTCATGACTGAGGGGTGCCGGGGTGGCTCAGTGCCAGGGCAGCTCGCGGCGGTGGTGCCAGTACGCCTGCGGTTCCTCCACCAGAGCCGCGAGGCGTGTCAGTTGCTCCTCGTCCAGGTCGACGACCGCCGCGTGCAGGTTGGAGGCGAGCTGGTTGGTCGTGGCGGCGCCCGAGAGGACCACGCCAGCCCAGGGCCGGCGGAGGATCAGGGCGAGGGCGACCGCGTCGCAGCCGAGGTTCGTCTCCGCGGCCACCGCCTTCAGGGCGTCCGGGGCGTGCGGGTCCGCGAGCCTGCCATTGGCCATGCCCTCCTTGACGATCACCGTGAGCCCGGCGTCGTGGGTCTCGGCGAGGGCGGGGGCGGCCGACGTCTCCAGGGCGTTGTACGTCGACTGGACGGTACGGAAGAGGGGCTCGCCGTCCACCGTCACTTCCAGTGCGGCCCGGATGGCTTCGGCCTGGGCGGGGCCGCTGGTGGAGAAGCCGATGCTCACGCCTGCGGCGGCCGCCTCGGCGAGTTTGGCGTGGAGTTCCTTGTCGGTGAGGGCCGGGCTGTCCGGGGTCACCGAGTGGATCTGGTAGAGGTCCAGCCGGTCGCCCAGCAGCGCGGCGGTCTCAGCGCGCTGGCGTTCGTATGTTCCGACGCTGTGGTCCTTGACCTCGTGGTTCTCGGCGTCGGTGGTCCAGGCGGCGGTGTAGGTGTAGCCCCATTTGCTGCCTACGACGATGTCGTCGATGTCGGGGCGGGCGTTCAGCCAGTCCGCGAGAAACTCCTCCGAGCGGCCGTAGGAGCGCGCCGCGTCGAAGTAGCGGACGCCTTGGAAGTAGGCGGCGTCGAGGAGTTCGTGGGTGCGGGTGCGGAGGGCTTCTACGCTGCGGTTCTCTGCGAGGCCCAGGTCGTCGTCCCGGCCCAGGTTGATGTAGCCGGGGCGGCCGACTGCTGCGAGGCCCAGGCCGATGTGGCAGGTGGGGGTTGTCGCTGTTGCCAGGCGGGCGAAGGGCATCGCGGGCTCCGTTCGGTCGGTTCCTTACGGCTTCGACCAAACTAACCCGCGATGACCTTCGGTGACGCAAGCCGCCCAAGAGCCCGGGTTGTGCGGAGCGTTTACCGATGCGGGTGCTTCGTGGTTGCTCGCGCAGTTCCCCGCGCCCCTGACGGGGCGCTTCCGCTCAGCCCTTCTTGGCAGTTGCCCACTTGTGCTGCTCCGCCACGTTCGCCTTCACCTCTGCCAGCTGGATCGCCACCGCGCTCGGGGCCGTGCCGCCGCGGCCGTTCCTCGATGCGAGGGCGCCGGGGACGTTCAGGACCGTGCGGACCTCGGGGGTGAGGTGGGCGCTGATCTTGGCGAACTGGTCGTCCGTCAGCTCGTCGAGCTCCTTGCCCTCGGCCTCGGCCGCCTTGACGCACTCGCCGGCGACCTCGTGGGCCACCCGGAACGGGACGCCCTGCTTGACCAGCCACTCGGCGATGTCGGTGGCGAGGGAGAAGCCCGCCGGGGCCAGTTCCTCCATGCGGTCGCGGTTGACCGTGAGGGTGGCCATCATGCCGGTGAAGGCGGGGAGGAGGACCTCCAGCTGGTCGCAGGAGTCGAAGACCGGCTCCTTGTCCTCCTGGAGGTCGCGGTTGTACGCGAGCGGGAGGGCCTTCAGCGTCGCCATCAGGCCCGTCAGGTTGCCGATCAGGCGGCCGGACTTGCCGCGCGCCAGCTCCGCGATGTCCGGGTTCTTCTTCTGGGGCATGATCGACGAGCCCGTGGAGAACGCGTCGTGCAGGGTGACGAAGGAGAACTCCTTCGTGTTCCAGATGATGATCTCCTCGGCGATCCGGGAGAGGTTCACGCCGATCATCGCGGTGATGAAGGCGAACTCCGCGACGAAGTCACGGGAGGCCGTGCCGTCGATGGAGTTGCCGACGCTGCCGTGCTCGAAGCCGAGGTCCTTCGCGACCGCCTCCGGGTCCAGGCCGAGCGACGAACCGGCCAGGGCGCCCGAGCCGTACGGGGAGACCGCGGTCCGCTCGTCCCACTGGCGCAGCCGTTCCGCGTCCCGGGAGAGGGACTGGGCGTGGGCCAGGACGTGGTGGGCGAAGAGCACCGGCTGGGCGTGCTGGAGGTGGGTGCGGCCGGGCATCGCGACGTCGGGGTGGGCCTCGGCCAGGCCGATCAGGGCGTCCTGGAGTTCGGCGATGAGACCGCCGATGATGCGGGCGTGGTCGCGGAGGTACATCCGGAAGAGGGTCGCGACCTGGTCGTTCCGGGACCGGCCGGCGCGGAGCTTGCCGCCGAGGTCGGGGCCGAGGCGCTCCAGGAGGCCGCGCTCCAGGGCGGTGTGGACGTCCTCGTCGGCGATGGTCCCGACGAAGTCGCCGGACTCCACGTCCGTGAGGAGCTGGTCCAGGCCCGCGATCATCCGGGTCAGTTCGTCGTCCGTGAGCAGGCCCGCCTTGTGCAGCACGCGCGCGTGGGCACGGGAGCCGGCGATGTCGTAGGGGGCCAGGCGCCAGTCGAAGTGGACGGACGCGGACAGCTTCGCCAGGGCCTCGGCGGGACCGTCGGCGAAACGGGCGCCCCAGAGCCGGACATCACCGCTGTTGCTGCTCACTTGCGTTGCTCCTCATCGCTGCACTCAAGGTCATGCATGATTATGCAAGGTTCTGCATGATTCGTCAATCGGGGCCGATTTTGCGGACCCTTGAACACGGGAAACCGCTTACCCGTACTTCACCCCGAACGCAGGCGCCGCGTTTGTACACGACGACACCCCCGACCCTTGTGAGGCTTCCGCATGTCCAGGGCACTCCCGAAGTACAACAAGCGCCGTGTCGCGTTGATCGGCGGCGCCACCGCCCTCGTGCTGACCGGCGCCGTCATCGCCGGTTCCGCTCTTGCCGGGGAGACCTCCAAGAGCGGCGGCACGGCCAACGCGCAGACCCTCGCCGATCCTGGCACCATCACCTGCCCGGACGTCGCCTCGCAGCTGCCGGACATCCCGGCCACCGCGCAGGCCGAGGTGGACCGCAACCTGGCCCTCCTCCAGACACAGATCGACGAGGCCAACAAGCGGCTGGTCAGCACGGTCGGCCAGGGCGGGCCCAACTTCGTCCAGAACGCCATCCTCGGTCCGCTGGAGGACAAGCGGACGTCCACCATCGACCGGATCGCCATCTCGATCGGCCGGACCGCCGAGAAGCCGCAGGGGCTGGGCTCCCTGGCCGCCTGCGCGCTCAACGCGGGCGGCGTCGCGGACGACGAGGCCGGAGCGGGCGCCGGTGAGGAAGCGGGCGCCGGTGAGGAAGCGGGCGCCGGCGAGGAGGCCGAGGCCACGCCGAGCGCCACCGCATCGGACGCCGCGGAGGGCGCCGGCGAGGAGGCGGGCGACGGGGCCGGCGAGGACACCGGCGACGCCGGCGTCGGCACGATCACCTGCCCGGACGTGGCCTCCCAGCTCCCGGCGATCCCCGCGACCGCGCAGGCCGAGGTGGACCGCAACCTGACCCTGCTCCAGACCCAGATCGACGAGGCCAACCAGCGCCTCGTCGACACGGTCGGCCAGGGCGGACCGAACTTCGTCCAGAACGCCATCCTCGGCCCGCTGGAGGACAAGCGGATCGCCACGGTCAACCGCATCGCCACCGCCATCGGCCGCACGGCCGAGAAGCCCCAGGGTCTGGAGTCCCTGGCCACCTGCACGCTCACCCAGTGACGTGACAGGTGCTGTGGCCGCCCCGAGTTGTGCGCCGGCCGGGGCGGCCACGGCGGTGTCCGTCGCACAAGGAAGCGGATGCCGTAATTCCTTAGACAGGCGAAAGAGTCTCGCCCATAATCGTTAGACATGGGAAAGACTTATGAGCGCATCGACGGCAGGCTGCGGACCTTCATCGAGGAGCAGCCCCTCTTCTTCACCGCGACAGCGCCCCTGTCCGGCGACGGCACGGTCAACCTCTCCCCCAAGGGCCTCAAGGGCTCCTTCGCGATCCTCGACGAACTGACCCTCGCCTACCTGGACTTCGCCGGCTCCAACGCGGAGACCATCGCACATCTGCGGGAGAACGGCCGGATCACGCTCATGTGGTGCGCCTTCCAGGGCCCGCCCAACATCGTCCGGGTGCACGGCCGCGGCGAGGCCGTCCTGCGGGACGACCCCCGCTTCGAGGAACTGCTCGGCCACTTCCCGGACATCGACCCGAGCCCGCACGGGCTGCGGGCGATCATCGTGGTGACGGCCGAGACCGTCCGGGACTCCTGCGGTTACGCGGTGCCCTTCATGACGTACGACGAGGACCGCGATCTGCACGGCAAACGTTTCGCGCGCGAGGACGACGACTCGCTCAGCGCGTACTTCGCCAAGAAGGAGCACATCGCGACGAGCCTGGATGGCCTACCCGGGCTGCCGTTGCCGCTGCCGCCCTCTACCTTCTGAGCCATGGGCTCCCCCGCCGTCGCCACGGCTCTCGTGTCCGCGTCCCTCCTCGTGCTCGCAGCCGCGCCCGGCGGTACACAGCCGTTGCCCACGCGCATGGCCGACACCGGGGGCGGTACGCAGCTGATCACCGCGGTCGCCGCCCGGACCGGGTCGACCACCGGCACCGTCACCTGGTGGAATCTGCGCAACGGACGGTGGGAGAAGGCCGGTTCGGCCGAGGCCCGCTTCGGGGCCAAGGGGCTCGTCGAGGGGACCTCCCGCAAACAGGGGACGAACACGACCCCGACCGGGCTGTACGACCTGCCGTTCGCCTTCGGCATCAAGGCGGCGCCGACCGGGACGACGTACAAGTACCGTCCCGTGCACGCGAGTTCCTGGTGGTGTCAGGACAACGACTCGCGCTCCTACAACCGTTGGAGCGAGCCGCGCGCCAAGGACTGCCGGGCCGGTGAGTCGGAGCATCTCATCGCGTACGAGAAGCAGTACGCGTACGCCCTGGTCATCGGTTTCAACTACGCCGAACCCGTGCGGGGCCGGGGTGCCGGGATCTTTCTGCATGTCAACGGGCGTGGGGCGACGGCGGGTTGTGTGTCGGTGTCCGGTGACGCCATGCGGCGGATCCTCCAGTGGGCCGACCCGGAGCGGCGGCCGCACATCGCGATCGGGACGACGAGCGGGCGTACGGCGATCACTCGGTACTGAGCCGGACGGTACTGAGCCGGACCGTGAAGGTGGTCGAGCCCGGCCGGCTGTCCAGGTGCACGCTGCCGCCGTGCGCCTCCGCCACCGCGGCCACGATGGACAGGCCGAGGCCCGCTCCGCCGCCCGGGGTCTCGGTGCGGCGGCGGTCGGCCCGGGTGAAGCGTTCGAAGACGCCGGGCCGGATGTCCTCGGGGACGCCGGGGCCGTCGTCGTGGACCTTGAGGACCGCCTCGGTGTCCTCGGCCTCCAGGGAGACCGTCACCGTGGTGCCCACGGGTGTGTGCCCACGCGCGTTGGCCAACAGGTTGGCCAGCACCTGTTGCAGGCGGTGGGCGTCGCCGGTGACGGTGACCGGTTCCTCGGGGAGTTCCAGGGTCCAGCGGTGACCGGGGCCCGCGGCGCGGGCGTCCGTCACCGCGTCCAGGACGAGGATCGTCAGGTCGACCGGGCGGCGTTCCAGCGGGCGGCCCGCGTCCAGGCGGGCCAGGAGCAGCATCTCGTCGACCATCTCGCCCATGCGGGAGGACTCGGCGGCGATGCGTTCGAGGGCCCGGGTGATCTCCGGCGGGACCGGGCCGGGGTGCAGCAACGCCAGTTCCGCGTGGCCGCGCACCGAGGCGACCGGGGTGCGCAGCTCATGGCTGGCGTCGGCGGCGAAACTGCGCAGCCGCTCCTCACTGGCGTGCCGTTTGGTGAGCGCGTCCTCGACATGGCCCAGCATGCGGTTGAAGGCGCCGGCGACCTGGCCGATCTCGCTGCGGGGGTCCGATTCCGGGGCCCGCGGCGGCAGCGCCACCTCGCCGCTGGCCAGCGGGAGTTCGCTGACCCGGGTGGCGGTCGCCGCGACCCGGCTCAGCGGGCGCAGCGACCAGCGCACCCACATGGCGCCGGCCACGCCGGTGACGGTGAGGGCGAGTCCGAAGACGATCCCGGCGAGCAGTTCGAGCCGGTGGACCGTGGCCTCGACGGGCTCCAGGGGCAGGCCGGTGATCAGGACGTCGCCGTCGATGCCGTTCGACACCAGCACGCGATAGTCGTCCAGCGCGGAGAGGCCGACGGTGTGGCCCTTGCCGTCGGCCGGGATCGCGGCGAGCCGTTTCTCGTCGCCGTCGGTGAGCGTGACGTCCTTGGTGCCGCTCGGGCGGACGACCGCCGCGTGGGTGGCCGTGCCGTCGACCAGTCGGGCGCCGAAGGTGCCGGTGGCCTGGCGGCGGGTGTCGCCGTGCTCGTCGCCGTCGTGATCGTCTCTTTCATCCGGCAGCTCGCCCTTGTGCTCCAGGCTCACCGCGAACCGGTTCCCGGCCTCGGTCAGCTGCTCGTCGAGCCGGCCGGTCAGAAACCCCCGCAGTCCCACGACGGCGGCCAGCCCGACCGCCGCGCAGCTCACCGCCAGCAGCACCACCAGGCCGAGGGTGAGCCGGGCGCGCAGGGTGTGCGGCGGCGCGGGCCTCATCCGGTCACCGGCTTGAGCACATAGCCCGCCCCGCGCACGGTGTGGATCATCGGCTCGCGTCCGGCGTCCACCTTCTTGCGCAGATAGGAGATGTACAGCTCGACGACATGGGCGCGGCCGCCGAAGTCGTACGACCACACCCGGTCGAGGATCTGCGTCTTGCTGAGCACCCGGCGCGGATTGCGCATGAGGAAGCGCAGGAGCTCGAACTCGGTCGGGGACAGCTCGATCAGCTCGCCCGCGCGGGTCACCTCGCGGGCCTCCTCGTCCATGACCAGGTCGCCGACGGTCAGCCGCGGGCCCTCCTCCAGCTGGCGGGCCATGCCGGCGCGGCGCAGCAGGCCGCGGATGCGGGCGACGACCTCCTCCAGGCTGAAGGGCTTGGTGACGTAGTCGTCGCCGCCCGCGGTGATCCCGGTGATGCGGTCCTCGACGGCGTCCCGCGCGGTCAGGAACAGCACGCAGACGTCGGGTTTCACGGTGTGCAGGGAGCGCAGGACAGCGAAGCCGTCGGTGTCCGGGAGCATCACGTCGAGGACGACCGCGTCCGGCATCAGCTCGCGGGCCGCGGTCACCGCCGTGGCGCCGTCGCCGGCTGTGCGGACCTGCCAGCCCTCGTAGCGCAGGGCGCCGGAGAGCACCTCGGCGAGATCGGGGTCGTCGTCGACGACGAGGACCCGCAGGGGTGTGCCGTCGGGGCGGGCGAGGGCCGGGCGGCCGGAGCGGGTGGTGTTCATGGCCCTATCAGGATCACCCCTCGCGAGGGTCCCGGGCGCCGTCGCATGCTCTGAGTTTGCTCTGAGTGGGCTGAGCGGGGTGCCGGTTCAGAGGGTGCTGAGAAGTTACGGCGGCACAGTGGCGTCCCTGGAAGCAGAGAGGACGCTCATATGACCACCGTGGACGAACGGCGGGCGGCACCGGCCGTGGCACCGCCCGGGCGGCGCTCCCCCGCGGGCGCGGTGCTGGCTGTGCTGTGGGCGGGGGCGGCCGCGGTGGTGGCCCTGTGGTGGGCGGACACCGGCTCGGTGGTCGGTGCGGCGGGATGGCTGACCGGCGCCGGACGGATCGCCGGACTGCTGTGCGGGTACGCCTGCGCGGTGCTGGTCGGTCTGATGGCGCGGGTGCCGCTCCTTGAGCGGCGCATCGGCTCCGACCGGGTGGCGCGCTGGCACGCGATGGCCGGCCGCTACACGGTCTGCCTGCTGGTCGCGCACATCGTGCTGATCCTCCTCGGGTACGCCGCCCAGGACCGGGCCTCGGTCTGGCACGAGACGGTGACGGTGGTCCTGGACTACCCGGACATGCTGAAGGCGGCCTTCGGCACGGTGATCCTCTTCGCGGTCGGCATCACCTCGGCACGGGCCGTACGCCGCCGTACCAGCTACGAGTTCTGGTACTACGTCCATCTCCTGACCTACGCGGCCGTCTTCCTCGCCTTCTTCCACCAGCTGACGCTGGGGAATGACTTCAGCGGCAACTCCTGGGCCACGGCCGCCTGGTACGTCTTGTACCTGGGCGTGGCGGGCCTGGTGCTGTGGTTCCGGGTTCTCGTCCCGGTGCGGCTGAATCTGCGGCACCGGCTGCGGGTGGAGTCGGTGCACAAGGAGGCGCCGGGCGTGTACTCGGTCGTCGTGCGGGGGCGGCGGCTGGACGAACTGGGCGCGCGGGCCGGGCAGTTCTTCCGCTGGCGGTTCCTCGGCGCGGGGCTGGGCCGGACGTCGACGCCGTACTCGCTGTCGGCGCCGCCGCGTCCGGACCTGATGCGGATCACCGTCAAGGCGCTCGGCGGGCACAGCGCGGCCGTGGCGCTGCTGCGGCCCGGCACGCGCGTGTGGGCGGAGGGGCCGTACGGCTCGATGACCGAGGACCGGCGGACCTCGCGGCGGGCGCTGCTGATCGGGGCGGGCGTCGGGATCACCCCGCTGCGGGCCCTGTTCGAGACGCTGCCCGGTGATGTCGCCCTGCTCTACCGGGCCCGTACCGCCGAGGATCTCGCGCTGGGCGGCGAGTTGGAGGCGATCGCCCGCTGGCGTGGCGCGCAGGTGCGGTACGCGCTCAACGGGCCGGACGGAGAGCGCCCGGACCTGTCCGCCGCCGCCCTGCGCTCGGCCTTCCCGGACCTCGCCGACCGGGACGTCTTCCTGTGCGGTCCGCACGGGTTCGCGCGCGAGCTGTACGAGGCGCTGCGCACCGCCGGTGTGCCGGACCGCCGTATCCACCACGAGTCGTTCGAACTGTGAGAGCTGAGAGAGCTGTGAGGCAGTCCCCGTGCACGCGTTGAAGAAGAACCGCCCCCTGCGCCGGATCGTGCTGGCGAGCGCCGCCACCGTCTCCGGCATGGTCCTGCTGCTCTCGCTGAAGCCGCACGAGGCCCCGGCGACCGCCCTGGCCGTCCCCGCACCGTCCGGCAGCGCCCAGGTCACCGGGACGAAGACCGTGACCGGCGACTCGGTGGACACCCGTTGGGGGCCGGTCCAGGTCCGTATCACCGTCACGGACGGCAGGCTCACCGACGTGACGGCGGTCGACTATCCGCAGGAGAATCCGCGGGACCAGCAGATCAACAGCTACGCGATACCGACGCTGCGGACGGAGGCGCTGGAGGCGCAGAGCGCGGACATCGACACGGTCTCGGGGGCCACGTACACGAGCGACGGTTACCGCCAGTCGCTCCAGTCCGCCCTCGACTCGGTGAACGGCTGAACACTCGGGCGTCACGGCACGTACCTGAGGGCCAAGGGACCACGCCAACCCCCTTGATCCGTCCCCGGAGGAACCGTGACCACGACGCTCGCAGGCGGCCGCGCCGCCCGTCGCCAGACGATGCGCCGCATCCGCCCGCGCCGCTCCCCGGCCGTCCCGCTGGTGATCGCCCTGTGGGCGGGCGCGGCGGCGGTGCTGTGGCTGTGGTGGACCAACACCCCGTCCCTCGCCGACAACACCGCCAAGATCCTCGCCGCGGGCCGGATCACCGGACTGCTCGCCGGCTATCTGATGGCGCTCGTCGTCCTCCAGATGGCCCGGGTGCCCGCGCTGGAGCGGCGGGTCGGCTCGGACCGGGTGGCGCGCTGGCACGCGATGAGCGGCCGGTACACGATCTGCCTGGTCATCGCGCATGTCTTCCTCACCATGTGGGCGTACGCGCTCCAGGCGGGCAAGTCCCTCGGCGATGTCGTCCAGCAGACGGTCGACTCGGTCAACAACCTGCCGGACATGGGCAAGGCGGCCATCGGCACCGGTCTGCTGTTCCTCATCGCGTTCATCTCGATCGGCGGCATCCGGCGGCGGATCCCGTACGACACCTGGTACCACGTGCATCTGCTGACGTACGCGGCGGTGTACATGACGTTCTGGCACCAGATCACCACCGGCAACGAGTTCGCCGTCGAGCCCTCCGCGAAGACCTTCTGGTACGGGCTGTACGGCGTGGTCACCGCGCTGGTGGTCTGGTACCGGATCCTCACCCCGATCCGCCTGAACCTGCGCCACCGCATGTATGTCGAGGCGGTCATCGAGGAGACGCCGGGCATCGTGTCGGTGCTGATCGGCGGGCGGAAGCTGCACCGGATGGGCGCGCAGGCGGGCCAGTTCTTCCGCTGGCGGTTCCTGGCGCCGGGCATGCGGTTCAGCTCCCACCCGTACTCGCTGTCGGCGGCGCCCCGCCCCGACATGCTGCGGATCACGGTCAAGGCGATCGGCGACCACAGTGAGCGGCTGCGCGAGCTGACGCCCGGCACCAAGGTGTGGGCCGAGGGCCCGTACGGCGCCCTGACCGCCCAGCGGCGCAGCCGCGGCAAGGTGCTGCTGGTCGCGGGCGGGGTCGGCATCACCCCGATGCGGGCGCTGTTCGAGACGCTGCCCGGCGCGTCCGGTGACATCACCCTGCTCTACCGGGCCAACAGCACCCAGGACCTGGCGCTGTGGGACGAGCTGGCCGCCATCGCCGACGAGCGGGGCGCCCGGCTGATGTACGCGGTCAACAGTCCGGACGGCGAGCGGCCCGACATCTCGGCCGAGCGGCTCCAGCAGAAGCTGCCGGACATCGATGAGCACGACGTCTTCATGTGCGGTCCGCCCGGGTTCGCGCAGGGCGTGTACGAGGCACTGCGCGGCGCGGGTGTGCCCGCCCGCCGCATCCATCACGAGTCGTTCGAGATGTGAGCGACGGCACCCTCAAGACTTCAGGAGTTCGCAAGCCATGAGGAAGAGTCACCCGATCCGGCGTGTCGTCCTGGCCGGCGCCGCCACGGTCTCCGGGATCGTGCTGCTGCTGTCGCTGAAGCCGGGCACCGACCCGGCCTCCGCGTCCGCGGCGGGCGGCGCGGCACCGCAGGCGACCGCGCAGGCGCAGGAGTCGGCGCAGGGCGGTGCCCAGGGCGCCACCGGCACGGCCACCGGCGACGCCGTCGACACCCAGTACGGAGCCGTCCAGGTCCGTATCACCTTCGTCAACAACAAGATCACCAAGGCCGAGACGGTCCAGCAGCCCAAGGGCGGCCAGAGCGACCAGATCACCGGCAACGCGGTACCGAAGCTGAACGCGGCGGTGCTCGTCAAGCAGAGCGCGCAGATCGACACCGTGTCCGGGGCGACCTACACGAGCGACGGCTACAAGAAGTCGCTCCAGTCCGCCATCGACAAGGGCAACGCGGCGGCCGCGGCGGGCGCCTCCTCCCCGGATCCGTCCTCCCCGGCCTCCTCCGGGAGCGCGGGCAACGCCCAGGCGGCCGCTCCGAAGACCGTCACCGGGGCCGTCTCGCAGACCCAGTACGGTCCGGTCCAGGTCCGTATCACCGTCGCGAACGGCAAGATCACCAAGGCCGAGGCGGTGCAGCGGCCGACCGGCGGCCAGAGCGACCAGATCTCCGGCAACGCCGTACCGAAGCTCAACCAGGAGGCGGTGGCGGCCGGGAACGCCGACATCGACGCGGTCTCCGGGGCCACCTACACCAGCGTCGGTTACAAGCAGTCCCTCCAGTCGGCGCTGGACCAGGCCGGTGGCTGACACCGTGACCGAACCGACCGAAGCTCCCGCCGCGGTACGTCATGCGGAGGAGGTCATGGGGACCGTCTTCTCCTTCGACGTCCGCGGCGGGGACCCCCGGGCCGTCACAGCGGCCCTGGAGGAAGCGGTGGCCGGCCTGCACCGCGCCGACGCCGTCTTCAGCACCTTCCGGGAGGACAGCCAGATATCGAGGCTGGTGCGCGGTGAGATCACGGTCGAGGAGTGCGACCCCGAGGTCGCCGAGGTCCTCGACCTGGGCGCCAAGGCGGAGGAACTGAGCGACGGCTGGTTCAGCATGCGCTACGAGGGCCACCTCGACCCGACGGGCATCGTCAAGGGCTGGGCGGTCGAACGCGCGGCCCGCGCCCTGTCGGCCGCAGGAGCAACGGGCGTGAGCCTCAACGGCGGCGGCGACGTACAGCTGCTGGGCGCGCCGGGCCCGCAACGGCCGTGGCGGGTAGGGGTCGCGGACCCCCTGCGCCCAGGAGGTCTGGCAGCGGTGGTCTCGGCGGCCGGCACGACCGAGCTGGCGATCGCGACCTCCGGCACGGCCGAACGCGGCGCCCACATAGTCGACCCCCGCACCGGCCGCTCAGCCGTGACCGACCTGGTCGCGGTGACCGTCGTCGCCCCCAGCGTGACCTGGGCGGACTGCTGGGCGACGGCGGCCTTCGCGATGGGTTCGAGGGAGGGCCTGCGCTGGCTGGAATCCCTGCCGGACGTGGAGGCCCTGCTGATCACGGCGGGGGATGAGGTGAGATGCACGGGGGGCCTGGCATCTCGCCTCGGCTGAATCTCTTCAGTGCCCGTTCTGGGCGAGCCTCAACAGGTGTTCGGCCAAGGCCTGTCCCCCCACCGGATCCCGGCTGATCAGCAGCAACGTGTCGTCACCCGCGATCGTGCCCAGGATGTCGTGCAGTTCCGCCTGGTCGATCGCGGAGGCGAGGAACTGAGCCGCACCCGGCGGGGTGCGCAGGACCACGAGGTTCGCGGAGGCCTCCGCGGAGATCAGCAGCTCCTGGGAGAGCCGCCGCATCCGCTCCTCCTTCGCCGACTCCCCCAGCGGCGCCCGAGGCGTACGGAACCCGCCCTCGCTCGGCACCGCGTAGATGAGGTCACCGTCGTTGTTACGGATCTTCACCGCGTTCAGCTCGTCGAGATCCCGGGAGAGCGTCGCCTGAGTGACACTCAGCCCGTCGTCCGCCAAGAGCTTGGCCAACTGGCTCTGCGACCGCACCGGTTGCCGGTTGAGGATGTCCACGATCCGGCGGTGCCGTGCGGTGCGGGTCTGCGGTACGGCAGGCCCGTTGGTCTGCTCGTGCTCCTGCGCCTGGCTCATCGACGTCTCATCTCTCCGGATCATCCATCCCCGTCGGCCGACTTGGCCGCGTCCAGAACGCCGGGCAGCGCCTGGAGCAGCGCGGCCACCTCGTCGTCGCCGAGGTTCAGCGGCGGCATCAGCCGTACGACATCGGGGGCGGGCGCGTTCACCAGGAAACCGGCGTCCTGAGCCGCCTGCTGCACCTGGGGCGCGAGCGGCTCGGTGAGCACGATACCCAGGAGGAGCCCTGAGCCCCGCACCCCGCTGATCAACGGGTGCCCCAGTGACTCGATTCCGTCGCACAGCGCGGCGCTCTGCCGCTTGACGTTGTCCAGGAGCCCCTCGGCGGCGATGGTGTCGAGGACGGCGAGTCCCGCGGCGCACGCGACCGGGTTGCCGCCGAAGGTCGTGCCGTGGTGGCCCGGCTGGAGCAGCTCCGCGGCCCGGCCGAAGGCGACGGTCGCACCGAGGGGCAGTCCGCCGCCGAGCTGCTTGGCGAGGGTGACGACGTCCGGCAGGACGCCCTCGTGGGCCTGGTACTCGAACCAGTGCCCGGTGCGGCCGATGCCGGTCTGCACCTCGTCGAGGACGAGCAGCGCGCCCTTTGCCGCCGTGATCGCCCGGGCCGCCTTGAGGTAGCCGGCGGGCGGCACGATCACCCCGTTCTCGCCCTGGATGGGCTCGATGACGACGAGGGCGGTGTCCTCGGTGACCGCGGCGTCCAGCGCCTGCGCGTCGCCGTACGGGACGTGCGTGACGTCACCCGGCAGCGGCAGGAAGGGGTCCTGCTTGGCGGGCTGGCCGGTGAGGGCGAGGGCGCCCATGGTCCGGCCGTGGAAGCCGCCCTGTGTGGCCACCATGTGGCTGCGCCCGGTCAGCCGGCCGATCTTGAAGGCGGCCTCGTTGGCCTCGGCGCCGGAGTTGCAGAAGAAGACCTTGCCGTTGCGGCCGAAGTGCTGGATCAGCCGTTCGGCGAGGGCGACGGTGGGCTCGGCCATGAAGAAGTTGGAGATGTGGCCGAGGGACGCGATCTGCTTGCTGACGGCCTCGACGATCGCCGGGTGGGCGTGGCCGAGCGCGTTGGTGGCGATGCCGCCGACGAAGTCGTAGTACTGCTTGCCCTCGGTGTCCCAGACCTTGAGGCCCTCGCCGCGGACGAGAGGGAGGCGCGGGGTGCCGTAGTTGTTCATCAGCGCGCCCTGCCACCGCTGGGTGAGCTCCTGATTGCCGGTCATTCCCCATCCCCCTCTACCGCGTCCGGCACGACCATCGTGCCGATGCCCTCATCCGTGAAAATCTCCAGCAGGATCGAGTGCTGGACCCGCCCGTCGATGACGCGGGCGGTGGTGACGCCGTTGCGCACGGCGTGCAGGCAGCCCTCCATCTTCGGGACCATTCCGGAGCTCAACTCCGGCAGCAGCTTCTCCAGTTGGGAAGCGGTGAGGCGGCTGATCACCTCGTCGCTGTCGGGCCAGTCCTCGTAGAGACCCTCGACGTCCGTGAGGACCATGAGAGTCTCCGCTCCAAGAGCAGCCGCGAGTGCCGCAGCCGCCGTATCAGCATTGACGTTGTAGACATGTCCGTCGTCCTGGCTACGGGCGATCGACGAGACGACCGGGATACGGCCGTCGGCGAGGAGTGCCTCGATCGCGCCCGTGTCGATCGCGGTGATCTCGCCCACCCGCCCGATGTCGACCAACTCGCCGTCGATCTCGGGCTGGTGCTTGGTGGCGGTGATGGTGTGCGCGTCCTCGCCGGTCAACCCAACGGCCAGCGGGCCGTGTTGGTTGAGGAGTCCGACGAGCTCGCGCTGGACCTGCCCGGCGAGCACCATCCGTACGACGTCCATGGCGTCCTCGGTGGTGACCCGGAGCCCGGCCTTGAACTCGCTGACGATGCCGGCCTGGTCGAGGGCGGCGCTGATCTGCGGGCCGCCGCCGTGCACGACGACCGGCTTGAGGCCGGCGTGGTGCAGGAAGACGACGTCCTGGGCGAACGCGCGCTTCAGGTCCTCGTCGATCATGGCGTTGCCGCCGAACTTGATGACGACGGTCTTGCCGTTGTGCTTGACCAGCCAAGGCAGCGCTTCGATGAGGATCTGGGCCTTCGGCAGTGCGGTGTGCTTACGCGTAGTGCTCATGACGAGTAGGCGCTGTTCTCGTGTACGTAGTCGGCGGTGAGGTCGTTGGTCCAGATCGTGGCGGTCTCAGATCCGGCGGCCAGGTCGGCGACGATGTGCACCTCGCGGTAGCGCATGTCGACCTTGTCGCGGTCCTCGCCCACGCCGCCGTTCTTGCAGACCCAGACGCCGTTGATGGCGACATTGAGTTGGTCCGGCTCGAAGGCGGCCTTCGTGGTGCCGATCGCGGAGAGCACGCGGCCCCAGTTGGGGTCCTCGCCGTGGATGGCGCACTTGAGGAGGTTGTTGCGGGCGATGGAGCGGCCCACCTCGACGGCGTCGGCCTCGGTCGCGGCACCCACCACCTCGACCTTGATGTCCTTGCTGGCGCCCTCGGCGTCCCGGATGAGCTGCTGACCGAGGTCGTCGCAGACCTGCCGTACGGCCTCGGCGAACTCCTCGTGGCCGGGGGTGACTTCGGCGGCGCCGGAGGCGAGCAGCAGCACGGTGTCGTTGGTGGACATGCAGCCGTCGGAGTCGACGCGGTCGAAGGTGGTGTGCGTGGCGGCGCGAAGTGCCTTGTCCAGCACGTCACTCGGGAGGTCGGCGTCGGTGGTGAGCACGACCAGCATGGTGGCGAGGCCGGGGGCGAGCATGCCCGCGCCCTTGGCCATCCCGCCGACGGTCCACCCGTCCTTGGTGACGACCGACGTCTTGTGGACCGTGTCGGTGGTCTTGATGGCGATGGCGGCCTTCTCGCCACCGTGCTCGGAGAGCTGGGCGGCGGCCGTCTCGACTCCGGGGAGCAGCTTGTCCATCGGCAGCAGCACGCCGATGAGCCCGGTGGAGGCCACGGCCACCTCGCCCGCGCCGATGCCGAGCACGCCGGCGACCTTCTCGGCGGTGGCGTGGGTGTCCTGGAAGCCCTTCGGCCCCGTACAGGCGTTGGCGCCACCGGAGTTGAGGACGACGGCGGTCAACTCACCGCTCTTGAGCACCTGCTCGGACCACAGCACCGGCGCGGCCTTCACACGGTTGGAGGTGAAGACGCCCGCGGCGGCACGGCGGGGCCCGGTGTTGACCACGAGGGCCAGGTCCGGGTTGCCGTTCTCCTTGATCCCGGCGGCGATGCCCGCCGCCGTGAATCCCTTGGCTGCCGTGACGCTCACGGTGCGACTCCGATCGTGGAAAGACCCGTGGACTCGTCGAGTCCGAGGGCGATGTTCATGCTCTGTACGGCACCGCCCGCGGTGCCCTTGGTCAGGTTGTCGATGGCACTGATGGCGATGATGCGGCCGGCGGCCTCGTCGAGGACGACCTGGATCTGAACGGCGTTGGAACCGTAGACGGACGCCGTGGCGGGCCACTGCCCCTCCGGGAGGAGGTGGACGAACGGCTCGTCGGCGAAGGCCTTCTCGTAGGCGGCACGGACGGACTCGGCGGTGACCCCGGGCTTGGCCTTGGCGCTGCACGTGGCGAGGATGCCGCGGGCCATCGGCGCGAGGGTCGGGGTGAAGGAGACACTCACCTTCGAACCGGCCGCCGCGCCGAGGTTCTGGATCATCTCGGGCGTGTGCCGGTGGACCCCGCCGACGCCGTACGGCGACATGGAGCCCATGACCTCGCTGCCCAGCAGGCTGGGCTTGGGCGCCTTGCCCGCGCCGGAGGTCCCGGAGGCGGCGACGATGACGGCCTCGTGCTCGGCGAGTCCGGCGACGTACGCCGGGAAGAGCGCCAGCGACACAGCGGTCGGGTAGCAACCGGGTACCGCGATGCGCTTGGACCCCTCCAGCGCGGCGCGGCCACCCGGAAGTTCGGGGAGGCCGTACGGCCAGGTGCCGGCGTGCGGGGAGCCGTAGAACTTCTCCCAGTCGGCGGCGTCCTTGAGCCGGAAGTCGGCGCCCATGTCGACGACGAGGACGTCCGGGCCGAGCTGCTCGGCGACGGCGGCGGACTGGCCGTGCGGCAGGGCGAGGAAGACGACGTCGTGGCCCGCGAGGACCTCGGCCGTGGTCTCCTGGAGTACGCGGTCGGCGAGCGGCAGCAGGTGCGGCTGGAGCGCGCCCAGCTTCTGTCCGGCGTTGGAGTTGCCGGTCAGGGCGCCGATCTCGACCTCGGGGTGCGCCAGGAGCAGCCGCAGGACTTCGCCGCCCGCGTATCCGCTCGCTCCGGCCACTGCCGCACGTACCGCCATGGAATCCTCCTCTTGGATGGCATGACTATACGTTTCGCTGCACGTTTATGCAACCGATCACGGAAGTATGCGGCGCCGCCGAACGGCCCGGCCGACGCCGAGCCCGAGGAGCCCGACCAGGGCACCGCCCCCGACCGTCGTGCCCAGCTTCAGCCCCGGTGGATGGAACGCGCACGTCACCTCGGTCGAGCCACCGTCCAGCGGCACGGCGATCAGCCCGTGGTACTCCCCCGCCGGCGCTTCCGGACCGTCGCCCGTCGCGCAGCGCCAGCCGGCGATCCGGGGTGCCGCGACGACGGCGGTCCCGGTGCTGCCCGCCGGAAGCTCCGCCCGGATCGTGCCGCCGGAGCCGGACACGGTCACCTCAGTGGCCCCAGTGGCCTTGAGCTGCCGTACGGCATCCCGCAGCCGGGCGGTGTCCAGACAGCCGACCGCGCGGTCCGGGACGACACCCAGCCGGTCCGGGGCCAGCTCGATCGTCAGGCGCCCGGAAGCCGGGACGGTGCCGAGCGGTTGCATGGCGGCGCTCTGGGCCCTGGCGGGGTTGTACCTGAACCGCCCGGTCGGGGCGTCGGCGGCTCCGTCGAGCCGTGCGGTGCCGGCGAAGTGGGGTGCCCAGAGGTACACCTCGTCGCCCGCCCGGCACCGGGCCGTGATCGTCGGGGCCTGGCCCCCGGTGCCGTGGCGGGGGACGCCGATGAGCAGGCCCTCGTGGTTGCGGGGCGGCTGCTTGCCGGCGGCGTTGCGGACCGTGAGGTGGGGCAGGGTGTAGACGCGGGTGCCCAGGAGGAGTTCCTGGTTGCGGTAGGGCGACGGTCCGAACGACTCAAGGGAGGAGGCCGGGGCGGACCGCCGTACGGTGACCAGGGGCGGGACGTCCCGCCGGGTGACGGTCAGTTCCTGCCCGTCCTGGCGGAACCAGTTCTGGTGCGGGTCCGGCGGGGAGTGCACCCGGGCGCCGACGGAGAAGACGACGTCCGTGACGGCGTTGTCGAGGCTCTGAAGGCTGCGGGCGCCCGAGGTCCAGCCGTAGCCGAGGGCGCTGAGGGTGCTGCTGAAGACGGCGGAGGTGTGGCTGCTGTAGTACTGGGCGCCCTCGCCGCCGACGAGCAGCGGATCGTTGCCGACGGTCTGCTCCCGGCCCGGGTCGGTGCGGTAGCGAGGCCAGCCGTCCGCCTCCGCGATCGCGTCCGCCTGCCGCTGCTGCCGGTCGCCCCAGGGGGCGTAGTCGTCCATCGCCAGGAACCGCGCCCGCGTGGTCACGGCATCGGTGGCGGCCGCCTCACCGAGCTGCACACCGATGAGGAGTACGGCGGCCAGTGCGGCGGGGGCGACGCGGAGTCGTGGGAGGCGTCCGCGGCGGAGGCTCAGGAGGGTCAGTCCGGCGAGCGCGCCCGCGGCGGCGACGAGGAACACCGGCCAGGCGAAGAGGCGCACGAGGTGAGACCGGCTCGCGACGGCCGCGATCAGCGCGAGCAGCCCGGCCGCCGCGCCCAGGGCCCGCCGGTCGAGAGGACCGTAGGAGAGCGTGTGCCAGGCGGCGATCACGAGCAGCGCGCACACGACGAAGGTCTGGCGGTAGGGGCTGCCCTGCGGGGCGGCGAAGGCGTGCCAGAGGAGATGGGTCGGGTGCCACTGCATCGACAGGATCACGGCGACCACCAGCAGCGTCCACCCGGCGCGCACCCGGCGGGGAGCCGCCCGGTGGAAGGGCAGCGCGAGGGCGAGCAGCAGGGCCGTGGTGCCGACGAAGATCCCGGGCGAACCGAAGCTGTACGTCGTCGGGAGCAGCCGCGCCAGCAGGTCCTCGGCGCCCACCGGCGCGAACCGCGTGAACCGGCCCGGGGAGGCATGCGCGCTGCCGAAGTACACGACCGCCACCAGGGGTGCGGCCAGCCCGAGGCCGAGCGCGAAGGTCAGGACGGCCCGGCCCAGGGCGGCAAGGGCACGGCGACGCGGCGGCCCGGCCAGCGACAGCCGCACCAGCAGGACGAGTCCCGCGGCGAGGGTCGCCATGTACGCCGTGTAGAAGTTGGCGATCCACACGGCCGCCACGACCAGCACCCCGAGCAGCGGGCGCCGCCCGCTGAGCGTCCACTCGCCGACCAGGCACAGCAGCGGCAGGGCGATGAGCCCGTCGAGCCACATGAGGTTGTACGAGCCGGCCGCCACGGTCCATCCGCACAGGGCGTACGACGCCCCCAGCAGGCCCGCCGCCCACCAGCGGCCGGGGCGCAGCCTGAGCAGCAGCCAGGTCATCGCGGCGGCGGCACAGGCGATCTTCAGCACGGTGACGACGTACACCGCGAGGTCGATCCGGTCCCTCGGGAACACCACCACGAGCAGGGCGAACGGGCTGGTCAGATAGGTGCCGAGATCGGGCAGGAAGCTGGTCCCGAACCCCGACTGCCAGTTGACGAGGAGTCCGCCGGAGCCGCGACCGTGCAGCAGGTCCCACAGGTGCGCGTGGAACGGGATGTACTGGTTGCCCAGGTCGTTGACGGTGCGGGTGCGCGGGCCGAAGGGGTAGCTGCGGGCCACGGCGTCGGCGGCGCAGAGCACGAACACGGTGATCGCCGCCGCGAGCAGGGCGGCCTGGCCCGGTCCGGGTCGCGGATCGGCGGGTGGGCGGGGTGCGGGCAGCGGCGGGCGGGTGCCCACGCGTTCGTCCGCAGTTCGGAGCTCATCCTCATGAGCTGTGCCACTCATCGTTTTCTGCCCCCGTCCGGGGTGGTCAGCCCCGTGTGTTGTTGATGCGTCGATTTAGACGGAGGGTGAATCCGATTAGTTGTGCGACATGCGTAAGTGGCGAGATGAATTCCAGGCGAACAGCGGCCCGCACCCCGGGAAACTACTTCTGCTTGATCCTCAGGAACGTGACGGAGTTCGCCGGGAACGTGTACGTGAATTCGTCCGCGACCCCGTCGAACGTCGACCTCACCGGAACAACCGGTGTCGCGGTCTCGGAGTTCACCGCGTTCGGGTCGGCCGTGAGCGTGGTGACCCGGGCCTTGGAGGCGACCTTCGTGCCGCCGAGGTCGATGGCCGTACGAGCGGCCGTGGACTGGGCGTTGACGACCTTGACGATCAGGTCACCGGTCTTCTTGTCCTTGGTGACGACCTGCCGGAATGGCTCGGCCGGCTTGTCGTCGGTGAAGCTGCCCCATTCCACGCCGTCGAGGTACAGGGTGACCTGACGGCCCCGCACCTTGATGTCGATGTCGTAGGTGCGGCCCGTCTCGATGCTCCCCGCCTTGGAGATCAGCGTGGACTTGCCGCCGTCCACGGCCTGTTCGACAGCGTTCAGGGTGTTGCCCCAGCCGCCGAGGTTCCACCAGTAGTAGTTGCCGGTGTCCTTGACGCCGAAGGCGACGAGGAAGCCCTCTTTGCCGGACTTCTTGGTGGCCTTCACCTTCAGGTCGTAGTCGTGCCAGTTCGTGTCACCGGCGGAGACCATGGTGTTCTCGGCGGCCACGTCGGTCTGCACATACTGCCCGTCCTGGACCGCCCAGCTGCCGCCGCCGGTGTGCGTCCACTTCGAGGCGTCGCCGGAGAAGTCGTCGCTCAGCAGGGAGTTGCCGTCCGCGTCCGTCACCTGGACGTCGTCGTAGGCGGCGGTGGTGGCCCAGGTCGACAGGCCGACGGCACCGGTGATGGGGCCGGTCAGGGACGGTGTCCCGGTGGCGGTCGAGCGGACGACCCGGTCGCCGACGTTGTTCATGAACAGCTTCTGGACCTCGTAGTTGGCCGAGTTCCAGGAGGCGTGGTTGTTGAACCAGATCAGGTCCGGCTGCCACTGGACGTAGTCCTCGTTGGCGAACAGCGGGGCGTACGAGGCGAGTTTGACGACGTCCGCGTTGCGCTCCAGGCCGGTCATGTAGGCCGCCTCGGCGAGGCCGTTCTTGAAGGCGTTGCCCCAGGAGGCGTATTCGCCGAGGAAGACCTTCGGGCCGTTGCGGTCGTAGGAGCCGTAGCGGTCGTTGTTCTGGAGGAACCACTGGGTGCTGTTGTAGTAGTGCTCGTCGACCATGTCGACGTCGGCGTCCTTGTTGAGCTTCCACGCCGTGTCGAAGGTCGTACCGGCGTCGTCCGGGCCGGAGTTGGAGATGACGGTGATGTCCGGGTACTTCGCCTCGATGGCGGCCCGGAACTGGCTGAACCGCGCGAAGAACGCCTCGGGGAGGTTCTCCTCGTTGCCGACCTCGATATGGGTGAGGTGGAACGGCTTGGGGTGGCCCATCTGGGCGCGCTTCCTGCCCCATTCGCTGGTCACCGGGCCGTTGGCGAACTCGATGAGGTCCAGGGTGTCCTGGATGTGCCGCTTGAGCAGCGCGTCATTGTCGACGGCCTTGTTCTGGCCGCAGCCGGTCACCAGGGCGGGGACGACGGGCAGCGGCATGGCGCCGATGTCCTCGGAGAGGCGGAAGTATTCGTAGTAGCCGATGCCGTAACTCTGGTTGTAGCCCCAGAAGTTGGAGTTGGTGGCGCGCTCCTCGACCGGGCCGATGGTGTCCTTCCACTGGTACGAGCGCTTGCGCTGGTAGCCGGAGGCCTCGCTGTAGTCCTCCATGGAGCCGGTGTTGACCAGGCAGCCACCGGGGAAGCGTACGAAGCCCGGGTGCAGGGCGGCGATCTTCTCGGCGAGGTCCTTGCGCAGACCGTTGGGCTCGTTCTTGTAGGTGTCGCGCGGGAAGAGGGACACCATGTCGAGTGCGGCGGCGGCCGAGGAGGCCACGGTCAGACGGCCGTCGCTGCTGGTGCGGGTCGCGGTGAAGGTGGCCTTGTACTTGGCCCAGCCGCCCTTCGCGGTCACCTGGCGGGCGGTGGCGAGGGTGCCGTCGGCGTCCTGGAGCGAGACGGTGAGGGTGGTGCCGCTGTCGGCGCGGGCCCACACGGAGAAGTCGTACTTCTTGCCCTCGTCGACGTGGATACCGGTGTTGTATCCGGCGTTCGTCACGGACGAACCGGCGGCCAGGGAGAGGTAGTTGCGGTTGCGCGCGTTGAGCCGGCCGTCGTCGTTCACGACCTGTCCGGTGCCGTCGACCGTCCAGGAGGTCAGCGGGGTGTACGACTTGTTGTCGTCGGTGGAGTACTCGAATGACCGGTTCTGCACCAGCTCGGCGTACAGGCCTCCGTCGGCGGCCCGGTTGATGTCCTCGAAGAAGACGCCGTACATCGTGTCGTCGATCTTCGCGCCCTTGGCGGTGGGGTCGACGGTGATCGCGTAGTCGGTGGCGTCCTCGGCGTGCGCGGGTGCGGTGACGAGGCCGGCTGCCACCACGAAGGCGGTGGCGGCGAGGCCGAATCTCCAGCGGGTGCGTGACATGGATACTCCGCGGCTCGGTTGGGGAGTCGCCCGACATCCCTATGTTCGAAATATCAGACGCTGATCAGCACTTCGAACGGCAAGATAGGGAGGGGGGTTCCGGAGCGTCAACGGGTCGCGCGGGACCGAAAGTGTCGGAAGCGTCGGGCGGGAGGAACGCATGGGCGAGTTCTGGCCGGTACCGGACGTACTGACCTATCTGGCCGGGAGTTGGCGAGCGGAACGGTCGGTACGGGACCTCGCGAACGGAGAGTCCGGGAAGTTCACCGGCACGACGGCGTTCGCCCCACTGGAGGACGGCGGCCTCCTCCACCAGGAATCCGGCACCTTCACCTGGCAGGGCGTCCCCCGCCCCGCCGAACGCACCCTCCGCTTCCTCCCGGGAGGCTCACCGGGCACGGCGGACGTACGCTTCGCCGACGGCCGCCCCTTCCACGACCTGTCCCTGACCTCCGGCCACCACATCGCCGACCACCCCTGCGCGGCGGACCTCTACCGCGGCGAGTTCCTCGTCCTCGACGCGGACCACTGGCGGACGGTGTGGCGGGTGGGCGGCCCCACGAAGGACCTGGTGCTGACGACCGACTACGCGCGCGTGGGCTGACTACGAAGACTCGGGCTCACTACGCGCGCGTGGGCTGACCCGCCGCCCCGTCGAACCGCAGGTTCCAGCGGCCCCCGCGTCCCGTGACGGTGGTCGTGGACAGGGGGCGTACATCGATGTTCCAGTACGTCGACGGTGGGGCCTTCAGGGCGTACACCAGCGCGGCGCGGACGACCGAGGGTTCGGCCACGGCGACGATCCGACCGCCGTCTCCCACGGGCCGCGTGTCCAGCCAGCCGCCGACGCGCGAGATGAACGCCAGCAGCGACTCACCGCCGTGCGGGGTGCCCCGAGGGTCGGCGAGCCAGGCGTCCACCGCCTCCGGCTCCCGCGCCATCGCCTCGCCGAGCGTCAGCCCACGCCAGCGGCCCATGTCACAGTCCCGCAGGGCGAGTTGCACGAGCGGCGCGTAACCGAGGGCGTCGCCTGTCGCACGGCTGCGCGGGGTCGGCGAGCAGTACCGCAGTTCCGCGGCGGCCAGCGGCAGCAGCTCCCCCGCGGCGCGCTGCACCTCGTCCCAGCCGGCCTGATCCAGCGGCCGGTCGTCCTCGAACCGTTCCGCGAGCAGGGGTGAGCTGCGCGCGGCGGCGACGAATGTGACCCGAAGTGACATGCCGCGATGGTGAGTGGAGAAAGTACGCAGGTCAAGGGGTGTTACCTGTGGGTTACGCAGGGTTGGCGAAACCTTACTTCCAGGTCAGGACGTGCCCGACAAGTCCGCCGAAACGAGAGGGGTTAGTAGAGGGGTCAGTAGAGGTGCGCCATCCACTGGTCCGGGTTGGCGAGCGGTTCGAACCCCGCCTTCGCGTAGACGCCGTGCGCGTCGTGCGTGGCGAGCAGGATGCGGCGCAGTCCGTACGGCCGCAGGTGCTCGCGCACGGCCTCGACGAGCGCGGTCCCGATGCCCTTGCCGCGCACGGACGGATCGACGTACACATCGCACAGCCAGGCGAAGGTGGCACGGTCGGTGATGATCCGGGCGTATGCCACCTGCTCGCCGGATACCGTGTCGTACACCCCGAAGTTGAGCGACCCCGCGATGGCCCGGTCCTGCTTCTCGCGGGAGCGGCCGAGCGCCCAGTAAGCGTCGGTCGAGAGCCACTGGTGGACACGGGCGGGGTCGATGCGGTCGGGGTCGGCGGAGATCTCGTAGCCGTCGGCGAGGTTGGTCATGCGGGGATCCTGGCAGGACGGGGACGGCGGCGGCGAGCGGGTTTCCAGGGGGTGTTGTCAGTGGTGGGTGCGATGCTGCTCATGTGCGCCTCGGTCCGTGCGGACTAGAGCACCTCGTCACACGCCTGCCGCAACCGCCGTACCCCCTCCGCGATCTCCCCCTCCCCTGCCACCGCCGCGAAGCTCAACCGGACGTGCCCGGCCGGGGGTTCGGCGCTGAAGTAGGGGCGGCCCGGGGTGATCGCGACGCCCGCGCGGAGGGCCGCAGCGGTCAGCGCGGCTTCGTTCGTACCGTCGGGCAGGCGGAGCCAGAGGTGGTAGCCGCCGGACGGGACGTGAGGGAGGGCAAGTTCGGGGAGGTGCAGGCGAAGGGCGGCCGTCATGGTGTCGCGGCGGGTCTTCAGGTCCGTGGAGATCGCCCGGAGATGGCGTGGCCAGGCCGGTGAGCCGACGAGTTCGAGCGCGGCCTCCTGGAGGGGGCGGGGGACGAAGAAGGTGTCGACGACCTGGATCGCGCGGAGGCGTTCCAGTACCGGGCCGCGAGCCACCAGGGCGCAGACCCGGAAGCTCGGTGACGTCGCCTTCGTCAGGGAGCAGACGTGGACGACCACCCCGTCGGCGTCCTCGGCGGCCAGCGGGCGCGGCAGCGCACCGGCGTCCTCGTGTACGAGCCGCCGTACGAAGTCGTCCTCGACGATGAACGCGCCGGCCTCGCGCGCGATGCGCAGCACCTCGCCCCGCCGCTCGGGGGCGAGCACCGCGCCGGTCGGGTTCTGGAACAGCGGCTGGCAGATGAACACCCGGGCGCCGGTGGCCCGGAAGGCGTCGGCGAGGAGTTCGGGCTTCACCCCGTCCGCGTCCACCGGGACCGGCACGGAGCGCAGACCCGCCGCGCGGGCGATCGCCAGCATGCCGGGGTACGTCGGTGACTCGACCAGCACCGGCGCACCGGGCGGGGCGAGGGCCCGCAGGGCGATGGTCAGCGCCGACTGGCCGCCGGCGGCGATCAGCACCTCGGCCGCGGTGACGGAACCGCCGACACCGCCGATACCGCGCGCGAACCACTCGCGCAGTTCCGTCAGCCCCTCCATGGGCGGCCGGCCCCACGCGCCGGGGCGGCGGGCCGCGCGGGAGAGCGCCGCGGCCAGGGCCTGCTCGGGCTGGAGCGAGGGATGCAGATAGCCGCCGGTGAACTCGATCACCCCGGGCGGCGGGGCGGCGAGGGAGACCAGGACGCCGCTCGCGTCCACCGAGCGCGGTACGAGGTCGGCGGCGGCGTCCGCGCTCAGCGCGACCTCCTGCCAGGAGGTGTCCCCGACGGGGGCGGTCGTCGTACGCGGTCGCGCGCGGAACGCGCCCGCGCCGGGGCGGGTGACCACGAGTCCCTCCGCGGCCAGCTGGGCGAGGGCCCGGGAGACGGTCACCGGGCTCACCCGGTAGCGCTCGACGAGGGCTCGGCTCGACGGGAGCTTTCCACCGGGAGAGTAGCGGTTCAGCTCACTCCGCAGCCGTTCCGCCAGTTCATCGACGCTGCTACGCTCTTGCATGAGAGTACAGAGTAGCGCTACTACCCCGAGCACGATAGCGGTCGACACCAGGTCCCCCACCGCTGCCGGCACCCTCCTGGCCGCCCTCGGCGTCGTCGCCTTCTCCCTCACCTTCCCCGCGACCGCGTGGGGCCTGGAGGGCTTCGGGCCCTGGTCGCTGGTCGCCGTGCGCTCCGCCCTCGCGGCCCTGATCGCCGGATCCTGCATGCTGGCGCTGCGCGTACCGGTTCCCGCCCGCCGTCACTGGGCGGGGCTCGCGGTCGTGGCCGCCGGGGTCGTCGTCGGCTTCCCGCTGCTGACCACGCTCGCGCTGCGGACCTCGACCACCGCGCACGCCGCCGTCGTGGTCGGCCTGCTCCCGCTCACCACCGCCCTGCTGTCCGCCCTGCGCATGGGCACCCGCCCGTCCCGCACCTTCTGGACGGCGGCCCTCGCGGGCGCGGTCGCGGTCCTCGTCTTCACCGTGCAGCAGAGCGGTGGCGCCCTCACCTCCGCCGACCTGTACCTGTTCGCGGCGCTCCTCGTCTGCGCCGCCGGCTACACCGAGGGCGGGCGGCTGGCCGGGGTCATGCCGGGCTGGCAGGTCATCGGCTGGGCGCTGGTCCTGTGTCTGCCGCTCTCGCTGCCCGCCGCCGCGGTGGCGCTGTCGTACGAACCCGCGCACCTGACCGCGCACAGCGTGGCGGGCCTGCTGTGGGTGGCCGCCGGTTCGCAGTTCCTCGGGCTGGTCGTCTGGTACCGGGGCATGGCGGCCATCGGCATCCCCAAGGCGAGCCAGTTGCAGTTGGCCCAGCCCCTGCTCACACTGGTGTGGTCGGTGCTGCTGCTGGGTGAGCACCTGACGGTGGCCGCCCCTCTGACGGCCGCGGCGGTGCTCGTGTGCATCGCCGTCACCCAGCGGGCGTGAGGGCGTGACACAGGCCCTAAGGCTGAGGGCCGCGAACGCGCCGGTCCCAACAGGGCGTCAGCGCCGTAAACTCAAGGCCACGGACCGCTGCTCCCGCACCTCGTGAGGAGGACCGACAGATGCGTGCAACCGTGGGCGACCAGCTTGTGCAGCACGGCAGGGTGGTCGGACAGCACGACAAGATCGGCGAGATCGTCGAAGTGATGGGGCAGGAGGGCAACCCCCCGTACCGCGTCCGCTTCGAGGACGGGCACACGGGAATCTGCTCACCCGGCCCCGACACCGAGATCCGTCACCGGGACATCACGAAGTAGTTCAGCGCGGAGGCCTCGCCGGCTGCTGGTAGTGGTCGGCGACGACCCGTGCCATCGCGCCGATCGGATCCGCCGCCACCTCCTTCGCGGCGAAGAAGACATGCCCCCGCACCTCCGGGTGGTCCTTGGCGAGCGTGAGGTGCCGGGAGAGTTCGGCGGGGTCCTGCCAGGCCGCGGGCTGGGCCGGGTCCCCCGCCTTGTACAGGGCCTCCCCCAGGTACAGCTTCGTCCGGCTCCCCCGCGCCACCTCGGCCCACCAGGGCAGCAGCTTGGCGTAGTCGGCGGCGGCGAACCCGACGTTCCAGTAGAGCTGCGGCACGAGGTAGTCGATCCAGCCCTCCTGGACCCACTTGCGGGTGTCCGCGTAGTTGTCGTCGTACGACTGCACACCCGCGCGTGTGCTGGAGCCGAGCGGGTCGGTGGCCGCGTTGCGCCACACCCCGAAGGGGCTGATCCCGAACCGGGTGCCGGGCCGGATCTCCTGGATGCGGGCCGCGGTCTCCAGGACCAGCTTGTCGATGTTGTCCCGCCGCCAGTCGGCCCGGCCGGCGAAGCCGCCGCCGTACTGGTCGTAGGCCGCGTCGTCGTCGAAGGTCTGGCCGGCCACCGGGTACGGGTAGAAGTAGTCGTCGAAGTGGACCGCGTCCACCGCGTACCGCTCCACCGCGTCCAGGATCGCGTCCTGCACGAAGGCCCGGACCTCGGGCATCCCGGGGTTGTAGTAGAGCTTCCCGCCGTACGTCACCACCCACTCGGGGTGCTGCCGCGCGGGGTGGGAGGCGACGAGCTTGGCCGGGTCGGACTGGTTGGAGATCCGGTACGGGTTGAACCAGGCGTGCAGTTCCAGGCCCCGCTTGTGCGCCTCCCGCACCGCGGTGGCGAGCGGGTTCCAGCCCGGGGACTTGCCCTGGGTGCCGGTGAGGTACTGCGACCAGGGCTCGTACGGCGAGGGCCACAGGGCGTCGGCCGTGGGCCGCACCTGGAGGAAGACCGCGTTGAGGCGGTCCGCCACCGCCCTGTCGAGGTGGGCGACGAGTTCGGCCTTCTGCTCCTTGGCGGTCAGGCCGGACTTGGAGGGCCAGTCCCGGTTGGCCACGCTCGCGATCCACACGCCCCGCATCTCGCGTACCGCCCGCGGATGGCGGGGCGTCGCGGCCGACGCCGACGCGCTCCCCGACGCGGTCGTGAGCGTGGACAGCGCGGCCAGCGCGAACGCCCGACGTGACAAACGCCCCATCTGTGCACCCCGAAACACGGCGGATCCGCCCGACCGCGGACCGTTCGCGCCCAGGATGCCCGACCCCGCCGATCGATCATCGATACTTTCCAGTAACGTGCACGAACGGAGCAGGGCATCTCCACAACCAGAGGTCCTGCACAGTCCGTAGATCAGCGAAGGGGACGATGTGACCGACATCGAGCGCGTCGGAGTGGTCGGCTGCGGCCAGATGGGAGCCGGCATCGCCGAGGTGTGCGCCCGCTCCGGACTGGACGTGAAGGTCGCCGAGACCACGGGCGAGGCCCTGGAGATCGGCCGGACCCGGCTGTTCAACTCCCTGGCGAAGGCCGCCGAACGCGGCAAGATCACCGAGGAGGAGCGCGACGCGACGCTGGCGCGGCTGTCCTTCACCACCGACCTCGGGGAGTTCTCCGACCGCGATCTGGTGATCGAGGCCGTCGTGGAGAACGAGCAGGTCAAGACGGAGATCTTCCAGGTCCTCGACCAGGTCATGACCCGCCCTGACGCGATCCTCGCCTCCAACACCTCCTCCATCCCGCTGGTGAAGCTGGCGGTCGCCACCTCGCGGCCCGACCACGTCATCGGCATCCACTTCTTCAACCCGGCCCCGGTGCAGAAGCTCGTCGAGCTGATCCCGGCGCTCACCACCTCCGAGGGCACGATCAGCCGCGCCCAGGGCTTCGCCGAGAAGCTCCTCGGCAAGCACGCGATCCGCGCCCAGGACCGCTCCGGCTTCGTGGTGAACGCGCTCCTCGTGCCGTATCTGCTCTCCGCGATCCGGATGTTCGAGTCGGGCATCGCCGGCCGCGAGGACATCGACAACGGCATGGAGATGGGCTGCGCCCACCCGATGGGCCCGCTGAAGCTGTCCGACCTGATCGGCCTGGACACGATCGTCTCCATCGCGAACTCGATGTACGACGAGTACAAGGAGCCGCTGTACGCCGCTCCCCCGCTGCTCCAGCGCATGGTGGACGCGGGCCGCCTGGGCCGTAAGACCGGATCCGGCTTCTACACCTACAGCTGACACGTCTCGGCCGGTTGCACAGTGCCCGTTTCAGGGTGCTGATTACACAGTGCGACGAACACGGGCCCGGCACTCTTCGGAGCGCCGGGCCCGCCGTATTCACACACCGTGTGCGCGCCGGGCACGCATATGCCCGTCGCACACGCTCCCCACGCGTCCACCAGGCGAGTTGACTCTTCATGCGCATGCAAGGGATGTGACGACTACGGAAAGGAGCGGACTCGTGACCGCCGACCCGGAGCATCCCGTGGTCCATGGAGAACTCGCAGAGTTACGCCGCCGCCTCGATGTCGCGTACGCGCGTGTCGAGGGAGGGCTGGCTCTGCTCAGCCATCGCACGGAGGAGACGGACAAGGAACTCGACGACCTGAGCGCACGCATCGTCGCACTGGAGCACGCCCGCTGGCCGCTGCCCGCGGTCGCGGCCATCACGGCCGTGGGCGCGCTCATCGTGACGGTCTGGCAGGCCCTCGGACGCTAGGACGCGGGACGCGGTGGGGGAGTCAGGGCAAGGCGTCCTGCCCGAGCCTCAGATGGTGCAGCAGGAGTAACGCGGCCGCCATGTTGGCGGCCGGGACCTCCCCGCGGGCGACCATGTCGGGAACGAGCTTGAGGGGGACCCATTCCCGGCGGTCCGATTCGAAGTCGTCCACGGGGTGACCGACGTACTCACCCTCGTCGGCCCAGTAGATGTGGTGCCGGGCGTCGGTGAGCCCGTTGGACGGTTCCACGCTCATGAGGTGGTGCAGAGGTCCCGGTCGCCATCCGGTCTCCTCCTCGAGCTCCCTGGCGGCCGCACACGCGATGTCCTCGCCGTCCTCGACGACACCCGCGGCCAGTTCCCACCCCCAGCTGTCGGTGATGAAGCGGTGGCGCCACAGAAGAAGTACCTCATTGGCCTCGTTCACCACCGTGGCCACGGCGACGGGCCGCAGCCGTATCAAAAAGTGATCGAGGTGCCGACCGTCCGGCAGCTCGACATCCGCGAGGTTGACGCTGAACCAACGGTTTTCATACACAGTTTGTTCGTTCTGTTTCGTCCACTGCACGGTTCTGCCACCTTCCGCCGAGTAAGTGGCAATATCGCAGCAGGAGCTGTTCGGCAGCAGACGCCGAGAGAGCTCTCACAGCCGCGGCGCAGTGTGTTCATGGAGATTTACAACGGTACGCGCAGTGCTCCGTCGATCAGTTCGGCTGCCTCGGCCGTGCCCGCGCAGCCGCTGCGGACCAGGTGTTCGCGTACCGCGCGAAGTCTGTCGCGCAGGCGCTGTGACTCCATTCCTCTGGCCTGTTCGGCCATCTGCACCGCGGTGGCCACCGCCTTGTCGGCGTTGCCCTGACGCAGCTCGATCGTGCTGAGCATCGCGAGGCGGTGCACCCGGCCCCTGTCATGGGCCGGGTTGTCCACGGCGGCCGCGGCATGCTCCCGGGCCGCCACCAGTTCGCCGAGGCTGAGCAGCGCCTCCGCCACCTGGACATTGACAAGTCCCGGCTGGACATAGCCCGTTTCGTCGGGTTCGTATCCACGCCGGATGCGATCTGCGGCCTGCTCCGCACGCCGGATGCAGGACAGCGCGCTCGTCCCGTCGCCGAGGTGTGCGTACGCCTTCGCCTGCATCGCGTACAGGTCCGAGGCGAGGGCCGGGGTGATGTGCTTGCCGGCGGCCCGCAGCGCGGCCTCCGCGAAGGCGACGGCCTGCCGGTGCTCGCGCATGAACAGCGACTGGTTGACGAGGAGCGCGATGACATAGGCGCCGAGTCCCCGGTCCCCACTGGCCTTCGCGAGCCGCAGCGCCTGGTGGAAGTAGCGCTGGGCGAGCCCGTGCGCGTCGGAGTCATAGGCGCAGATCCCGGCGACGGCCACCAACCCGCCGGTGGCCCGGTGCAGTTGACGGCCCGTCTCATCGGTGTAGCTGCCGCGCAGCAGGGGTGCGGCCTCGGCGTTGAGGAACCCGACGATCCGGGTCCGGGTCGCTATGCCGCCGGCCTTCCGGTACATCTGCTCGTAGTGCGTACGGGCGGCCCGCAGCATCTCCAGATCGCCGGCGGTCACCCGATGCCGCCCGCCCCGCGAAACGTCCACGTCCTCGGGCGGGTTCTCCCACTCCCACACCGGCATGACGGCGGGGGTGCCGGTCACGGCCGGGGCGCCCAGTATGTGCGGCCGCTGCTGCTCGTCGGAGCGCCACAGGGCGGTGGCCCGCTCCACGAACCCGGAGAGCGAGGTGGTGTGCGGGGTGGCGGGCTCGCCGGGGACGCCGAGGCCGATGTCGTCGAGGCTGACCGTGCGGTGCAGCCGGGCGGCGAGCACCTCGCAGATCAGGTCGGGCACCTGGCCGCGCGGCCGCTGGCCCTTCAACCACCTTGCTACCGCGGTGTGTTCGTACCGGAGCGCGAGCCCGCGCGCACGTCCGGCCTGGTTCACGTGTGCGGCCAACCCCGCGTGCGAGATCCCCGCTTCGTCCAGGATCGCGTCGAGCAGAGTGTTGGGCTGCATGTAGGCCCCCCGGGTGGCTCGGTGCCGACCGTGCCGTCAGAGTAGTGGGTGTGTCTTCACACGGGGTGTGAACGGAGTGCCCGAATCCGTAGCGTGCGCGCACTGTCGCGGAGAGTTTCCAGCCGGTTGACTGAAATGCCTCGCAAGAGGCCGGCCGGGCCGCCGGCTCCCCCTCGTACAGTGCGGCGGCCCGTATCCGCGCCGTCCGCCGCGGCTGCCTGCCCGACACTCCGTGGTTGCGGTGGACGGCGTCGGAACGCCGGTGCACTACAGATGCGTTGTCGGCTGCGGGTGCGATGTGGCTGGTCGCGCAGTTCCCCGCGCCCCTAAGGTGCGATGGAGTTGCCGATCGTTTTGAAGCACCAGTAACGCGATGTCGTCCTTCGGGGCTCCCGCTGCGTGGCGCAGCAGACCCGCAAGAACCGCACCTAATACCGCCTGAGGAACCTCACCCGCAGCCTTCATCAGGGCTCCGGCCAAGGAGAAGAACCGGCCATGAGCGTCCCTCGCGTCCTCTGCGCCGTCCGTGTGGAGGACCAAGGTCTCGCCCGGCAGCAGGAAACCGCATTGCAGGGGCGGCAGTTCAGGGGGGAGCGGGAACGGCCCGAGCGGAGGGAGGGGGTCCGCTCGGGTGAGGGGGGCCACCTGGGTTCCGCTCAGGAGGTACGGCCAGGGGTGACCGCAGTTCAGGGCGTACACCGCGCCGTCGCAGCGGATCTCCAGGAGCAGTACGGTGACGAAGTCCTCCACGACCGGGTCCTCGTCGCGGGTCCGCTCCCGCAGGTGTCTGCCCAGCGCCCGCTCCAACCTGCGCAGTACGCATCCGAGTTCGGGCTCGTCATGGACAACTTCCCGGAAACTGCCCAGGACGGCCGCGACCGTGCCGAGGGCAGCAAGTCCGTGCCCCCGGACATCGCCCATCACCACCCGTACCCCGTGCTCCGTGGCGATGACCTCGTACAGGTCGCCGCCGACGGAGGCACCCCGGTCGGCGGAGAGCTGGGCGGCCGCGATGTTCAGCCCGTCGATGCGGGGCGGGAGGGGCCGGAGCAGGGCGCTCTGCGCGGCACCGGCGACCTGCCGGATCTGCCGCAGCTCACGCAGGAGCGCGTGCCGGACGTGGAGTATCAGCCCGGTGCCGACCGCGAAGAACACGGCACTGGTGGCGAGCCGCGCCTCGAAACTGTTCTGCTGAGCGAGCGGACAGGTCAGCTTGTACGTGACCGCCACGGCACCCCAGGCGCTGGGCAGCCCCAGCGCGAGCACCTTGCGGGGAACCCGACTCCTGATACGGATCATGCCGATGGCCCCCCAATAGGCCCAGACAGCAGAGACGGACCGACCCCGAAAGGCCGGTCCGATTCTGTCGACAGCATGACCCGGTGGGACCAGATCACAAGAAGAAGTCACTCAATTGAGTGACGTGACCGCAAGCGCCCCCAAAAGGGCATCAGCCCCGCAGAACAGCCCCGACCCGCTCACCCGCAAGCGCGACCGCCGCGTCCCGAGCCGCCGACGCCTCATCCACCGTCAGCGTCCGATCAGCCGCCCGGAACCGCAGCGCATACGCCAGCGACTTCTTCCCGTCGCCCAACTGCTCAGCGTTCTCGTACACATCGAACAGCCGGATCGCCTCAAGAAGCGCACCCGCACCGTCCCGCAGCGCCGCCTCGACCTCCGCATGCGGCACGAACGCGTCGACGACCAGGGCGACATCCTGCGTCGCCACCGGGAACGTCGAGATGCTCGGCGCGAGCGGCGTGTCGTTGCCGACGGCCTCCAGCGCGTCCAGGTCCAGCTCCATCGCGGAGGTACGGGCGGGCAGCCCGAACGCCTTCACGACGCGCGGGTGCAGCTCACCGGCGTGGCCGACGACCTTCTCCGCACCGTCGGCGACGACCACGAGCTCGGCGCACCGCCCGGGGTGCCACGGCCCGTACTGCCCGCCGCGGACGACCAGTTCGGCGCCAGCCTCACGGGCGACCGCCCGCGCCGCCTCGACCGCGTCGGCCCAGTCGGCGGGACGGCCCTTGCCCCACCAGCCGGCCTGCTCGCGGGCGCCCGCGAGCACGGCGGCCACATGACGCGGCTGCGCGGGCAACGCGGCGTTGAGCGAGGCGAGTTCCTCGTCGGTGGGACGCCGGTCGACAGGCAGGTGGTTCGCCGCGACCTGCTGCTCCGCACGCGGCTGGAACACCAGCCCCGTCTCGAAGAGAGCCAGGTCGTGCGAGCCCCGACCGTCGTTGCGCCGCAGCGCGCCGAGCAGGCCCGGCAGCAGCGACGTACGGAGCGCGGGCTCCTCGTCGTTGAGCGGGTTCGTCAGCTTGACGACGCGGCGGGCCGGGTCGTCGGCCTCCAGGAGGAGCTGGTCGAAGACCTGCTCGCCGATGAAGGGGTAGTTCGGCGCCTCGACGTAACCGGCACCGGCCAGCGCGCGGCCGACGCGGCGGTGCAGTCGCTGCCGGGCGGTCAGACCGCGGCCCGACGTGGGCCTGGGCAGCGTCGACGGCAGGTTCTCGTACCCCTCCAGGCGGATGACCTCTTCGGCGAGGTCGTTGGCCTCGGTGAGGTCGGGACGCCAGGACGGGACGGTGACGATCAGCTCGTCCTGCCCGTACACGTCGCAGCCGACCTGCTGGAGACGGCGTACGACGGTCTCGCGGCCGTACTCCACACCCGCGACCTTGTCCGGGTGGTCCGCCGGGGCGGTGATGGTGTGCGGCGCGGACGGCGTGGCGACCTCGGTGACACCGGCGTCGGCGGTGCCGCCCGCGAGGAGGACGAGGAGGTCGACGGTGCGCTGGGCGGCGGCCGCGGCGGCGGCCGGGTCGACACCGCGCTCGAAGCGCCGGGACGCCTCGGAGGAGAGCTTGTGGCGACGGGCCGTACGGGCGATCGACACCGCGTCGAAGTGCGCGGCCTCGATGACGACGTCGGTCGTGCCCTCGCCCTCCTCGTGGTCGGCGATCTCGGTGTTGGCGCCGCCCATGACACCGGCGAGGCCGATCGGGCCGCGGTCGTCGGTGATGACGAGGTCCTCGGCGTGCAGCTTCCGCTTCACTCCGTCGAGGGTGACGATCTCCTCGCCCTCGGCGGCCCGGCGGACGCCGATGGTGCCCTGGACCAGCTTGCGGTCGTAGGCGTGCAGGGGCTGACCGAGCTCCATCATCACGTAGTTGGTGATGTCGACGGCGAGCGAGATCGGGCGCATGCCGACCTTCTGGAGCCGGCGCTGGAGCCACAGCGGGGAGCGGGCCTCGGGGCTGAGGCCGCTGACCGTGCGGGCCGTGAAGCGGTCGCAGCCGAGCGGCTCGGAGACCTGGACCGGGTAGCCGTAGGCGTTGGGGCCCGGGACGTCGAGGAGCGCCGGGTCGCGCAGCGGGAGGCCGTAGGCGATGGCGGTCTCGCGGGCGACGCCGCGGATGGACAGACAGTCGCCGCGGTTGGCGGTGACGGCGATGTCCAGGACCTCGTCGACGAGTTCGAGGAGCTCGATGGCGTCCTTGCCGACCTCGGTCTCCGGGGGCAGCACGATGATGCCGTGGCTGCCGTCGTCGCCCATGCCCAGCTCGTCGCCGGAGCAGATCATGCCGTGGGACGTCTTGCCGTACGTCTTGCGCGCGGAGATCGAGAAGCCGCCCGGGAGGGTGGCGCCGGGGAGGACGACGACGACCTTGTCGCCGACGGCGAAGTTGCGGGCGCCGCAGACGATCTCCTGGGGCTCGCCGGTGCCGTTGGCCTGGCCGACGTTCACCGTGCAGAAGCGGATCGGCTTCTTGAAGCCCTCCAGCTCCTCGATGGTCAGCACCTGGCCGACGACCAGGGGGCCCTTGAGGTCGGCACCGAGGTGCTCGACGGTCTCGACCTCGAGCCCTGCCGAAATGAGCTTGGCCTGGACGTCACGGCCGGTTTCGGTCGCCGGCAGGTCGACGTACTCCCGCAGCCAAGAAAGCGGGATCCGCATCAGATCTCCATCCCGAAGGGCCGGGTGAACCGGATGTCACCCTCGACCATGTCTCGCATGTCTTCGACGTTGTGGCGGAACATCAGCATCCGCTCGATCCCGAACCCGAAGGCGAACCCGCTGTACTTCTCGGGGTCCACGCCACAGGCGGTCAGCACCTTGGGGTTGACCATGCCGCAGCCGCCGAGCTCGATCCAGCCCTCGCTGGAGCAGGTGCGGCAGGGGCGGTCGGGGTTGCCGACGGACTCGCCGCGGCAGACGTAGCACACCATGTCCATCTCGGCGGACGGCTCGGTGAAGGGGAAGAAGTTGGGCCGCAGCCGGGTCTTCATACCCTCGCCGAACAGCGACTGGACCATGTGGTCCAAGGTGCCCTTGAGGTCGGCCATGGTCAGGCCCTCGTCGACGGCGAGCAGCTCGACCTGGTGGAAGACCGGGGTGTGCGTGGCGTCCAGCTCGTCGGTGCGGTACACGCGGCCGGGGCAGATCACGTAGACCGGCAGCTCACGGTCGAGCAGCGAGCGGATCTGCACGGGCGAGGTGTGGGTGCGCAGCACGACACCGGACTCGGTGCCGCCTCCCGGGCCTTCGATGAAGAAGGTGTCGGCCTCGCCGCGGGCCGGGTGGTCCGGGCCGATGTTGAGGGCGTCGAAGTTGAACCACTCGGCCTCGACCTGGGGGCCCTCGGCGACCTCGTAGCCCATGGCCACGAAGACGTCCTCGATGCGCTCCGAGAGGGTGGTGAGCGGATGGCGGGCGCCGGACGGCACCCGGTCGTACGGCAGCGTGACGTCCACGGCCTCCTCGACCAGGACGCGCGCGTCGCGTTCTTCCTCCAGCTCGGCCTGGCGGCCCGCGAGGGCCTTGTTCACGGCGCCGCGGGCCTGCCCGACGAGCTTTCCTGCGGCGGCCTTGGCCTGCGGGGGCAGGGCGCCGATCTCGCGGTTGGCGAGGGCCAGCGGCGAGGTGCCGCCGGTGTGGGCGACCTTGGCCTCCTGGAGCGCGTCGAGGGAGTCCGCGGCGGCGAAGGCGGCGAGCGCCTCGTCCCGCATGCGCTCGATCTCTTCTGGCTTCAACGCCTCGACCTCGACAGGGTCGTACGACTTATTCGGTGCCGACATCTCTTCCCGTGCTTCCGATTGGCTGGCTGATGGTCCCCGTCACCGACTCACGCAGAGGTCAGAGGGCCGTCCCTGGGACACAAAGGTGCCAAAGGCCGAGTCTAACGGGGTGGAGGTATACGAATGCGCCCGTGGGCCGCTAGGCGAGATACGCCGGCGTCGCCACGGGCAACGTAAATCGGAACTCGGCGCCGCCGCCGGGGGCGCGGCCGACCGTGATGATCCCGCCGTGGGCTTCGACGATGCCCTTGACGATGTACAGCCCGAGGCCGGTGCCACCGCGCTTGCTGCCCCGCCAGAAGCGGGTGAAGACGCGGTTCATGGATTCCTCCGGGATGCCGGTGCCCTCGTCGCTCACCGTGACCGACGTGCCGGTGTCCTCCCCTTCCCGGGGGGACGCCGAGGGCGTGATGTCAATCGTGACCGTTCCCTCGCCGTGCCGCACGGCATTTTCGAGGAGGTTGCTGAGCACCTGGTCGATCTTGTCGGGGTCGGCCCAGAGCCGGGGCAGCGGCTGCTCGATGCGGAGCAGGAACCGGTCGGCGGTCTGACCTGCGGCGACGTACGCCTGGATGTGCCGTCCGACGGCGGCCCCGATGTCGACGGGCTGCCGCCGCACCTCCAGCCGCCCGGAGTCGATCCGTGAGATGTCGAGGAGCTCGGCGATGAGCCGGGTGACCCGGTCCGCGTCGGCGTCGACGGTCTCCAGCATCAGCCGCTTCTGGTCGTCGGTGAACCGTTCCCACTTCGCGAGCAGGGTCGCGGTGAACCCCTTGACGGAGGTGAGCGGCGAGCGCAGTTCGTGGGCGACGGTGGCGATCAGCTCGGCGTGGCTGCGCTCGGTGCGGCGCCGGGCCTCGGTGTCCCGGAGGCACACGACGACGCGCTGGACGGGCCCGGTGGGTTCGGTGCGGACGTACTGCGCGGAGACGAGGACCTCGCGGCCGCCGGGGAGGAGCAGATTCCGCTCGGGCTGGCGGCGCCGGATGGCGAGCCCGCCGTAGGGGTCGGTGAGCTGCCACCAGCGGCGGCCCTCCAGGTCCTCTAACGGCAGGGCTTTCTCGAGCCGCTGTCCGAGGGCCTCCGCGGCCGGTACGGCGGTGATGCGTTCGGCGGCGGCGTTGAAGCAGACGACCCGCCCCTGCTCATCGGCGACGACGAGTCCGTCGGGCAGCAGATCGGGGTCGATGCCGAGCCCGGCGCGCTCCTCGGGACCGGACGCGGATCCGTGCCGCACATCCCGTGCTCCCGGTGCGCTGCTCGTGCCCACACTCATCCCCGTACCCCACCTCTCACGACGGCTGAGGGGCCCCCGAGCTGGTCACCCTACTAGTTGCCGGTGACGGAGCGGCACCCTCCGGAGGCGCGCTGTGCACGGGCCGACGCGTAGAGACATACGGCGGCGGCGGTCGCGAGGTTCAGGCTCTCGGCCTTCCCGTGGATCGGGACGCGCACCACGGCGTCCGCGAGTGCGCGGGTCTCCTCCGGGAGCCCCCACGCCTCGTTGCCGAACACCCAGGCGGTCGGCCCGCCCATGGTGCCCTGGTCGAGCTCGTCGTCGAGGTCGTCGGTCCCGGCCCCGTCGGCGGCGAGGATCCGCACACCGGCGTCCTTGAGCCCCTGGACGGCCTCCTCGACGGGCACCCCGACGGCCACCGGCAGATGGAACAGGGAGCCCACGGAGGCCCGTACGGCCTTGGGGTTGTAGAGGTCCACGGACGCGTCGGTCAGGACGACGGCCTCGGCCCCGGCGGCGTCGGCGCACCGCAGGACGGTCCCGGCGTTCCCGGGGTCCCGCACGTTCGCGAGGACGGCGACGAGCTGGGGGCGGGCGGCGAGGATCTCCGCGAAGGGGGTGTCGAGGAACCGGCACACCCCGACGAGCCCCTGCGGGGTGACGGTGGTGGAGATGTCGGCGATGACGTCCTCGGAGGCGAGGTGCACCCGCGCTCCGACAGCACGGGCCTCCCCGATGATCTCGGCGTACCGCTCCGCGGCCTCGACGGTCGCGAACAGCTCCACGAGCCCGTGCCCGGCGGCCTCCCGCACGGCCTGCGGCCCCTCGGCCAGGAAGAGCCGCTCCTTGCCCCGGAAGTTCCGCCGGGCGAGCCGCCGGGCGGCGGAGACGCGTGGGGAACGGGGGGAGATCAGCTCGGGGCTGGCGGAGGGCATGGGGCTCACTTTCGGAAAGTACAACAAGCAGGACCCGCAAGCCCTGAAGCCTGCGGGTCCCTCATGTCACGTCGGCTCGAAGCCGGTGCTTACGTCAGGCCGCCTTGGGGGCGTTGACGTCCGCCGGCAGAGCCTTCTGCGCGACCTCGACCAGCGCGGCGAACGCGGTGGCGTCGTTCACGGCCAGCTCGGCCAGGATCTTGCGGTCGACCTCGATGTTCGCGGCCTTCAGACCCTGGATGAAGCGGTTGTACGTGATGCCGTTGGCGCGGGCAGCGGCGTTGATGCGCTGGATCCACAGCTGACGGAAGTCACCCTTGCGCTTCTTGCGGTCGTTGTAGTTGTAGACCAGCGAGTGGGTGACCTGCTCCTTGGCCTTGCGGTACAGGCGCGAACGCTGACCGCGGTAGCCGGAGGCCTGCTCGAGGATCGCCCGGCGCTTCTTGTGGGCGTTCACTGCCCGCTTGACGCGTGCCACTTTTTACTCCTTGTAGCGGGGCCGTGGTTGGACTCACACGGCCCGGAATCGATGGGGTCCCGGTCCAGACGTACGGCGCGAAGATCTTCTACAGATCAGGCGCCGCGTACGTCACTTGCCGAGAAGCTTCTTGATCTTCGCGGCGTCGCCCGGGGCCATCTCGGCGTTGCCGGTGAGGCGACGCGTCACGCGGGACGACTTGTGCTCGAGCAGGTGGCGCTTGCCGGCGCGCTCGCGGAGCACCTTGCCGGAGCCGGTGATCTTGAAGCGCTTGCTGGCACCGCTGTGCGACTTGTTCTTCGGCATAGCGCCGTTCTCTCCTCGTCGGTGGCGTTCCGGTGCCCGGTCGTGAAACCGGGCACGGTGGAACGTCGCTCTTGTATCGGTTACGTCCTGGGGACTCGCGTCCCCCGGGATCACGCCTCGGCGGAAGCCTCGGCCGGAGCCTCGGCGACTTCCTCGACGCTCTCGGCGTCCGCAGCGTCCGCGGCGTTCTGCGACTTGCCGGGGTTCGCCTTCGCTTCGGCCTTGCGGGCCTCCTGCGCCTGACGTGCCTCGGCCATCGCCTCGGTCTTCTTCTTGTGCGGACCGAGAACCATGATCATGTTTCGGCCGTCCTGCTTCGGGTTCGATTCCACGAAACCGAGGTCCTGGACGTCCTCCGCGAGACGCTGCAGCAGTCGGTAGCCGAGTTCCGGCCTGGACTGCTCGCGACCACGGAACATGATCGTGATCTTGACCTTGTCGCCCTGCTTGAGGAACCGGACGACGTGACCCTTCTTGGTGTCATAGTCGTGCGGGTCGATCTTCGGCCGGAGCTTCATCTCCTTGATGACCGTGTGCGCCTGGTTCTTGCGCGCCTCACGGGCCTTCATGGCCGACTCGTACTTGAACTTCCCGTAGTCCATGAGCTTGCACACGGGCGGACGGGCGTTCGCCGCGACCTCGACCAGGTCCAGGTCGTACTCCTGCGCAAGCTCCAGTGCCTTGGCCAGCGGGACAATGCCCACCTGCTCGCCACTGGGACCGACAAGTCGCACCTCGGGAACGCGAATCCGGTCGTTGATGCGGGGCTCGGCGCTGATGGATCCTCCTCGGTTAGCACCACACAGCCGTCTGGCGGACGGCCGCGTTTGTCTCTTTTCGACTAGACCTAACCGCGCCGAAGCACAAAAAATGCCCCGGACGATCACAAGACGGGGCTCCAAAGCACTACCGGAGCACCGCCGCGATGACCGCGGGGCGCACATTCGGGCGACTCCATCGTCCGTACGGAACGATGGTGGCCGCCTGACCGGGGTGACCCGCCGTCCCGGAGGACGGTCAGGTGGGAGATCGGAGCCTCCACTTGTGGGCCGGACACAGGAGTGTTCAGCCGGTCGTCACACAAGGTTAGCAGCTGCCCGGGGGTGGTGCGAACCGGCCTGCACAGGGTCCTAGGCTGTGGGGCATGAGTGACACCCCTCCTGAGTCCCCCGCCGACTTCGACGAGATGACCCGCGACATCGCCGAGGTCCCCGCCGTCGAGGTGATCGTGACGGTCGCCGTGAACCTGATGAGCGCCGCCGCGGTGAAGCTCGGTCTGACCGAGGAGGGCGACAAGTACAAGGACCTGGACGAGGCCCGCAAGCTGATCCACGCCCTGGCCGGCCTCCTCGACGGCAGCGCCACCGAGATCAGCTCCTTCCACGCGGCCCCGCTCCGCGACGGCCTCAAGTCCCTCCAGCTGGCCTTCCGCGAGGCGTCGATCGTCCCGGACGAGCCGGGCCAGGGACCGGGCGAGAAGTACACGGGCCCGATCTACGGCTAGTTCATTCCTTTACGTACAAGGGCTTGCCCGGAGGCGTGGCCCCGGCCGGCAGCAGTGCCAGGTCGAGGCCGCGCACCAGGCGGGCCCTCAGTGTCTCGTCGGCGGCGAGACGCGCGGCGACGGACCGCGCGGCCTCGGCGGGCGCGGCGGTCCCGTCGAGTACGAGGGCCAGGGTGCCGTCGGCCTGTCCGGGCCCCAGATGGGCGCGGAGCACGGCGCTCTCGGCGGCTACCGCGGTGCGTACGGCCTCCCGTACCGCCGGGTCCGCCAGCGGGTCCGTCGTCGTACGGCCCTCGGCGAGGGCGAGCAGCGACGGGCCCGTCAGCTCGAACGGCACCGGTCCGGCCAGGTCCAGCACGACCGTGTCCGCCTTCTCGTGCGCGGCGGCCTGGAGCGCCTGGTGCAGGGGTACGGCGACGGGGCGGGCCTGCGGGTCCCAGAGGGCGAGCGAGTCGGTGGAGGTGAAGGCGGGCAGGGCGGTGCGGGGGCCGGCCTTCAGGGTGGGGACGGCCATGTCGCTGGTCTTCTCGCGGCGCAGTCCGTTCTCGTCCTCCTCGACCTCACCGAGCACGGCCACGACCGGGACGAGCAGCCGGGCGCCCTTCAGGGCCTCCAGTACGGGGCCCACGGCGGTACGGTCCTCGGCCCAGACGGCGAGCGCGGAGCTCAGCCGGGGGTCGGCGGAGCCGTCGTCGTCGGAGAAACCGGGGTCGGGAATGTTCTTGTTCGCCACGGTCACCGACCCTATAGGGGGGAAGCTGCTGGGCTTGTGCGGCCCCGGAAACCCCGGCGTGACACTCTTCACGGGAATCTCAGATTTCCCTGACACACATCTAACGTCCGTCTAACGGCCCGCACAGTCGGCGGCCGGACCATCGCGGGCATGGAGTCCTCCAGAGCCCGTCGCAGCCGCTGTGTCCGTCCGCCCCGGCGGCGCGCACTGATGTACACCGCCCTCGCCTCCGTCGCGATCGTCGGCGGTACGGCGGCGGGGACGGTGTATGTGAAGGCCCAGGCGCACACCGGTACCGCTGCCGCCTCCGTATCGTCGTCCTCCTCGCCGACCGCGGTGGCGGCGACCGAGGAGGCGTCTGTGGAGCCCGTGGCGGAGCCGACGGTGGACTACGACGAACTGCTGGCCGACGCGATGGAGTCGGTGACCGTGCCGGACGACGCGTCGGTGTCGGTGGCCGTGCTCGATCTGGACTCCGGGGACAGCGCGACGTACGGGGACTCCGCGTTCGACACCGCGAGCATCGTGAAGGTGGACATCCTGGCGGCGCTGCTGCTCCAGGCGCAGGACGAGGACCGGCATCTCACGGCGTCGGAGAAGTCGTACGCCACGACGATGATCGAGAACAGCGACAACGCGTCCGCGTCGGCGTTGTGGCGGATCATCGGGAAGGCGGAGGGGCTCGACGCGGCGAACTCGCGGCTGGGGCTGACCTCCACCGAGGGCGGTGACGGGATGCTGTGGGGGCTGACACAGACCACGGCCGCGGATCAACTCACCTTGCTTCAGCAGGTGTTCGGGGACGACTCGGAGTTGAGCGAGGCGTCGCGGACGTATCTTCAGAGGCTGATGGGGCAGATAGCCGTCGATCAGCACTGGGGAGTCTCGGCAGCGGCGGACGGATCCGCGTGGGCCTTGAAGAACGGGTGGCTGCCTCGCAGTACGACCAACCTGTGGGACATCAACAGCATCGGGCGGGTCACGGCGTCGGACGGTAAGGACTATCTCGTCGTCGCGCTGTCCAACGGCAACGCGACGAAGGAGAAGGGGGTTTCGCTCGTGGAGTCGGCCGCGAAGGCGGCGGTGTCGGTGTTCGCGGGCTGAGACCCGCAGGAGTCCCTCAGGCTCAGGGGTTGCTCAGGAGGAGGTTTCTCTTCTGCCTCTCCACAGGACGACCGCCGCCACCAGCAGGACTCCGCCTGTGCTGCCCGCCAGAGGGGCCGCCCAGCTCGATGTGTCGTCGTCCTTCTTCGGTGCGTCCGGGCCCGAGCCGAAGTACTTGTCGGCGGAGGAGGCCGATCTGAGGCCTTCCGGCTTCAGCTTGGCGGCTGCCTTGATGGCGGCGGCGGGGTCCACGAAGCCGTAGCCGCGGGAGTCGTCGCGGCCGCCCACGGGGGCGTCGCGGGCCGTGTCCTCCAGGAGCTTCTTGATCTGGGCCGGGGTGAGGTCGGGGTGGGCCGACTTGACGAGGGCCACCGCGCCGGAGACGAAGGCGGCCGCCGCGCTGGTGCCCCAGCCCTCGTAGTACTTGTGGTCGGGGTCGGCGATGACGACCTTGTAGCCGGGGGCGGCGACGGTGGCGTACCAGCGGCGGGTGGAGAAGGAGGCGCGGGTGCCGTACTTGTCGACGGCGGTCGCGGCGATGACGCCGGGGTAGGCGGCCGGGTAGGAGATGTGGTCGCCCTTCTCGCCGCCGTTGCCGGCCGAGGCGACGACGACGGCGCCCTTCTTCAGGGCGTACTGGACGGCCTCGTCCTCGGCGGGTTCGGGGTGGGCGGACTTGGAGTCGTCGCCCAGGGAGAGGTTGATGACGTCGGCGCCGTGGTCGGCGGCCCAGCGGATGCCTTCGGCGAGGGCGTTGCCGCGGGTGTTGCGGGCCTTGCCGCGGGCGGAGTCGCCGTCCTCCAGGATCACGCGGACGGGGAGGATCTTGGCCTCGGGGGCGATGCCCATGACGCCGTCGGCGTTGGCGTAACCGTGTCCGTGGCCCGCGATGATGCCGGCCATCGCGGTGCCGTGCCGGGCCCAGGAGCGGTCACCGCGGCTGGCTCCGAAGCCGACCATGTCCTTGCCTTCGAGGACGTTGCCGACGAGGTCGGGGTGGTCGTCCTCGACGCCGGTGTCCAGGACGGCGACGGTGACGCCCTTGCCCTTGGTGGTCTGCCAGGCCTCCTGGGTGTGCATGGCGTCGAGGGCCCACTGCTGGGCACGGATGCCGTCGGCGTGCGCGGCGGTGGGCGGGACGAGGGCGAGGGAGGCGGCGAGGAGGGCGCTGACGAGGCCTGCCCGGCGGGTCATGGCGGTCCGGCCTGCTCGGCGGGGCATGGAGGCCCGGGAGATCCGGCCGGTCACGGGAGTCCGGGAGATTCGGCGGATCACGGAAGTCCGGTCGGCTCGGTAGGTCTGGGAAGTCATCACGACGGCTTCTCCGTGGCCGAGCTGACGGTCTGGCGGAAGCCTCGTTCCACGCGGTCGGCGAGGCCCTGGGCCTCGTTGCCGAGTCCGGCCTGTGCGATGTCGCCGGTGGCGCCGGACGCCATGGCCTGCGCGGCGGGCTGCGGCTCGTCGACGGCACGGCCGTCGGCCCAGCCGGAGACGGCGTAGACGACGACGGGGGCTTCGGTGAGGACGGAGAGAGCCCAGGACGCGCGCTGCTTCGGGCCGAAGTCCGCGGCGGCGGTGTCCTTGGCGGCGTACGGCAAGGGCATGAGGTCGGCGCGGCTGCCGAGGCCTTCCTTGTCGAACCGGGTGTCGAGGGCGGTCATGCCGGCGGCGTCGGCCTTCGTGAAGAGAAGCCCGACGGTGGTGACATAGCTCTGGGTGGCGTCCGTGTACGTCGCCCGGAGCAGGCGCTGGCAGCCGACCGGGGCGAGCGCCTTGCGCAGCAGCGGGTCGAAGGCGTCCGCGCAGCCGCTGTCCGGGGCGACGGCGATCCTCGTCCAGGTACGGTCGGCGCCGCCGGGTCCGGCGCCCTGTCCCTGCACGGTCGGCGGGAAGAGCTGGTCCACGGGCACGCTGTGCCACATCCCGGAGGCCGCCGCGAACGTGTCCCGGGCACCGGCCGCCGCCGAGTCCCCCACGAGCCAACTCCCGGTCACCGCACCGCCGATGAGCCCCAGCCCGAGCACAAGACAGACGGCCACGGCAGCGGTCCGCATCCCGCCCCGCCCACCCAACGGCCGGGGCCGCGCCTGCTCGTCGTACCCCTCGGGCTGCCCGAACGACACGACGGGCCGCCCGGATCCATGGGTCTCGCCGGGTGTCAGGGGGGCGCTCCAGGAGAGGGAGGGGTCGGGGTGGCGGGGGGACGGGGTGGCGGGGGCGGGCCTGGCCGTGTCACCCGGCCGGGCCGAGCGGTCGAAGGGGTCGGTGGGCGTGCCGACCGGCCTGGTGTCCGGCCGCGCGGGCGCACCCCGCCGGCCCTCCGGAGAGGGCGCCGGTGCGGTGGTCGGGCGGGGTGGTGTGCCGGGGGGTGCCGGTCGGGCCGGGGTGGTCGGTTCGGGGCGGATCGGGCGCAGGCTGAAGGTGGTCTCCGCGGCCGTCTCGGGGCGTTCGGGGGTGCGGCGCGGGGGCGTGGACGGGCGGGGCGGTACGGCCGTGCCCTGCGTGTCCTGGCGTGCCTCGGCACCGGAGTTCGGGGCCGCGTCCGGGAAGCGGGCGGAGGCCCTCGGCGGGGGCGGGGGCACGGAGGCGCCGGAGGTCGGGGGGCGCAGGTTGGGGAAGCGGGGGGTCGTGGCCGTGGGGCGCTCGGGTTCCGGGCCGCTGCGGCCGGGTGAGGCGGAGCGTCCGGACGTCGTCGCGCGTGCCCCGGAGGGGGTGTCCTGGCGCGTCGCAGCAGGGAGACCGTCCGTCGGCGTCACTCGCGGGGTCGGTGCGTCTCCCGAGGGGCGCGGCGGAACGGAGACGGCACCCCTCGCCGTCGTACGGACAGCGGAATCGGAGTCGGCGCCCGCGACTGGCACGTGTCCGTTCGAGGCGGCGTCGCCGGTCCGAGCGGGGGTGGGCTTGTCCGAGGCGGGTTCCGGGGGCGTTGCCGGCTTCTCCGGTGTACCCGGGGTCGGGGCGGGCCCGTCGGTTCCCGCCCTCGGGGGCTCCGTGGGGCGTGGGGGGATGGAGGCGTGCCGCGCTTCCGTGCTCATGCGCCCCCCGTTTCCCTTTGTGCCCGGGTCCGTCGTCGTGCCCGCACGACGACGTCGGCATCCCCTGGTCGGGGCCCCTGCCGTCCTCACGTGCGTGCGCGTCACTCTACGGGTTGTCCCCGGTCGGACGGGAACCAGTCCACGAGCCCGGGGCTTTAGCCCGGAACGTCCCCCTACCCTGCGGTAATCCTGTCTGGCAGGCTTCGTTCATGACTGCGCGCGCCGCCGACCGGGCCCGTTACGACCGGGCCACCGCCCACCTCGACGCCCCACTCGCGATCGTGGATCTGGACGCCTTCGACGCCAACGCGGACGATCTCGTCCGCCGGGCCGGGGGCAAACCGATCCGGGTCGCCAGCAAGTCCGTGCGCTGCCGGACCCTGCTGGAGCGGGTGCTGGCGAAGGAGGGGTTCGCGGGGATCATGTCCTTCACCCTCGCCGAGTCCCTGTGGCTGGCCCGCTCCGGCTTCGACGACGTCCTGCTCGCCTACCCGTCCGCGGACACCGCCGGTTTCGCCGAGCTGACCTCCGACCCGAAGCTCGCCGCCGCCGTCTCCGTGATGGTCGACGATGTCGCGCAGCTCGACCTGATCGAGCGGGCCCGTGACGGCGGCAGTGAAGTGGTGCGCGTGTGCCTGGAGTTGGACACCTCGCTCAAGCTCCTCGGCGGCCGGTTCCGCGTCGGCGCCCGCCGTTCCCCGCTGCACTCCCCCGCCCAGGTCGCCGACCTCGCGCGCGCGGTCGCTCGGCGGCCCGGGTTCAAGGTCGTCGGGATCATGGCGTACGAGGGTCATATCGCCGGTGTGGGCGACTCCGTCGCCGGGCGTCCGTTCCGGTCGCGTGCCGTCCGGCTGATGCAGGCGACGGCCCGTAAGGAGCTCGCCGAGCGGCGGGCGGAAGTGGTGCGTGCGGTGCGGGCCGTCGTGCCCGACCTGGAGTTCGTCAACGGTGGTGGCACCGGCAGTGTGCAGACGACCGCCGCGGAGGACGCCGTCACCGAGATCGGGGCCGGGTCGGGACTGTACGTGCCGCGGCTGTTCGACAACTACACGTCTTTCAGCGGGCGTCCGGCCGCGCTCTTCGCCCAGCCGGTCGTACGGCGTCCCGGTGTCGGTGTCGTCACCGTGCTCGGCGGCGGCTATCCCGCCTCCGGTGCCCCCGGTCCCGACCGGCTCCCCGTGCCCTACCTTCCCGAGGGGCTGAAGTACGACCCCCAGGAGGGGCCCGGCGAGGTGCAGACTCCGCTGCTCGGCTCCCCCGCCGACGATCTCCTCCTCGGCGACAAGGTGTGGTTCCGGCACGCCAAGGCCGGTGAGCTGTGCGAGCGGTTCGACGTGCTGCATCTGATCGAGGGGGACGCCGTGACGGCGACCGTCCCGACGTATCGCGGCGAGGGTCGGACGTTCCTGTAGGCGCTCCCGTAGGCGTTCTTGTGGACCTGTGGGTCAGTGCGTCGGGCCGACGCTGCTGCCCACCCCACCGCCGGAGTCGGCCGTGCCGCCGGTGGACCGGATGCCCTTGGTGATCCGGTCCATGTCGGCGAGCGGCGGCCCGTCCTCGCCCGCGTCGAAGACGTACCGGACGATGACCGGGGACTCGGTGCCGACGCTGGACTGGAAGGCGAGGGACTGGACGTAACCGCCGGGTCCCTCGGCCGTCTTGACGCGCCAGCGGACGAAATACCCGGCGCGGCCCGCCACCGCGACCGGCCCGGACTTCACGAGCTGGTGGGACTCGATGCCGCCGAAGGGCCGCTTTCCGACGAGGTCGCGGTCGTAGGCGGCGTCGGCGGCGTCGGAGATGTCCGCCTCGGCGAGGGCCCGCGGGGAGGTCTCGGCGTTGTCGGTCACCGTGCGGGAGATGACAAGGCCGTGCCGGCACAGGCCCGGGTCGCCGGGGCAGTCGTAGGTGCCGTCGGTGCTCATGAGGACGTCGTCGTCCACGGACCCAGCCGTCGAGCAGGGGCACGGTGATGCCGTTGAGCTGGTCCTCCACGACGGACGAGTCCCCGACCGGCGGGGTGGGTTCGGGCGTCTCGCTCGTCGGGGCGAAGGTCGGGGTGATGGACTCGGCGGGGGCGGTGGCCGTGGCCGTGTCGGCGTCCGCGCTCCCATCCTCGCGCAGCACCAGCGCGCCCGTCACGATCGCGGCGACCAGGACGGCCCCGGCGGTGGTGAGGGCGATCACCTTCGGGCGCCCCGCGGGCTCCGGCGCCGAGGGCACCGGCGGGCCCGCGGGTGCGGGCTCGCGCCGGTGCTCGGTCCAGGCGGTGCCGTCCCACCAGCGCTCCAGATGCGGGTGCTTGGGGTCGCGGTACCAGCCGGGCGGGGGCGTCATGCTCATCCCGGCACTCTAGGCCGGAGGGCTACAGCGGCGTCACGTAAGCCCCGGAGATTCCGCCGTCCACCAGGAAGTCGCTGGCGTTGACGAACGAGGAGTCGTCGCTGGCCAGGAAGGCGACGGCGGCGGCGATCTCCTCGGCCTCGGCGAACCGGCCGAGCGGGATGTGGACGAGGCGGCGGGCGGCGCGCTCGGGGTCCTTGGCGAACAGCTCCTGGAGCAGGGGGGTGTTGACCGGGCCCGGGCAGAGGGCGTTCACGCGGATGCCCTCCCGCGCGAACTGCACGCCCAGTTCACGGGACATGGCGAGGACACCGCCCTTGGACGCCGTGTACGAGATCTGACTCGTCGCCGCGCCCATCCGTGCCACGAAGGACGCCGTGTTGATGATCGAGCCCTTGCCCTGGCGCCGCATGTAGGGGATCGCGGCCTTGCAGCACAGGTAGACGGAGGTGAGGTTGACCTCCTGGACGCGCTTCCAGGCCTCAAGTCCCGTGTCCAGGATGGAGTCGTCGTCCGGCGGGGAGATGCCCGCGTTGTTGAAGGCGATGTCGACGCTGCCGTAGGTGTCGTACGCCGTCTTGAACAGCGCCTCGACCTGCTCGGCGTCGGTGACGTCGACCTTCACGAAGATCCCGCCGACCTCCTCGGCGGCCGCCTTGCCGCGCTGCTCGTCGACGTCGCCGCAGACGATGTGCGCGCCCTCGGAGGCGAGCCGGCGGGCGGTGGCGAGGCCGATGCCGCTGCCGGCGCCGGTGATGACGGCCGTACGGCCGACGAGGCGACGGCAGACGATCTCTTCGGTGGATGGGGTCGATGCGGTCACTGTGCGGGGCCCTCCGTGCTGGTGGCGACGTTGCTGATGAAGACGTTCTTGGTCTCGGTGAAGGCGGCCAGGGCGTCCGGGCCGAGCTCGCGGCCGACTCCGGACTGCTTGTAGCCGCCGAAGGGGGTCCAATAGCGGACGCTGGAGTGGGAGTTGACGGACAGGTTCCCGGCCCGGACGCCCTGGGAGACGCGGAGCGCGCGGCCCACGTCCCTAGTCCAGATGGAGCCGGAGAGGCCGTACGGGGTGTCGTTGGCGAGGCGGATGGCGTCCTCCTCGTCGGTGAAGGGCAGGAGTACGGCGACCGGACCGAAGATCTCCTCCCGGGCCGCCTCGGAGTCGTGCCGCTCCCCGGTGAGGACGGTCGGCGGGAACCAGAAGCCGGGCCCCTCGGGCGCGCTGCCGCGCAGGGCGGGGGCGTCGTCCGGCACGAACGACCGTACGCGGTCCAGTTGCTGACGGGAGATCAGCGGTCCCATCTGGGTCTTCTCGTCGGCCGGGTCGCCCACGACCACGGCGGCCAGCGCGTCGGCGAGCAGCTCGCGGACCTCGTCGTACACCGACTCCTGGACCAGGATGCGGGTGCGTGCGCAGCAGTCCTGGCCGGCGTTGTCGAGGAAGGAGAACGGGTCGACGGCCGTCTTGAGATCGGCGTCGGCGAAGACGATGTTGGGGCTCTTGCCGCCGAGTTCGAGGGTGACCGGCTTGACCTGGTCGGCGCAGAGGGCCATGACGCGCTTGCCGGTCCGGGTGGAGCCGGTGAAGACGACCTTGGCGATGCCGGGCTGCCGCACGAGGGACTCGCCCGCGATGTGACCGAGTCCCGGCACCACCTGGAAGAGGTTCTCCGGGAGCCCTGCCTCCAGGGCGAGTTCGGCGAGCCGGAGTGCGGTCAGGGGGGTCGTCTCGGCGGGCTTGAGGACGACGGCGTTGCCCGCGGCGAGGGCGGGGGCCGTGCCCCAGGCCGCGATCGGCATGGGGAAGTTCCAGGGGGCGATGACGCCGATGACGCCGAGCGGTTCGAGGAAGGTGACGTCGAGGCCGCCGGGTACCGGGATCTGACGGCCGGTCAAACGCTCCACTCCCCCGGCCGCGTAGTCGAGGAGGTCGCGGACGTTGCCCGCCTCCCAGCGGGCGTTGCCGATGGTGTGGCCGGCCTCGCGGACCTCCAACTGGGCGAGTTCCTCCAGGTGTTCGTCCACGACGACGGCGAACCGGCGCAGCAGCCGGGCCCGGTCGGCGGGTGCGACGGCGGCCCATTTGCGCTGGGCGAGGCCGGCCCGGTGGACGGCGGCGTTCACGTCCTGCTCGACAGCGCCCGGGACGGTGGCGATCACCTCCTCCGTCGCGGGGTTGAGGATGTCCAGTTCGTACAGTTGCGACAAGAGATGCCTCACATGCGTTCGAAGGAGCGGCGCAGCTCCCAGTCGGTCACCGCGGCGTCGAAGGCGTCCAGTTCGACCCGTGCCATGTTGCGGTAGTGGGCGACGACCTCGTCACCGAAGGCGGCCTTGGCGATGGGGCTGTTCTCCCAGAGCTCGGCGGCCTCGCGGAGGGTGGTCGGGACGTGCTCGTACTCGCCGGTGTAGGCGTTGCCCAGGCAGGCCTCGGGCAGCTCCAGCTTCTGCTCGATGCCATAGAGCCCGGCCGCGACCAGTCCGGCGACGGCGAGGTGCGGGTTGACGTCACCGCCGGGGAGCCGGTTCTCGAACCGCATCGAGCGGCCGTGGCCGACCACGCGGAGGGCGCAGGTGCGGTTGTCGTGCCCCCAGGCGACGGCGGTCGGCGCGAAGGAGCCGGGCTGGAAGCGCTTGTACGAGTTGATGTTGGGCGCGTAGAGGAGCGAGAAGTCCCTCAGGGCGGCCAGCTGCCCGGCGAGGAAGTGCCGCATGACCTCGGACATGCCGCCGTTACCGGCCATGGCGTTGTTGCCGGCCGCGTCGGCGAGCGAGAGGTGGATGTGGCAGGAGTTGCCCTCGCGCTCGTTGTACTTGGCCATGAAGGTCAGCGAGACGCCCTCCTGGGCGGCGATCTCCTTGGCGCCGGTCTTGTAGATGGCGTGCTGGTCGCAGGTGACGAGCGCCTCGTCGTACTTGAAGGCGATCTCGTGCTGGCCGGGGTTGCACTCGCCCTTGGCGGACTCGACGGTGAGCCCGGCGGCCGCCATGTCGTTGCGGATACGGCGGAGCAGCGGCTCGATACGGCCGGTCCCGAGCACCGAGTAGTCGATGTTGTACTGGTTGGCCGGGGTGAGCCCTCTGTAGTGGGCGTCCCAGGCCTGTTCGTAGGTGTCCTTGAAGACGATGAACTCCAGCTCGGTGCCGACCTGGGCGGTGTAGCCGAGCTCGGCGAGACGCTCCAGCTGGCGGCGGAGGATCTGGCGGGGCGCGGCGACGACCGGGGAGCCGTCGTTCCAGGCGAGGTCGGCGATGAGCAGGGCGGTGCCGGCGTTCCAGGGCACGCGGCGGAGGGTGGAGAGGTCGGGGTGCATGGCGAAGTCGCCGTACCCCCGGTCCCACGACGACATGGCGTACCCCTCGACGGTGTTCATCTCGGCGTCGACGGCGAGGAGGTAGTTGCAGCCCTCGGTGCCGTGGTGGAGTACCTCGTCGAGGAAGAAACGGGCGGCGAACCGCTTGCCCTGGAGCCGCCCTTGCATGTCGGGGAAGGCCAGGACGACAGTGTCGATCTCACCGCTCGCGACGAGGGCGTGCAGCTCCTCGACGCTGAGCGGGGGTGTGCGGTCTGCCACGGGAGAGCTCCTTCGGCATCTGCGCATTTCGTCTGCGCATGTCGATTGCGCGTTTTACGGCCGGGCCGGAAGCCATAAGGTATTGCGGAGAACCATTGCTTGGGAAGGGGGTACGGCGGGATGTCGCTGGATCCGGAGGGCGATCTGGAGGACCGGTTGACGCCGGTACTGCGGGCGGTGCGGGCGGGCAACGGCTTCGAGGAGGCGCTGGAGCAGATCCTCCAGGTCGTACGGCTGGGCCTGGTGCCGGGGGGCGAGCGGCTGCCGGCCGAGCGGGAGCTGGCGGAGCGGCTCGGGATCAGCCGGGTGACGCTGCGCGAGGTCCTGAAGGTGCTCCAGGACCAGGGGCTCGTGGAGTCGCGGCGCGGGCGGTACGGGGGCACGTTCGTGCTGCCGCGCGCGGACGCGGGCGGTGAGGACGAGCTGCGGCGGCGGATCGCCGAGGTCGACATCGAGGACGTACTGCGGTTCCGCGAGGTCCTCGAGGTGGGGGCGGCGGGGCTGTGCGCGGCGCACGGGCTGACGGACGAGCAGGCGGAGCGGCTGCGGGAGGCACTGGCCCGTACGCAGGACGCTCCGCTGGCGGACTACCGGCGCCTGGACACCATGCTCCACCTGACGCTGGCCGAACTGTGCGGCTCGCCCACGCTCACGGCCCAGTACGCGGCGGTACGGGCGTCGGTGAACGACCTGCTGGACTGCATCCCGCTGCTGGTGCGCAACCTCGAACACTCCCAGCGCCAGCACAGCGCACTGGTGGAGGCGGTCCTCGACGGGGACGCGGACGGGGCGCGGGAGATGATGCGGGAGCACTGCGCGGGGACGGCGGCACTGCTCAGGGGGTTCCTGGCGTAGGGGGATGCCTGCCGGATTCCCGGCAGGCCTTGATTTCGATGCCTCGCCTCGACAAAGGTATGGAAACAATCCTTTGCCGGACCGGGAGGGCGCATGGCGGGCAGGCCGCTGATCGGCATCAGTACGTATCTGGAGGCCGGGGCGCGCTGGGGCGCGTGGGAGCTGGAGGCGGCGCTGCTGCCCGCCGGGTATCCGCGGCTCGTGCAGCGGGCGGGCGGACTGGCCGCGATGCTGCCGCCGGACGGCCCCGAGCTCGCCGCCGCGACCGTGGCCCGCCTCGACGGCCTGGTCATCGCGGGCGGCCCGGACGTCGAGCCGGTCCACTACGGCGCCGAGCCCGGCCCCCGCACCGGTCCCCCGGCCCGGGAGCGCGACGCCTGGGAACTCGCCCTCATCGACGCCGCCCTCGCCGCGGGCATCCCCCTGCTCGGGATCTGCCGGGGCATGCAACTGCTGAACGTCGCCCTCGGCGGCACCCTCGTCCAGCACATCGACGGCCACGCGGAGGTCGTCGGCGTCTTCGGCCGGCACACGGTGAAGCCCGTGCCGGGGACGTTGTACGCCGGGGTCGTACCGGACGAGTCCTCCGTACCGACCTACCACCATCAGGCCGTGGACCGTCTCGGCGCCGGCCTGGCGATCTCGGCGTACGCGGCGGACGGGACGGTGGAGGCGGTGGAACTGCCTACGGCGGACTGGGTGTTGGGGGTGCAGTGGCATCCCGAGATGGGCGAGGATCTGCGGGTGGTGCGGGCGTTGGTGGAGGCGGCGGGGGCGGAGAGCTGAGGACCGGCGGCCGGGGCGTCACCCTGTGCGGCTTCTGAGCCAGGCCAACGCCGCCTCTCCCTGGGCGCGTTGGAAGGCGCGGACCGTGGGGATGCCCGGGGGCGGCGGCTGGAGCGACTGGCTGACGAAGTAGCCGGCGAGGCCCGCCAGGGCGGCGGTGACGGCGTCCGGGTCGGCTGCGCGGCCCAGGGGGTGCCCGGTGAAGAGCTCCTCGGGGTCCGGGCCGCCCTGGGCGGTGACGCACGGGAGCATGAGCAGCAGGTCGAGCCAGGGGGCGCCACGGGTGACGTGCGGCCAGTCGACGAAGACGACGCGGTCGTCGTCGGTGAGCAGCATGTTGTCGGCGCGGAGGTCGCCGTGGGCGAGGGTGTCGCCGGAGACGGCCTCCGGCCAGGGGGCGGCGAGTTCGGCGAGGCGGGGGAGGTGGGCGGCGGTCCGGTCGTCGAGGCGGGCGACGAGGCCGGGGTGCTCCAGGAGACGCTGCCAGCCGTCGAAGTCGCCGGTGAGGGAGTCCTCGGCGCGGGGGGCGTCCGCGACGGGGGACGGGGTGAGGGCGTGGGCCAGGTCCGTCACGGCACTGAGGACGCGGGTCAACTCCTCTTGCCGCCACGGGATGCGGGGCTGGCGTCCGGGCACGTCCTCGAAGACCAGGACCGCCCAGGTGCCGTCGTCGTAGGTACCGAGGAGGCGGGGGGCCGGGACGGTGGGTGGGAGAGCGGCGGCGTAACGGGCCTCGCGGCGGTGGAATTTGGGACTGGTGGGGTTGGTGTGTGCGCTGACCGCCTTGACGAAGGCGCGGTGGTCGTGGGTGGTGCGGACGCGGGCGGCGGTGCCCGGGGAGAAGCCGCCGGGTTGGGTGGTGGCGGTGGCGACGGGGGCGCCGAGGATGTCGGCGACGGCGGTGTGGACGTGGGATGGGAGGGCTTCCCAGGGGGTGCGGGTGCCTGTGGCGGGTGGGGCGGTGGGTGGCGGCATGTAGGGCATGGTGCGGGTCGGCTGTGGTCGGGCGCCAAGGGTTTTCGCCCCCGCCGCCCCTACCCCCGCGTCAGCGACAGCAGTTCCCTCGCCGGGCCCACCGGGCGGTGGCCCGTCGGCCAGACCGCTCGCAGGTCGCGGGCCAGGGACACCCCGTCCACCGGTACGCGCACCAGCCGGCGCATCGCCAGCTCCTCCCCCACGGCCAGTTCGCTCAGTACCGCCGGGCCCGCGCCGCTCACCGCCGCCGCCTTCACCGCCGTGGTGGAGGAGAGCTCGATGAGCGGGCGGGCCAGACCGCCCAGCGCCGCGTCCAGGACCTGCCGGGTCCCCGAGCCCTTCTCGCGCAGGATCAGCGGCGTCGCCGCCAACTCCTCGGCCGCCAGCGGGCGTCGGCGCCGGGCCCACGCATGGGCCGGAGCCGTCACGACGATCAGGTGGTCGTGGGCGATGACCACCGAGTCCAGACCGGTCGGCACCGTCAGGCCCTCCACGAAGCCCAGGTCCGCCTCGTCCGACAGCAGTCGCTCCGCCACCGCAGCGGAGTTGCCCGCGAGCAACGACACCGCCGTGTCCGGTCGCCCGGCGCGCAGTGCCAGCAGCCAGCCCGGCAGCAGATACTCCGCGATCGTCATGCTCGCCGCCACCCGCAGCCGGGAGTCCCGTCGGTCGCGCAACGCCTGTGCCCCCGCGTCGAACGCCTCCGCCGCCTCCACGATCCGCCGCGCCCAGTCCGTCACCAACGCGCCCGCGTCCGTCAGACGGGAACCCCTGGGCGAGCGGTCCACCAGTGCCACGCCCAGTTGGCGCTCCATGGAGCGGATTCGGCTGCTGGCCGCCGGCTGGGTGATGCCGATCTCCCGCGCCGCCGCACCGAGGCTGCCCAGCCGCGCCACCGCCAGCAGCAGCTCCAGCGCGCCCAGGTCGGGAACGCGATGCGCCAGCGTGCCCCCGAAAGCCGGGGTCGGAGCCGGGGTCGGAGCCGGGTGAGAATCTGCCTGCCTACCGCTCATAAACCCAGCTTATGCCCTCATAGAAGCGTCGTCCCTGGTGGGAGCCCCGCGACCGCGCGATCGTCTAGGCATGGTCACCGCAGCCCAACCCCTTCTCCCTCGTGCCACCGCACGATCCCCGCGCGCCACAGCCGTCCGTCACCTCGGGCCGAACTGGTACGCCACCGTCATGGGCACCGCGATCGTCGCCACCGCCGGAGCCGGACTGCCGGTCTCCGTCCCCGGTCTGCGCCCTGTCCTCACCGGCGTCTGGGCACTCTCCCTCGCGCTCCTCGTCACCCTGCTCTGCGCCCGCGCCCTGCACTGGGCCCACCATCGCGACCAGGCCCGCGCCCATCTCCTCGACCCGGCGATGGCGCCCTTCTACGGCTGCCTCTCCATGGCCCTGCTGGCCGTCGGCGGCGGTGCGCTCACCCTCGGCGCCGACTGGATCGGCACGCGGACCGCGGTCGCTCTCGACGCCGTGCTGTTCGGCGCCGGGACGGCCATCGGACTCGCGGCCGCCGTCGCCGTCCCGTACCTCATGGCCGTACGCCATCGGATCGAGCCGTCGCAGGCCACCCCCGTGTGGCTGCTGCCGCTCGTCGCGCCCATGGTGTCCGCCGCGCTCGGGCCGCTGCTGGTGCCGCATCTGCCGGCCGGGCAGGCGCGGGAGACGCTGCTGCTCGCGTGTGTGGCGCTGTTCGGGGTGTCCCTGCTCGCGACCCTGCTCATGCTGCCGCTCGTCTTCGGACGGCTGATCACCGGCGGTCCGCTCCCCCTCGTCCTCACCCCGACCCTGTTCCTGGTGCTGGGGCCGCTCGGGCAGTCCACCACCGCCGTCAACAATTTCGCGGACGTCGCGCCCGGTGTCGTACCCACTCCGTACAGCGGCGGCTTCGGGGTCCTCGCGGTCCTCTACGGCGTTCCCGTAATGGGGTTCGCGCTGCTGTGGCTCGCGCTCGCCGTCGCGCATGTCGTGCGGGCGCGGCGGGAGGGCATGGGGTTCGCGATGACGTGGTGGGCGTTCACCTTCCCCGTCGGGACGTGTGTCACGGGGGCGGAGGGCCTGGCCCGCCACACCGGACTGACGGCCTTCCAGGGACTCGCCGTCGTGCTGTACGTCGTTCTCGTCGCCGCCTGGACCACCGTCGCCCTGCACACCGTGCGCGGACTGCTCAGCGGTGCGCTGCTCGCAGGGCCTCGGCCAGTCGCCGCGGCGCTTCGGTGAGGGACGGGCCGTACCAGGTGAGGTGTCTGCCGCTGACCAGGGCGCAGGGCAGGCCGGGGAACGCCTCCGGGCCGTCGTCCGCGGTGAAGCGGTAGGGCTCGTCCGGCAGGATCACCACGTCGGGCGCCGCCGCGCGCAACTCCTCGACCGGGATGCGCGGGTAGCGCTCGGCGTGGGCCGCGTACACGTGGTCCACGCCCAGGCGGGCGAGGACGTCTCCCGCGAAGGTGTCCCGGCCCAGCACCATCCAGGGGCGGCGCCAGATCGGTACGACCGCCGTGGTGCGGTACGACGGTTCCGGGAGCGCCGACCACACCGACTCCGCCTCCTCCAGCCAGCGGGGCGCGGCCCGGGCGCCGCAGGCCGCGAGGACCCGGGCCAATTCCGTGAACGCCTGCGGGACGGTCCGCACCTCCGTCACCAGGACCTCCACGCCCGCCTCGCGGAGAGCGGCCAGGTCCGGCTCGCGGTTCTCCTCCTCGTTGGCGATCACCAGGTCGGGGGCGAGGGCGAGGACGCGCTCGGTCCTGGGGTTCTTGGTGCCGCCCACGCGCGCGACGCCGAGGTCCGCCGGGTGGGTGCACCAGTCCGTGGCGCCGACCAAGGCGCCGGGGAGAGTGCGGGCCACCGCCTCCGTGAGCGACGGGACGAGGGACACCACCCTCACGGCGTCGGCCTCACCTGCGCGGCCGGTCCTGGACCGCCTCGATGTGTTCGGCGACCGCGACCACGACCACCCGGGTGTCGGACACCGTCGCCCGCCACCGGTGCCGTACCCCGCCGGTGAGGTAGAGGGTGTCGCCGCGGCCGAGCCGGTACGCCCGGCCCTCCGCCTCGATCTCCACCGCGCCGTCAGCCACGTACATCAACTGGTCGTTGCGGTACTGGAATTCACGGCCCGCGTCATGGTCGCCGGTGAACTCCTGGGCGTGCATCTGATGGTGACCGCGCACCAGGGAACGCGCCCGGGGCCGGCACTCCGACTCGGGGTCGTCGGCGCGGACGACGTCGACGCTGCACGCCGGGTCGGCGGCGGCGAGGAGTTCCACGGCGGTGGTGCGCAGGGCGTCGGCGACCTTCTCCAGGGAGCTCTGGCTGGGGCGGGCCCGTTCGTTCTCGATCTGGCTCAGGAAGGGGACGGACAGGCCGCTGCGTTCGGCCACGACGGCGAGGGTGAGCTCCAGCGCGCGGCGTCGCCGCCTGACGGCCGCGCCCACCCGCAGGGGCTGTTCTTTGTGGTCGCCCATCGCTCCGGCTCCCTCCTTCGCTCGTCGGTCCGTTCACACTTTCTGAAGGTGTCTCCGGAGAACTCCCTGAAGAACTCTCTGAAGAGTTGTCTGCACCCTACGCATGTTCGGCAAACCGTTTCATGCGCCCGTCACATTGCCGTAAACCCCGGGCGGGCCTTCTCGCCAACTCCGGCCAGTAGATCAGCTCCCGGCTCCGGCCGTCCGGGGTTTCCGCCGTCAGGACGAACCCGCTGACCACGACCGCCCCCTGAGGCTCAGGGGGCGGCATAGCTCTATGTGGTTGTCCGGATCCTTTTCATGGATCGCGCACGGATGGCGGCTACCCCGCTGTCATCCGTTCCGCCACGTCCGGATGTCCCTTCAGCCACGCGGCAACGGCCTCCTCCTCGTGGCCCTGGCCCCGCTGGTTGATCTCGGCCTCCAGCGAGCCGAGCTCGTCCTCGCTCATCCTGAAGTTCTTGATCCACTTCGTGAGCTGCGGATACTGCCCGGGGAACTTCTCGTTGGCGATGGTCCGGATCGTGTTGCCCTCGCCGAAGAGCTTCTTGCCGTCCTTCAGCTTGGTGAGGTCGTACTGGCTGTACGCCCAGTGCGGCGACCAGAGCACGACGGCCACGGGCTGCTTCTTGGCGTACGCGCGCTTCAGCTCGGCGAGCATCGCGGGCGTGGAGCCGTCGACGACGTCGTACTCCTTGTCGAGGCCGTAGCCCGGCAGGACCTTCTTCTTGAGGAGGTTCATCTCGCCGGTGCCGGGTTCGATGCCGATGATCCTGCCGTCGAAGAGGTCGGCCTTGCCCTTGAGGTCCTCGTAGGACTTGACGCCCTTGACGTAGGACGGGACGGCGACCTCCAGGGACGTGGGCTCGTACCAGGTGCCGAGGTCGGCGAGTCTGTCCTTGTTCTTGTCCCAATAATTCGCCTGCGCGTACGGCAGCCAGGCGTCGAAGTTGAGGTCCAGGTCTCCGGAGGCGAGGCCGGTGTAGACCGGACCGACGTCCATCTGCTTGAGGTTCAGCTGGTAGCCGCGGCGCTCCAGGACGTGCTTCCACAGGTACGTGACCGCGATGTCCTCGTCCCAGGGGAACCAGGCCACGTCGACGGGGTTCTCGGCCTCGGCGGGGGTGGCGGAGTCGGCGACCGGGGCCAGCTTGTCGACCACGCCCGGGTTGGCCTTCAGCCAGGTGCGTACGGCGTCCTGCTGCTTGCCCTTGCCCGCCTTGTTGATCTCGGCTTCCAGGCCGGTGAGCTGCTTCTCGCTCATCTTGAAGTTCTTCAGCCACCGGGCGACGACCGGGTCGTCGTCGGCGAAGCCCTTGCGGGACACCGTGTGCACGCCGTCACCCTTGCCCCAGGCGCCCTTCGGGTCCTTGAGCTTCTTCAGGTCGTAGTCGCTGTACGCCCAGTGCGGCGACCACAGGGTGACGACGATCGGTTCCTTCTTGCTGTACGCCCGCTTCAGCTCGGCCAGCATCGCGGGCGTGGAGCTGTCGACGACCTTGTACTCCTGGTCGAGGCCGTATTCCTTGAGGACCTTGCTCTTCAGCAGGCCCATCATCCCGGCGCTGGACTCGATGCCGGTGATCTTCCCGCCGAAGTCGGCCGCCCTGCCCTTGAGGTCGTCCAGCGAATCGACGTCCTTCATGTACGACGGGACGCTCAGCTCCAGCGAGGTCGGGCCGTACCAGGAGCCCAGGTCGTCCAGCTGGTCGCCGTACTTCTTCCAGTACTCGGCGTGGGTGGTCGGCAGCCAGGCGTCGGTCTGGAAGTCGACGTTTCCGGAGGCGAGGGAGGTGTAGAGCGGGCCGGCGTCGAGCTGCTTGGCCTCGACCTCGTAGCCCCGCTGCTCCAGGATCTCCTTCCAGAGGAAGGTGGAGGCGACGCCCTCGTCCCAGGGGATGTAGCCGATGCTGACCTTCTTGCCCTGGCCGACGTTCTCACCCGCCGGGGTGGTGCTGTCGCTGCCGCCGCCGAACATGCCCATGCCGCCCGCGACCAGGGCGAGGACGACCACGCCGATGACCGCGACCTGCGGACGGGGCCGGTACGACCAGATCTTCAGGCCGCCGCGGGCGGCGCGGGCCCTGGCGGCGGCGCGGCGGCCCAGCGGGGAGACCTGGACGCCCAGGGCGCTCGTCATGCGGTCGAGGTAGATCGCGAGGATGACGATGGCGACGCCCGCCTCGGAGCCGAGGCCGACGTCGAGCTGGCCGATGGCCTCGTTGACGCGGCCGCCGAGGCCGCCGGTGCCGACCATGCCGGCGATCGCGGCCATGGACAGGCCGAGCATGATGACCTGGTTGACGCCCGCCATGACGGTGGGCAGGGCGAGCGGGAGCTGGACGCGCAGGAGGGTGTCCCTGGGAGTCGTGCCGAACGCCTCGGCCGCCTCGACCAGTTCCTTGTCGACCTGGCGGATGCCCAGCTCGGTCATGCGCACACCGGGGGCGAGCGCGAAGATCAGGGTGGCGACGATGCCCGCGGAGGCGCCGGTGCCGAAGAAGAGGATCGCCGGAATGAGGTAGATCATCGCGGGCAGCGTCTGCATGAAGTCCAGCACGGGGCGGACCAGTCCGCTGACGCGGTCGGAGCGGGCCGCCCAGATGCCGACCGGCACCGAGATCACGAGGGCGATGATCGTGGCGACCAGGACGAGCGAGAGGGTCACCATCGCGTCGTCCCACAGTTCGAGGGAGTCGATGAAGGCGAAGCCCGCGAAGGTGAGGACTCCGGCCGTCGTGCCGCGCAGCCAGAACGCGATGACGGCGAAGATGCCCGCCAGGAGCAGGGGTTCGGGCGCCTGGAGGACGGCGTCGATGCCGTCGTAGGTGCCGGTGAAGACGGTCTTGAGGAAGTCGAAGAACCAGGCCATGTGGCCGAGCAGCCAGTCGACGGTGTCGTTGACCCAGTCGCCGAGCGGGATCCTAGGCATGCGCGGCCTCCCGGTCCTGCTCGCCGAGGAAGCCGATCAGGCGCTGCGCGGGGACCACTCCGACGAGTTTGCGTTTGTCGTCGAGGACGGCGACGGGGTGGGTCAGACGGGCGCTGACGGCACAGAGTTCGGCGAACGTGGTGTCGGGGCTCACGGTCTCGCAGCCGCTCACGCATCCGCAGTCGGCCTCGTCGCCGCGTACGTCCGTGTCCATGACGGCGGACGCGGTGAGCACGCGGGAGCGGTCGACGTCCCGGGTGAAGGAGGCGACGTAGTCGTCGACGGGCCGCACGAGGATGTCCTCGGCGGTGCCGGTCTGCACGATGCGTCCGTCGCGCATGACGGCGATCTGGTCGCCGAGCCGCATGGCCTCGTTGAGGTCGTGGGTGATGAAGACGATGGTCTTCTTCAGGGTCTGCTGGAGCTCCAGGAGCTGGTCCTGCATGTCCCGGCGGATCAGCGGGTCGAGCGCGCTGAAGGACTCGTCCATCAGGAGCAGGTCGGCGTCGGTGGCGAGGGCGCGGGCCAGGCCGACGCGCTGCTGCATACCGCCGGACAGCTCGTCGGGCCAGGACTTCTCCCAGCCCTTGAGACCGCACAGCTCCAGCGCCTCGACGGCCCGCTTGAGCCGCTCGGCCTTGGCGACGCCCTGGACCTCCAGGCCGTACGCCGCGTTCTCCAGGACGCTGCGGTGCGGGAAGAGCGCGAAGTGCTGGAAGACCATGCTGATCTTCTTCGCCCGCACCGCGCGGAGTTCGCGGTCGCCGAGGGCGGTCAGGTCCTGGCCGTCGAAGCGGACGTGTCCGGCGGTCGGTACGAGGAGGCCGTTGAGCATGCGCAGCAGCGTGGACTTGCCGGATCCGGACAGGCCCATGACGACGAAGATCTGGCCCGGCTCCACGGTGAAGGAGGCGTCGACCACCGCGGCGGTCGTGCCGTCGGCGCGCAGCTCCTCCCGGTCGGCTCCGTTACGCAGTCTCTCGACTGCCTCACTCGGTCGTCTGCCGAACACCTTGTAGAGATGTTCGGCCTCTAGCCTGGATGACACGCGTACCTCTTGCGTCGGGGGCGGGGTCAGTGGCGGCGCCTGCCCCCGGCCGACCTGGGCAAACTTTTAAGTGGTTCAGTTCACAACCAGTCCGTAGGATCACCCTCGACGCTTCACATCGATGGGGGACGACTGTGGAACGACCTGACGACCGGCTCGCCTCTTCGCTGCGCTTTCCCACCGAGCTGGTGGCGTGGGTGGCCACGCCGTGGGCGCTGTCCGGGTACTCGTGGGTGCTCGCCGTGCTGTCGGTGGTGGTGCTGATCGGGCTGCCGACCGTGTTCACCACACCGGGCGACAAGCCGCACGGGGTGGTCGCGGTGCCGGGGGTGGTCACGATCCTGCTGGTGCTGCTCCAGATCGTCGCCGCGGTGGTCTCGGCGTGGTGGGCCTGGCCGGTGTGGGCGGCGGTGCCCGTGTCCCTGCTGGCCGCCGCCACTCTCGTCACCGAACAGCCGCGCTGGCGCTGGCTGCTGAGCGGTGCCCGCACCGCATGAGTGCCGTTGCCCGTACGCCATGACAGGTGGCTGTCGGTGCCGTACGGCATGATGCGAGGCGTGACCGGACGACTCATGCTCCTCGACACCGCCTCCCTCTACTTCCGCGCCTACTTCGGCGTCCCGGAGTCCGTGAAGGCCCCGGACGGCACGCCGGTGAACGCCGTGCGCGGGCTGCTGGAATTCATCGACCGCCTGGTCAGGGACCACCGCCCCGATGAGCTGGTGGCCTGCATGGACGCCGACTGGCGTCCCCAGTGGCGGGTCGACCTCATCCCCTCCTACAAGGCACACCGGGTCGCCGAGGAGCACGAGGCCGGGCCGGACGAGGAGGAGGTGCCGGACACCCTGTCGCCGCAGGTGCCGGTCATCGAGGAGGTCCTCGACGCGCTCGGCATCGCGCGCGTGGGCGTCGCGGGCTACGAGGCGGACGACGTGATCGGCACGTTCACCGCGCGGGCGAAGGGCCCGGTCGACATCGTCACGGGCGACCGCGACCTGTACCAGCTGGTCGACGACGAGCGCGGGGTGCGGGTGCTGTACCCGCTCAAGGGCGTCGGCACGCTCCAGCTCACTGACGAGGCGTGGCTGCGCGAGAAGTACGGCGTCGACGGCCGGGGTTATGTGGATCTGGCGCTGCTGCGCGGCGACCCGAGCGACGGTCTGCCGGGGGTGCCCGGCATCGGCGAGAAGACGGCCGCCAAGCTGCTGACGGAGTTCGGCGATCTCGCCGGGATCATGGCGGCGGTCGACGACCTGAAGTCGAAGCTCACGCCCTCGCAGCGCAAGCGCCTCGACGAGTCCCGCCCGTATGTCGCGGTGGCGCCGAAGGTGGTCCGGGTCGCCGACGACGTGCCGCTGCCGGACGTGGACCCGACGCTGCCGCGCGGCCCGCGTGACGCGGCGGCGGTGGAGCGGCTGGGCGCGCGCTGGGGCCTGGGCGGCTCGCTGCAACGGCTGCTGACGACCCTCGCGCCGTAAATCATCTTCTCCGCTGGGCGAATGACCTTCTCATCTGAGGGCAATGGCACTCTCCTATTTGGCTTAATCTTGCCCTCGGACAAGGGGTGTTAAGTAGGGGGGAGATGCTAACTTAGGTAAGCCTAAGCGAAGACGCAGGGAGGCCGCCATGGCAGAACGACCGGGACGCAAGCCGCGGAAGCCGCATTCCGCACAGGTCGTCCGTACCGAGCGGCTGACCCCGCACATGCAGCGCGTGGTCCTCGGCGGTGAGGGGCTCGCCGACTTCTCGGCGGACACCTGCACCGATCACTATGTGAAGCTGCTCTTCCCTTCCGGGGGCGCGACCTATCCCGAGCCCTTCGACATGGAGCGGATCCGCGAGGAGTTCCCGCGCGAGCAGTGGCCGGTGACCCGGACCTACACCGTGCGCCACTGGGACGCCGAACACCGTGAGCTCACCCTGGACTTCGTGGTCCACGGCGACGAGGGCCTCGCCGGTCCCTGGGCGGCGCGGGTGCAGCCGGGCGAGACCGTCCGGTTCATGGGCCCCGGCGGCGCCTACTCCCCCGACCCGACCGCCGACTGGCATCTGCTCGTCGGCGACGAGAGCGCGCTGCCGGCGATCGCCCGCTCCCTGGAGGCGCTGCCAGCCGGGGCCAAGGCGTACGCCTTCGTCGAGGTCTCCGACCCCGACGAGGAGCAGAAGGTCGACTCCGATGTGGAGGTCGTCTGGCTGCACCGCGGGGACCGGCCGGTCGGCGAGGCGCTGACCGAGGCCGTGCGGGCCCTGGAGTTCCCCGAGGGCCGGGTGCACGCCTTCGTCCACGGCGAGGCGCACTTCGTGAAGGAGCTGCGGCAACTGCTGCGCGTCGAGCGCGAGATCTCGCGCGAGGACCTGTCGATCTCCGGTTACTGGCGGCTCGGCCACAACGAGGACGGCTGGCAGGCGTCGAAGCGGGAGTGGAACGCGCGGATCGAGGCGGAGCAGGAGGGTTCGCCCGCCTAGGCAGTTGAGCTGGTCCGGAGGAGGGAGGGCGTCGAGGCGCCCTCCCTCACCGCTGCGCCGACCCCGCCGCTACACCGACCGCTGGTACGACCGGAACGTCCGGATCGACAGCCACACCGCCGCCACTGCCAGCGCCAGCAGCGCACCGCCCCGCAGGAGCACGCCGCCCCAGTCGGGGTCGCCCGACATCGCCGAACGGCCCGCCACCATCGCCCAGTTGAGCGGGTTGAAGTCGGCTATGTGCCGCATCCAGGAGGGCATCTGCGAGGGTGCCATGAAGGCGCTGGACAGGAAGGTGAGCGGCAGCAGCAGGAACGTGTTGATCCCGATGATCGACTCCCGCTCCCGCACCAGCATCCCCAGCGCGTTGGACAGCGCCCCGAAGACGGTGCCGAGCAGCACCGAGGCGAGCACCAGGACCGCGATCCCGGCGACGCCGCCCGGGTAGTCCGCCCCGCCGAGGAGGCCGAGGAGCACGATGATCACCGACTGGGCGGCGGTGACCAGGCCGTTGTTGACGACGTTCCCGTTCATCAGCGCGGCCCGGCTGACCGGGGTGGTCAGGAAGCGGTCGAGGGTGCCGCGCTGGATCTCGTCGAGGGTGGTCATCCCCGCCCACATGTTGGAGCTCAGCGCGCTCATCACCACCACGCCGGGGACGAGGTAGTCGAGGTACGAAGTGGTGCCGAAGCCGCCGAGTTCCACCACCTCGCGGAACAGACTGCCGAAGAGGAACAGCCAGATCACCGGCTGGATCAGGGTGATGATCGCGTACGCGGGCTGCCGTACGAACACCATGAGTTGGCGCTGTGTCATGTACCAGGTCTGGGTGACGGCCGTGCTCATCGGGCACCTCCCGCGAGGGTGAGATCGGCGGTCGCGTCGGACGCCTCGGCGGACTCGGCTTCCGAGTAGCGGCGGCCGGTGTAGCGCAGGTACACGTCGTCGAGCGAGGGGCGGGCCACGGTCGCGGCGGCCACACCGACTCCGGCGCGCTCCAGGGCGCCCAGCAGCGCGGGCATCGCCGCCGCCCCGTCGTCGGCGCGGACGCTGACGCGGTGGCCGTCGGCCAGTACCTCGTGCACGCCCGGGAGTCCGCCGAGGGCGCCCTTGAGCAGCGTACGGCCGGCTTCGCCGAGGGAGGCGCGGAGTTCCATGTGGACGGCGTCGCCACGGAGTTCGCCCTTGAGGGAGTCCGGGGTGCCCTCGACGACGACCCGGCCGCGGTCGACGATGGCGACGCGCTCGGCGAGCCGGTCGGCCTCTTCGAGGTAGTGGGTGGTGAGGAGGATGGTGAGCCCCTCCTCTCCGGCGAGCCGCCCGATCTCGTCCCACATCGCGCCGCGGGCCTCGGGGTCGAGGCCGGTGGTGGGCTCGTCGAGGAAGAGCACCTCGGGGCGGTGCACGAGACCGAGGGCGACGTCGAGGCGGCGTCGCATCCCGCCGGAGTAGCCCTTGACCTGACGGTCCGCCGCGTCGGCGAGGGTGAAGCGGTCGAGGAGCTCGGCCACCCGTGCGTCGAGGGCGGGGCCCTTCAAGCCGTAGAGCCTGCCCTGGAGTCGGAGGTTCTCGCGGCCGGTGGCGCCGGGGTCGGCGCCGGAGTTCTGGGCGACCACGCCGATCGCGCGGCGCACCCGGTCCGGATGCCGCAGCGCGTCGTGCCCGGCGACGGTGGCGGTGCCGGAGTCGGGGCGGGCGAGGGTGGTGAGGATCTTGACGGTGGTGGACTTGCCGGCGCCGTTGGGGCCGAGGAGCCCGAAGACGGTGCCGGGTTCGACGGTGATGTCCATGCCGTTGAGGGCGGTGACATCACCGGGGTAGGTCTTGATCAGTTGACGCGCCTCGACCGCGGGCGCACGGGTGTTCATGACAGGTGCTCTCCTGTGTGAGCGGATGACGGCTGATCCGCCTGAGGGGCACCGGGCTATCCTGGGTGTGCCGCACCTCGATCGCCTGGATGTGCCTCAGGGCGGATTCAGTTCGGGGTTCGAGACCCCGGCAGGGCTGCTGCAACAGCTCGGCCGGGGTATTTCTCATTGCATGAGTTGCGTGAGGTCCTCGGGCACTTCCCCCGTCTCGTGAAGGTGCCGCCACGCGTCCACGCCCGGCAGCGAGCCGTTTCTGATCTCGTCGAGAAAGCCGCGGACCCACTCGGCCTCGGCCTCCACCATGTGGAGCTGGTACTCGTTCTCCACGAGGAAGAGCCGGGGCAGCGTCTCGTACAGCTTCTCCAGTGCGCCCCGGCCGCTCGCGACCTGGACGTCCAGCGCCTTGAGCCGCTCCTCCAGCAGCCGCTCCACCTGGGTGGGGTGCAGTACGCCGAGCAGCGAGAGCGCGGTCTCGAAGATCGGGTACTCCTTGGCCGGGAAGGCGACCAGGTCCGACATCCACTCGGTGGTCTCCTGGCGGCCGGCCGCGGTGATGCCGTAGACCGTGCGCTCGGGCCGGTTGCCCTGCCGCTCCACGTCCGTGACCTCGACGAAGCCGTACTTCTCCAGGTTCTGCACGACGGTGTAGAGCGAGCCGTAATTGATCTTCGTACTGGAGTCCTTGCCCTGTCGGCGCAGGGTCTGGGCGATCTCGTAGGGATGCATCGGTTTCTGCCAGAGCACCGCGAGCACGGCGAGTGCCAAGGGGTTGCGCAGCTTGCGACGCTTCACGGTTTCACCTCGCATCCGAATATCCGTAGCCGAACATATCGCGATCTACGGCGACCCGTCAATAGACACGATGTATCGCGTTTTGACGGGCCGCGCAAGAAGGTGAGGACTTGGGCCCACCTTCGACACGGTCACGTCACGCGGGCGAAACAGCCTCTCCCTAATTTCTGTCGCCCGACAGGAATTACGCGTACGCCCTTACGCCGCCGAAGGCAGGTGCCTCCGTGACGACCACCACCCCGTCCGACGTCCGCCCCGATCCGCCGCACTCCCCCGACGACCGCTCCCTCACCGAGTTCGGCTACCGCCAGGAGCTACACCGCAGCCTGGGCCGGTACGCCTCCTTCGCCGCCGGGTTCTCCTTCATCTCCGTCCTGACCACCGTCTTCCAGTTCTTCGCCTTCGGGTACGCGTTCGGCGGCCCCGTCTTCTTCTGGGCCTGGCCGGCGGTACTGGTCGGGCAGTTGCTGGTGGCGGCCTGCTTCGCGGAGCTGGCGGCGCGCTATCCGATCTCGGGCGCGATCTACCAGTGGTCCTCGCGGCTGTCGAACCTGACCTTCGGCTGGTTCGCGGGCTGGATCATGGTGATCGGGCAGATCGTGGTGGTCGCGGCGGCGGCACTGGCGCTCCAGATGGTGCTGCCGGCGATCTGGTCGGGCTTCCAGCTGATCGGCACCGACGCGGCCCCGACCTCGGCGGACGGCGCGGCCAACGCGGCGCTGCTCGGCGTGTTCCTGCTGGTGCTGACGACACTCGTCAACGTGCTCGACAACCGGGTGATGTCCGTGATCAACCGGGTCGGGGTGACGGCCGAGATCATCGGCGCGGTCCTGATCATCGTCCTGCTGCTGACTCACTCCGAGCGGACCCCGGGCATCACCTTCCACACCGAGGGCGCCGCCCAGGACGGCCTGTTCGGGGCGCTGCTGGTGGGGTCGTTCACGGCGGCGTACGTGATGATCGGCTTCGACAGCGCGGGCGAGATGAGCGAGGAGACGCACCATCCCCGGCGGACCGCGCCCCGCACGATCCTCACGGCGCTGGGCGCGGCGGGTCTGCTGGGCGGGCTGATCGTGCTCGGCGGGCTGCTGGCGGCGCCCAGCCTCACGGACGGGCACCTGGCGGTCGACGGGCTGAGCTACGTCCTCACGAGCAGCCTGGGCGACGGCGTCGGCAAGGTGCTCCTGGCGGACGTGGTCGTGGCGATCGCGGTGGCGACCCTCGCGATCCAGACGGCGGCCTGCCGGATGCTGTTCTCCATGGCCCGTGACGGCCAGCTCCCCTTCGCCGGACGGCTCGCCCGCGTCCACCCGCGCACCGGCATGCCGAACGCGCCCGCCCTGGTGGTCGGCGTGCTCGCCGCGGCCCTGCTGCTGCTCAACTTCGCCTCCCCCGAGGCGTTCCTGGCCATCGGCACGACCTGCATCGTGATGCTGTACCTCGCGTACGCGATGGTCACCGGTCCGCTGCTGGTCCGCCGGCTGCGCGGCGAGTTCAGCTCCGAGGGCACGGACGAGACCGGCGGCAAGCTCTTCTCCCTGGGCCGCTGGGGCGTCCCGGTCAACGCGCTCGCCCTGCTCTACGGCCTGTTCATGACGGTCAACCTGGCCTGGCCACGGGCGGCGGTCTACGACCCGGCGGGCGGGCACTGGTGGTTCCAGTGGTTCACGGTGCTGTTCCTCGCCGTCACGCTCGCCGCGGGCATCGCGTTCCGCGCGTACCGCAAGCGGGATGCGGCACCCGCCGTCGTACCGGAGGCGGCGGGGTAGGCCGGGCGGGCGGGCGGTTCAGTCCCCGAGGGGCCAGTCGGGCCGGAAGCGGGCCACGAACTCGGGGAAGTCCGCGCGCAGATACCGGGGGTCGCGGGGCTTCAGCCGGATCTGCTGCCGGCTGTCGACCCACCAGACCTCGAAGTCCATGACGGTGCCCTCCGCCGGCCAGTCCTCACCCCACTCGGGCAGCAGCAGGACGTCGACTAAGCCGCCCACGGGCAGGCCGACATCCACGAAGATCCCGATCGTGCCGGGGCGGGGCACCTGCACGACCGCGCCCTCGATCACCTGCCCCAGGTGCAGCCCGTCGCGTATCCGAGCCCACTCGGCGTCCGTCACCATGCGGGCATCATCGCAGCGGGGCAGGGGACGCCGGGTGGTGGTTCGGGTATCGGGTGATGCGGTCGCCGCGCCCCCGGACCGCCGTACCCTTGATCCCGATGAGACGCCGTGCCAATCCCCCGCCCTCCCCCCTGCCACAGCGCGACGGGGTGGATCCGGTGCGGGTGCGGCTGCCCGGCGAGGGCGACTGGGCCACCGTGCGGGAGCATCTCGTGGAGCGGCTCCGCGGGGCCGGGGCCGGGGTCGTCGAGGGGATGTTCGCGGCGGGCCGGGTTCTCGGCGTGGACGGCGAGCCGGTGGCGGCCGATGCCGCGTATGTGCCCGGCATGTATGTGTGGTTCCACCGGGAGCTGCCGTACGAGGTGCCCGTGCCGTTCCCGCTGGAGGTGGTGCACCGGGACGAGCACCTCGTCATCGTGGACAAGCCGCACTTCCTGGCAACCATGCCGCGCGGCAGCCATGTCACCGAGACCGCGGTCGCGCGGCTGCGGCGGGAACTCGGCGTACCGCAGCTCGGCGTCGCGCACCGGCTCGACCGGCTGACCGCCGGGCTGCTGATGTTCACGGTGCGGCCCGAGGAGCGGGGCGCCTATCAGACGCTGTTCCGGGACCGGCGGGTACGCAAGGAGTACGAGGCGGTCGCGCCGTACGACGCCTCGCTCGCCCTGCCCCGGACCGTGCGGAGCCGGATCGTCAAGGAGCGCGGGGTGCTGGCGGCGTACGAGGTCGAGGGCGAGCCCAACGCCGTCAGTCACGTCGAACTCATCGACCGGAAGGCCGGGTTGGGGTGGTATCGGCTCACGCCCACCACCGGCCAGACGCATCAGCTGCGCGTCCACATGAACACGCTCGGCGTCCCGATCCTCGGCGATCCGCTGTATCCGGAGGTCGCCCCGCCCGTGCCGGCCGGTGACTTCCGGCGACCGCTCCAACTGCTGGCGCGGTCACTGGAGTTCACCGATCCGGTCACGGGCGTCGAGCACCGGTTCCGGAGCACCCGGGTGCTGGAGGCCTGGGCCGCCTATGACGACTGGGCCGGTCAGTAGCCGCGCCACCACCGCAGGAAGCGGCGCCAGGCGCCCATCGGGCGGACCGGTTCCGGTGTCGGCGCCGGAGCCGGTGGGGGTACGGCGGCGGGCTGCGGCTGGGGTTCCGCCGCGGCGGGGGCCGGCTGCTGCGGCGCCTCCGTACTGACCTGCCAGTCGGGCCGCTGCTGCGGGATCGGGGCATGGCCCGGCTTCTGCATGATGTCCTGCTGCGGCTTGGGCGCGAACCGGACCGGGAGTTCCACCAGGTGGCGGGAGGAGATGGAATGCCGCCACTCCAACTCGTCCTCGTCGCAGTCCAGCTGGACGTCGGGCAGCCGCATGAGCAGCGCGTCGACACCGGTGTCGGCGATGCCACGGGCGATGTCCTGGCCGGGGCATTCGTGCGGGCCGCCGCCGAAGGCGAGGTGGGAGCGGTTGCCCTGCATGTTGGCGTCGAGGTCGGGCCGTACCCGGGGGTCGACGTTGCCCGGCGCGATGCCGAAGAGCAGGCCGTCGCCCTTGCGGATGCGCTGGCCGCCCAACTCGGTGTCCTGCTTGGCGTAGTAGGCGAAGACGGTGCTGAACGGCGGCTCGTCCCACAGGGACTGCTCGACCGCCTGCGGCACGGTCATCTGGCCGCCGTTGAGCTGGGCGCGGAAGCCCGGGTTGGTCAGGACGGCGCGCAGGACGTTGCCGATGAGGTTGACCGTGGCCTCGTAGGCCGCCATGAGGACGAGCCAGATGTGGGTGGTGACCTCGTCGTCGGTGAGCTTCGCCGGGTGCAGGACGAGGTGACTGGCGAAGTCGTCCGCGGGTTCCTTCCGGCGGCGCTGGGCGAGCCCCTGGAGGACGCCCATGACGTACGCCTGGCTGGCGTTGGCGGTCTCGGTGCCCTTGAGGAGGTCGCGGGTGGCCTGGACGAGCCGGTCGTTGTACTCCTCGGGCATGCCGAAGATCTCGCACATGATGGCCATCGGCAGGTGCTCGGCGAACTGGCTGATCAGTTCGGCCTCGCCCTGTTCGCAGAACTCGTTGACCAGGCGCTGGGTGTAGCGGTTGATGTGGCGGCGGATGGAGCGGTAGTCGATGGTCGACATGGCGCCGGTGACCGCGCCGCGCAGCCGCAGGTGTTCGTCTCCCTCGGCGTAGGAGCAGATGGGCGCCCAGGCGATGTGCGGCATCATCGGGTGGTCGGGCTTGACCATGCCCTCGATCTGCGGGGTCCAGATCCGGCTGTCCCGGCAGAAGTGCGAGGGCGTACCGACCAGGTGGAGGTTCTCGGCGTGGCCGAGGACGATCCACATCGGCACGTCGTCGTGGAGCAGCACGGGCGCCACCGGCCCGTGTTCCTCGCGGAGTTGTTCGTAGAGGCCTTCGAGGTCCTCCGCCTCGGGGCCGTACAGCCGGTGCAGCCCGCCGGGGCCGCGGCCGTGGGCGGGGCAGCCCGGGGGTGGGCCGGTCATCGCGTCGGCACCGGTCAGGGAGTGGGATTCAGGCGTCACTGTGGTCGCTCCGAAGTGGATGCGGTTGCAGGGGAGTCGAGGTCGGGTGGGCTCGCGGGGATCAGGTGAGCTGGCCCGTCAGCGCGAGCGAGTGCAGGAAGCGCATCAGGGTCATCAGGGTGTCGCGGCTGGAGGCCCGGCGGCGCGCGTCACATTCCACGATGGGGATCTCCTCGGACAGGTCGAGCGCGCCGCGCAGGTCCGCGATGGGATAACGGGGCCCGTCCGGGAAGGAGTTGATGGCGACGATGAAGGGCACGCCGCGCTCCTCCAGTCGTCCTATGACGTCGAAGCTGACTTCGAGACGGCGGGTGTCGACCAGCACCACCGCGCCGAGCGCGCCCTCGAACAGGCCGTTCCACAGGAACCAGAAGCGTTGCTGGCCCGGGGTGCCGAACAGGTACAGGACGAGCTGGTCGGTGATGCTGATGCGGCCGAAGTCCATGGCCACCGTGGTGGCGGTCTTGGTCTCGGAGCCGTAGTTGTCGTCGACCCCGATGCCGGCCTGCGTCATGGTCTCCTCGGTGGTCAGCGGCCTGATCTCGCTGACCGAACCGACCATGGTCGTCTTGCCGACTCCGAAGCCGCCCACGATCACGATCTTCACCGCGGCCTGGGCCGTGTGCGGCAGTTGATCCTCTCTGCGTGGTCCGGGGATGGTGTCAGAGCCTTTGAAGTCCATGCATCACCGCTTCGAGAAGGGAACGGTCGGGGAGCGCCTGGCGGACGATCGAGGCGCGCGCCTGCACCAGTTCGGCCGTCAGCATCTCGGCGAGCAGGACGGTCATCACACTGAACGGCAGGCTCAGATAGGCCGAGAGCTCGGCGACCGAGATCGGGGCCGCGCTGAGCCGCAGGATCGCCGTCTGCTCGGGCGTCGCGGAGGGCGGCGGGTCGGCGCGCGCCACGATTAACGCGACCAGGTCGAGGTCGGCCCGCTCGCCCTCCGGTCCGGCGACCACGTAGAGGCGTTCCGGGGGGCGTTTGCCGGTGCCCTCGCCCGCGGGTTTCGGGGGCGGTTCTTCCTTGATGGGAAAACGCCGCCGGCGTTGCGGAGGAGTCATACGGTCTGCCCGTTCCGCCGGGGCGGACTGGTGAGATGGGCGCCGATTCTGACGACGAGGTCGCGCATGCGGTTGCTCATCAGGCCGGGCTCGGCCACCACGTCGGACAGGACCGCGAGATAGGCGTTGGCTCCTGCGGCCATCAGATAGAAGTAGCCGCCGTTGATCTCGATGATGACCATCTTCATCCGGCCGTCGCTGTCCGGGATCTCGTGGGCGACGGCATGGGCGAGGCTCTGGAGCCCCGCGCAGGCCGCGGCGACACGGTCGGCGGCGTCCGGGTCGCCGCCGTAGCGCGCGATGCGCAGGCCGTCGGCGGAGAGCACCACGATCATCTCGATGCCCGGTACCCCGTCGGCGAGATCCTTGAGCATCCAGTCGAAGTTGGCGCGCTGCTGGATCACGTGTGGTCCCTCTCGTCGTCGGCCTCGATGCGGGCCGGCTCGGTGGTCTGCTGGGTGGGGGGTGCGGCCGGGTCGGGGGCGCCCTTGAGGCCGTTCCAGAAGGCCTCGACCCACAGTCCGGGCTCGGGTTCCTTCTTCTCGGGCTCGGGAGCGGGGGCGGGCGTCGACCAGATGGTCGGCCTGCCCTCCCGCTCGGCCCTCTCGATGGCGGCCTGTTCGGCGTACCGCTGGGCGAGCGAGGTCTTGACCCGGCTGCGGCGCTGCGGCAGCCCGCCCGCGGTCCACTCGGTGACCTCGGGGACGTCGTCCTCCATGGAGACACCGGCGGGGATGCGCGGGCTGGTGGGGCGGCGCTTCTTGGGTGCGCGCTTGGGACCTTCGAGCGCACCTTCGGTCTTGGGCACGGCGGCGGCGCCGATGCCGTGCGCGAGTCCGGGGGCGGGCTCGCTGGTCATCATCTCGCGCGGCACGATGAGGACGGCGCGGACACCGCCGTACGCCGAGGAGCGCAGCGAGACCTGCATGTTGTACTGCGTGCACAGGCGGCCGACGACGGCCAGGCCCAGGCGTGGGGAGTCGCCGAGGTCCTGGAGGTCGACGCCGGCCTTGGCCCGCTCCAGCATGCCCTCGGCCTTGTTGCGGGCCTCCTCGCTGAAGCTGACGCCGGCGTCCTCGATCTCGACGGCGACGCCGGTCTGCACCTCGGTCGCGGTGACGTGGACCTTGGTCTGCGGCGGCGAGTAGCGGGTGGCGTTGTCCAGGAGTTCCGCGACCGCGTGGATGACCGGTTCGACGGAGATGCCGCGGATGTTGACCTGGGCGATGGAGTCCAGCTTGATGCGGCGGTACTCCAGGATGCGGGACATGCCGCCGCGCAGGACGCTGTACAGCGGGACGGGGTCGGGCCACTGGCGGCCGGGGCGGCCGCCGCCGAGCACGGAGATGGAGTCGGCGAGTCGGCCGATCAGGGCGGTGCCGTGGTCGATGCGCAGCAGGTCGTCGAAGACCTCGGGGTTGCGCCCGTGGTCCTCCTCCATCTCTCGGAGTTCCTTGTTCTGCTGGTGGACGATGGCCTGGACGCGGCGGGCGATGGAGACGAAGGAGCGCGAGGCGGAGTCGCGGAGGGCTTCCTCGCGGTCGATGATCTCCAGGACCGTCCTGATCAGGATGATCTGGGACTCGGGGAGTTCGCGGTAGGACGGGTCGATGTCGCCGAGTTGGCGAATCACCTCACCGGGCGAATTTCCGGATCGCAACCGGTAGATCGCGGCGGGGGTGATCTCCTTCGCGAGGCGGAGCATCTCCTGCTCGTGGGAGGCGACCCGGCGCTTCAGATACGCAGTGTCACGGGCGTGTTCGGCCCGCAGGCCGCGCAGGGCCCGGCCGCGGCGCACCACTTCGGAAGCCGTCGCGAGCACCAGGAGCGTGGCGACGGAGCCGCACCAGGCGACGGCCGTGCGGGCCGGTTCCTGGACCACGGCGGCTGCGGCTCCGGTGGCCGCGGCCATCACTATCGCGGGGAGCAACAGCACGCGCGCGTAGGGAAGTTCACGGCGTACGGGTGGGGATTGAACACTCACCATGTAAGGCCCTCGGAAACAAATCGGCTTGGATGCGCATACATAGGGAACAAGCGCACGAATACATCTCAACTCGGTGCGCTGCGGGCGAGCTTAGTCCGACCGGATCATCGCCGTGTCATATTCCGCAAGCGCCTGAAATGGGGCGCGGACAAGGAGTACTCTCTGCTCCATTTGCACGCTGCGACAACGCTCGCACACGGTGCGTCACGGTGTACAGGCATACGAAGAACACTCACCGTGACGAGTGAATGCCGGGTTCCCGGCCGGATCCCGGCCGACCCCCGGCCGGCTCCCCGCTAGATCCCGGCGATGCGCAGAGCCGCGTCCGCGGTGGCTTCCGCAAACACCGACACCGGGCGCTCGGGGTCGGAGCGGTGGACGAGGATGACGCCCTCGATCAGCCCGAACACCAGGTCCGTACGGAGATCGAGCTCGCTCTTGGCGAGGGCGCCGCCGGCGCCGGTGGCGGCGAGCAACTGCCGGTAGGCGTCCTTGAGTTCGGCGCGCACCGCGCGGAAGCCGGCGAACCGCTCGGCGCGCACCTCGGGCAGCAGATAGAGGCCGCCGAGGTTGTGCGGGCCGCCGCACAGCAGCTCCACGTCGGCGCGGCACAGCTCCCACAGCCGGTCCTCGGCCGGGACCGTGTCGTCGGCGAGGAGTTCACGGGCGTAGCCGAGGGACGGGGTGACCGTGGACTCCAGGAGCTGCGCGAGGAGTTCTTCCTTGCCGGAGACGTAGTGGTACATGGAGGCCTGGCGCATGCCCGCGCGTTCGGCGACGGCGCGGGTGGTGGTGGCCGCGTAGCCGCGGGTGGTGAACAACTCGGCGGCGGCCGCGAGCAGTTCGTCGCGCGGTTCGAGCCCGCTGTCCGGCCGCTGCGCGGCGCGCGGGCGGCCGACCCGCCGTCCACCTGTCGTTCCCATACGCCGATCCTCGCACAGGGGGTCGTCCGGTGATCTTCGAGAGCGCCCGGGCTGCGCGGGTGAGGGCTCGGTAACCGGCCCGCAACACCCGGGCAACCCCCATGAACCACCCCGCTCCTAATTTCTGTCGCACGACAGAAATACCACCGGAGCCGGAGGTCCCGCGATGGCGACAGAGACCACGTACGGAGCCCGCGATCACGCCCGGGCCCAGGAGGGGGCGCGCGCCGAGGCCATGCCCGTCGTCCCGGCGGCCGACTGGCCGGAGCCACCGTGCGCGGCGGGCCATCTGGTGTGGGCGGAGACGGTGGCCGGCGGCAACTACACGCACCGCGTGCTGGCCCGCGGCACCGAGCTGCGTCTGACCGATCTGCGCGGCGACGCCTGCGCCCACCTGCTGCTGTACGCGGCCGACCGGCCCTGGGAGCGGCTGAACGCGGCCGACACGGTCAAGGTCCAGTGGAACGCCTACCTCGGCGAGGGCGTGCTGCTCCTGTCCGACCAGGGCCGCGTCCTCGCCTCGGTCACGGCGGACACCTCGGGCCGCCATGACGCCCTGTGCGGCACCTCCACCCTCGTACGGAACACCGAGCGGTACGGCGACGGCACCCCGCAGTCCCCCTCCCCCGCCGGGCGGGAGCTGTTCAAGCTGGCGGCCGCGAAGAACGGCCTCGAACCGCGCGATCTGCCGCCGTCGCTCTCCTTCTTCCAGGGCGTACGGATCACCGAGGACGGCACCGTCGACTTCACCGGTTCGGCGGGACCGGGCGGGAGCGTGACGCTGCGGACCGAGCAGGACGTCACCGTGCTCATCGCGAATGTCCCGCACCCCGCCGACCCGCGCCTCGACTACGTCAGCACCCCGCTGGAGGTGCTCGCCTGGCGGGCCGCCCCGACCGGGCCGGGCGATCCGCTGTGGGACGCCACTCCGGAAGGCCGCCGCGCCTTCCTCAACACCGCCGAATTCCTTGCCGCGAGGGGGCTCGCATGACGTCCGTGGATCCTTCGAAGACCGTGAAGGCCGTCGTACCCGCCCGCGCCGCCTGGTCGTCCGTCATCAGGACCGGCGAGACGCTCACCATCACCGACCTGCACGGCAACCAGGCCGTCGACTTCCTCGTGTACGACGCCCACGACACGTCCGTCCGCTACAGCGCGCCGGACACGATTCACGCCCAGGGCGGCATCTTCCTCACCACGGGCAGTGTGCTGATGTCCAACGAGCACACCCCGCTGATGACGGTCGTCGCCGACGAGGTGGGCCGCCACGACACCGTCGGCGGCGCCTGCTCCAAGGAGTCCAACACCCTCCGCTACGGCCACCACACGTGGTCGCAGCACGCGTGCGTGGACAACTTCCTGGCGGAGGGGGCCCGTTACGGCCTCGGCAAGCGCGACCTGGTCTCCAACATCAACTGGTACATGAACGTGCCGGTCGAGAAGGACGGCACCCTGGGCATCGTCGACGGCATCTCGGCACCGGGCCTGAAGCTGACCCTGCGCGCCGAGCGCGACGTCCTCGTCCTCGTCTCCAACTGCCCGCAGATCAACAACCCTTGCAACGGCTTCGAGCCCACCGCGGTGGAGATGACGATCGGGGCCGCCGAATGAGCTTCGACACGCTGCTGGTCGCGAACCGGGGTGAGATCGCGGTCCGGATCATCCGTACGGCCCGGGAGTTGGGCCTGCGCACGGTCGCCGTGTACTCCGATCCCGACCGCTCGGCACCCCACGTCCGGCTCGCGGACACGGCGGTACGGCTGGGACCCGCGCCCGCCAAGGAGTCGTATCTCGACGCCGACCTGGTCCTGAGGGCGGCGAAGGACACCGGCGCGGGCGCCATTCACCCCGGGTACGGCTTCCTCTCGGAGGACGCCGACTTCGCGCGCCGCTGTGAGGAGGCCGGGATCGTGTTCGTGGGCCCGACGCCGGAGCAGCTGGAGCTGTTCGGCGCCAAGCACACGGCGCGGGCGGCGGCCGAGGCGGCGGGGGTGCCGTTGGCGCCGGGGACAGGCCTGTTGGGGTCTTTGACGGAGGCCCTCGCGCGGGCCGAGGTCATCGGCTATCCCGTCATGCTGAAGGCGACCGGCGGTGGCGGCGGTATCGGCATGTCGGCATGTCGCTCCGCCGCTGAACTGACGGACGCCTGGGACCGCGTGCAGCGCGTCGCCGCCGCCTCGTTCTCCTCGGCGGGTGTCTTCCTGGAGCGGCTCGTCGAGCACGCGCGCCATGTCGAGGTGCAGGTCTTCGGGGACGGGGAGGGCCGGGTCGTCACCTTCGGCGACCGGGACTGCTCCCTCCAGCGCCGCAACCAGAAGGTGCTGGAGGAGGCACCGGCACCGGGCCTCCCGGACCGGGTGCGCGACCAACTCGCCTCCTCGGCCGGCGATCTGTGCGCCTCGGTCGGCTACCGCTCCGCGGGGACCGTCGAGTTCGTCTACGACGCCGCCCGCGAGGAGGCGTACTTCCTGGAGGTCAACACCCGTCTCCAGGTGGAACATCCGGTCACCGAGGAGATCTACGGCGTCGATCTGGTCGCCTGGATGCTGCGGCTGGCCCGCGGCGAGCGCGACGTCGTCCGCGATCCCGGCACCCCGCGCGGACACGCCGTCGAGGCCCGGATCTACGCCGAGGACCCGTCCCGTGAACACCGGCCCAGCGCGGGTCTGTTGACGCGGGTCGAGTTCCCGCCGGGGGTGCGCGTCGACGGCTGGGTGGAGACCGGGACCGAGGTGACGACGTCGTACGACCCGATGCTCGCGAAGGTCATCGCGTACGGCTCGGACCGCGCCCACGCGCTCCACCGGCTCGACGAGGCGCTGGCCCGCACTCGTGTCGACGGCATCGAGACCAACCTGGGGCTGGTCCGGGCGGCGCTCGCGAAGCAAAGCTTCGCCGGGGCGGCCCACTCGACGGCCACGCTCGCCGAGGTGCACGACCCCACGCCGCGTATCGAGGTGGTGTCCGGCGGCACGCTCACGACCGTGCAGGACTGGCCGGGGCGTACGGGCTACTGGCAGGTCGGGGTGCCGCCGTGCGGTCCGATGGACGATCTGTCGTTCCGGCTCGGCAACAAGGCGCTCGGCAACCACGAGGGGGCGGCGGGGCTCGAATGCACCCTCCAGGGACCGTCGTTGAGGTTCACGCACGCCACGACCGTGTGTGTGACGGGAGCGCCCGCCCCCGTCACCGTGGACGGTGTCCCGGTCGCTCAGTGGGAGCCGGTGACCGTGCCGGCGGGCGGCCTGCTGGAGATCGGCGCTCCCGCCGAACACGGCCTGCGCACCTACCTGTTGCTCGCCGGAGGCCTCGACGTCCCCGCCTTCCTCGGCAGCGCGAGCACCTTCACGCTGGGCCGGTTCGGCGGACACGGCGGCCGGGCCCTGCGGACGGGGGACGTGCTGCACGGGGGCACCCGGGCCGAGGGGACCCCGGTCGCGGACCGGCCCTCCTTCGGGGCGACCTGGCACATCGCCGCCGTCGAAGGCCCCCATGCCGCACCGGAGTTCTTCACCGAGGAGGACATCCGCGACTTCTACGCCGCCGACTGGAAGGTCCACTTCAACTCGGCCCGCACCGGCGTCCGCCTGGTCGGCCCGAAGCCCCGCTGGGCGCGCAGCGACGGCGGCGAGGCCGGCCTGCACCCCTCCAACATCCACGACACCCCGTACTCCGTCGGCGCGGTGGACTACACGGGCGACATGCCGGTGCTGCTGGGCCCGGACGGCCCCTCGCTGGGCGGGTTCGTCTGCCCGGCGACGGTGATCAGCGGAGAGCGCTGGAAGCTGGGCCAGCTGCGGCCCGGCGACACCGTGCGGTTCGTCCCGGTGGACACCGACGGCACGCCCCGCCCGGCCATCGTCGACGGCGGCATCCTCGCCTGCGACGGCGATGTCACCTACCGCCGCAGCGGCGACGACAACCTGCTGGTCGAGTTCGGCCCCATGCAACTCGATCTCGCCCTGCGCATGCGGGTCCACGCCCTGATGGAAGCGGTGACCGACGCCTGCCTGGACGGAATCACCGACCTCACCCCCGGGATCCGCTCCCTCCAGATCCAGACGGACCCGCGGCGGCTGCCACAGGGCGAACTCCTGGGCACGGTAAGGGAGATCGTCGCGGCCCTGCCCCCGAGCGACGAGCTCGTCGTCCCCTCCCGGACCGTCCATCTCCCCCTCTCCTGGGACGACCCGGCGACCCGCGAGGCCATCGCCCGCTACATGGCGGGGGTCCGGGACGACGCGCCCTGGTGCCCGTGGAACATCGAGTTCATCCGCCGGGTCAACGGGCTGGAGTCGGTGAACGACGTCTACGCCACGGTCTTCGACGCGGAGTACCTCGTACTCGGCCTGGGAGACGTGTACTTGGGCGCCCCTGTGGCCACCCCCCTAGACCCGCGGCACCGCCTCGTCACGACCAAGTACAACCCGGCCCGCACCTGGACCGCCGAGAACTCCGTCGGCATCGGCGGCGCCTACCTGTGCATCTACGGCATGGAGGGGCCCGGCGGCTACCAGTTCGTGGGCCGTACGACGCAGGTGTGGTCGGGGTGGCAGCAGCGCGGCGCGTTCGAGGCGGGCGCGCCGTGGCTGCTCAGGTTCTTCGACCGGATCAAGTGGTATCCGGTGGACGCCGACGAACTCCTCGACCTCCGGGCCGACATCACCTCCGGGCGGTTCGTGCCGCGCATCGAGGAGGGGACGTTCTCGCTCGCCGAGTACCAGGCGTTCCTCGCCGAGAACGCCGAGTCCATAGGGGAGTTCAAGGCCCGGCAGCAGGCGGCCTTCGCCGCGGAACGGGACGCCTGGGAGGCGGCGGGCGAGTTCGCGCGCGCGGAGGCGGTCTCGGCTCCGGCGGCCGCTCCGGCCTCCGTGGAGGTCCCCGAGGGAGGCCGGCTTGTCGAGGCCGAGTTCGCCGCCTCCGTATGGCAGGTGAACGTCGAGCCGGGTGACGAGGTGACCGCCGGTCAGCCGTTGCTCGCGCTGGAGGCGATGAAGATGGAGTCCAGGGTGCACGCGCCGATGGCCGGTGTGGTGACGCGGATCCTGGCGAGGCCGGGCGACCAGGTGGAGGCGGGGACGGCGTTGGTCGTTCTCGCGCCCGTTGACCGCACGTCCGTGAACTGAGAGAGGTGCACATGCTGTCGAGAATCCGTGCCGCCTACGCGCGCATCGAGGCCGTGGCCCGCCCCGAGATCTGGATCGACCTGCGCCCGCGGGACGAGGTCGAGGCGGAGGCGCGTGCGGTGGCGGCGCGCGTGGCCGCCGGTGAGCACCTCCCCCTCGCCGGGCGCCTCCTCGCCGTCAAGGGCAACATCGACGTCGCCGGGCTGCCCACGACCGCGGGGTGCCCGGCGTACGCCTACCGCCCCGAGGCCGACGCCCCGGCCGTGGCGCGGCTGCGGGCGGCGGGCGCGATCGTCCTGGGCACCACGAACCTGGACCAGTTCGCCACCGGCCTGGTCGGCACCCGCTCCCCCCACGGCGCCGTACGCAACGCCCACGACCCGGCCCGCATCAGCGGCGGCTCCAGCTCCGGCTCGGCCGTCGCGGTGGCACTCGGCATCGTCGACCTCGCCCTGGGCACCGACACCGCGGGCTCCGGACGGGTACCGGCCGCCTTCAACGGCATCGTCGGCCTCAAGCCCACCCGCGGCCTGGTACCGACGGCCGGGGTCGTCCCGGCCTGCGCCTCGATCGACTGCGTGACGGTCTTCGCCCGCACCCTCCCAGAGGCCGAGCAGGCCTTGTCCCACATGTCGTCCGGCACACTCCCCGCCCTCCCGGGCCGCCCGCCCGGCCCCTGGCGGATCGCGGTGCCGGCGCGGGAGCAGCTCGGCGAGCTGGACGAGGGCTGGGCGGAGGCGTACGAGGCGGCGATCGCGCGGCTTGCGGCGGCGGGCGCGTCGGTGCGCGAGATCGACCTCACGCCCTTCACCGAGGCCGCGGCGATGCTGTACGAGGGCGCGTTCGTCGCCGAGCGGTACACGGCAGTGGGGAGCTTTGTCGATAAGTTGATCGAAGAAGGCAGTCCGGGTCTCGACCCCACCGTCGCCGGAATCATCACCCGAGCCCGTGACATCCCGGCCCATCAGCTCTACGCCGACCAGGAGCGCCTGGCCGCCCTGCGCACCCGCGCCGAGGCCGAACTCGCCGACGCGGACGCCCTGTTGCTGCCCACCACACCAGGCCACCCCACCCTCGCGGAGGTAGCCGCCGACCCCCTGGGCGCCAACGCCCGCCTGGGCCGGTTCACCAACTCCACGAACCTCTTCGACCTGGCGGCGGTCGCCGTCCCCGCGGGCGAGGTGAACGGCCTGCCGTTCGGCGTGATGCTGATCGGCCCGGCGTTCACGGACGAACGGCTGGCGCGGATCGCGGGCCTGCTCCAGCCGGAGACACGGCTGGCGGTGGTGGGCGCCCACCTGTCCGGCCAGCCACTCAACCCTCAACTCCTCGCCCTGGGCGCCCGCCTGGACCGCACGACCACAACGGCCCCCGTCTACCGCCTCCACGCCCTGCGCACGACCCCGCCGAAGCCGGGCCTGGTGCATGTCGGCGAGGGCGGAGCCGCGATCGAGGCGGAGGTGTGGCGCCTCCCTGCGGAGGGGCTGGGCCGTCTGCTGGCGGCGCTGCCCCGGCCGATGGCGCTGGGGAGTGTGGAGCTGGCGGACGGCGAGCGCGTCCCCGGCTTCCTGTGCGAGCCCGCCGCGCTCGTGGACGCCGAGGACATCACGTCGTACGGCGGCTGGCGGGCGTATCTGCAGGACGATCCTGCTCCGCAACAGCCTTGATGGATGCCCCCCAACGGAACCGCAATCGGCGCTTAAGCCCCGCCCGTCACCATCGGGTCCCCGTCAGCGACTCGGGAGGGGACGGACCGATGGCAGAGCGGCCCACTGGTCGGACGCAACCGCGAGCGCGTGACGGGGGTGGGGGGTACTGGGGCCGGGCCGTGACGGCTCGGCCCCGACTGCTGCTCCTGCTCGTCCTGGCTCTCACCGCCGCTGCCGCCGTGCTCGGCGGCGGCGCGGCGGACCGGATGAGCAGCGGCGGATCGCAGATCCCGGGGGCGGAGTCGACGTACGCCACACGGGTGTTGGAGGAGCAGCGGCCCGCCTCGCAGCCGAATCTGCTGCTGATGGTCTCGGCGCGGGAGGGTGACGTCGACGGGCCGCAAGTGACCGCCGATGCGAAGGAGTTGTCGGCGCGGCTCGGGGCCGAGAAATCGGTCGGCGGTGTCGTCTCGTACTGGGACGACAGGGAGCGGGGGCTGCGGGCGAAGGACGGCGGCGAGGCGTTGATCACCGCGCGGATCGCCGGTGACGAGGACGCGGTGGACGCCGTGCTGGAGCACATCCTGCCCTCGTACGAGGGGCGGCACGGGGCGGTGGAGGCACGGGTCGGCGGTCCGGCGGCTGTGCGGCACGCCTCGCAGGAGGTGATCGAGGAGGACCTGATCCGGGCGGAGATGATCGCCCTGCCGGTCACCCTCGTGCTGCTGGTGCTGGTCTTCGGCAGTGTCGTGGCCGCGCTGCTGCCGCTGCTCGTCGGGATCATGGCGATCCTGGGTACCAATGCCGTGCTGCGGGTGCTCACCGAGTTCACCGAGGTGTCGGTCTACGCCCAGAACCTCACCACCGCGCTCGGCCTCGGACTCGCCATCGACTACGCCCTGTTCATCGTGCGGCGCCATCGCGAGGAGGTCGCGACGGGCGCCGATCCGCGCACGGCGGTGGTGACGACGCTGCGGACCGCCGGGCGCACGGTGCTGTTCTCGGCGCTGACGGTCGCGGTGTCGCTGGCGTCGATGTTCGCCTTCGAGCAGTACTTCCTGCGGTCGTTCGCGTACGCCGGGATCGCGGTGGTCCTCATCGCGGCGGCGGCCTCGCTGATCGCGCTGCCCGCGCTGCTGGTGCTGCTGGGGCGGCGGGTCGACGCTCTCGACGCACGGAAGCTGCTGCCGCGGCGCGTCAAGGAGCGCCGGCGGGAGCCGGGAGCGGGCTGGGCGGCGCTCGCCCGGCTGGTGATGCGCCGGGCGCCGGTCTTCGCGATCGGCACGGTGGCGGTGCTCGTCGCACTCGGACTGCCCTTCAAGGACGTGCAGTTCGGCACGGCCGACGACCGGCAGCTCCCCGCCTCCACGACCGCACACGTGGTCCAGCAGGAGATCCGGGAGGAGTTCCCCGGCAGTCCCGGCAGTGCGCTCGCGGTCCTGGCGGAGGGCGACCGGGTCTCGGCGGGAACGCTCGCCGACTTCAGCCGCACGGTGTCCCGACTGCCGGACGTGGTACGGGTTTCCGGCCCCGGCGGGCTGTACGTGGACGGCGCCCGGGTCCGTGCGGCCACACCCGCCGAGGCGGCTCAGGCGAGTGGCGGCACAGGGTATGTGACGGTGCTGCCCAAGAGCGAGGCCACCTCGGCGTCTTCACTCGATCTGGTGACTGACATTCGGTCAATTCCCGTGCCGTTCAAGGCTTCTGTTACAGGCGCCGCCGCTGTCCTGGCCGACACCCAGCACGGCACCGCCGAACGGCTGCCCTGGGCGCTGGGCGCGATCGCGCTGACGACCCTGCTGCTGATCTTCCTGCTGACCGGCAGTCTGGTGCTGCCGTTGCTGGCGGTCCTGCTCAACGCGCTCAGTCTGACAGCCATGTTCGGGGCGGTGGTGTGGGTCTTCCAGGAGGGGCATCTGTCGGGGTTGCTCGGCTTCACCCCGACCGGGGACATCGAGACCGCGCTGCCGGTGCTGATGTTCTGCGTGGCCTTCGGACTCTCCATGGACTACGGGGTCTTCCTGGTCTCGCGGATCCAGGAGGAGTACGAGCGCTCGGGCGACCACCGCGCGGCTGTGGAGTTCGGCATCCGGCGCACCGGGGGGCTGATCACGGCGGCCGCGGTGATCCTGGGCTTCGTGATGGTGGCGATCGGCACCTCCCGGGTGACCAACATCAAGATGCTCGGCCTGGGGGTGGGGCTGGCCGTGCTGATGGACGCCATGGTCGTACGCAGTCTGCTGGTACCGGCGGTGCTGCGGCTGACGGGGCGCGCCACCTGGTGGGCGCCCGGTGTGCTCCGGCGCCTTCACCGTCGTATCGGAATCTCCGAATCGGAGCCCGCCGCTGTGTCTGCCGTGGTTCCCGAGGAGCGCGGAGCGGAGGAGTCGCTCATCGGTTCGCATTCGGCGGAGCGCGCCTAGCGGGGCGTATGGCTGCTTTGCGGTGGCCTTCACTCAGAGGAATCAGACCGGTCATATGGGGCAGTTAGACTCCCGGGCTCGCGGGGTAGTGCTGCCGTCCGGCCGACCTCTGGGGGGAATGTTGATTCGGATTCTGCTGGCGGAGGATGTGGGGATGGTTCGGGGCGCGTTGGTGGCGCTGCTGAATCTGGAACCCGATTTCGACGTCGTCGCGGAAGTGGCGGCGGGCGATGCCGTCGTGGGCGCGGCGCTGGCCGCCAGGCCGGATGTGGCGGTCATCGACATCCACCTTCCGAAGCTCGACGGCATCAGCGCCGCCGCCGAGCTCCGGGAGGCGCTGCCGGAGTGCCGCACCGTGATCATCACCAGCCTCGGCAAGCCGGGCACCCTGCGCCGGGCGCTGACCCAGAAGGTCACCGGGTTCGTCCTCAAGGACGCACCCGCGGGCCGGCTGGCCGAGGCGGTGCGGCAAGTCGCCGCCGGGGAGCGGGTGTTCGACAAAGAGTTGACTCTGGCCGCCCTGGACACCGGGGACAGCCCGCTCACGGACCGTGAGACGGAGATCCTGCGGCGCGCCTCGCGCGGTGCGGAGGCGACGGAGATCGCGGCCGGGCTCCATCTGTCCGTGGGGACGGTGCGGAACTATCTGACCTCGGTGGTCACCAAGTTGGGGGCGCGCAACCGGCTGGACGCGGTGCGGATCGCGGAGGACGCGGGGTGGCTGATGTGAGGGCACGCCGTCCGGGCGTGAATTCGGGGGAACGGCCTGGGACTTGAAGGGTGGCCAGGCGAACGCCGTCGAGCGTGGCGGCGACGCCTCCGCCACCCCTGGGAGACGCCTCGGCCACCCCCGCCGCGAACTCGGCCGCGTTTCAGGCCTCTTGAACGGCGGCCGGTGCCGACGGCGCCTCGGCGACCACGCGGTACCAGCCGCGCTCGTCGGTGCCCACGGTGAGCCGGCCACCGACGACCGCCAGCCGCTCGGCGAGGTTGCCGAGCCCGCCGCCTCCACCGCCGCCGCCCTGGCAGGAGTGCCCGGAGCTCTTCCGCACGCCGTCGTTCGACAGTGTGAAGCGGATGAATCCGTCCCCCTGGTCGCGCACCTCTATACGGCACTCGGTGGCCTTGCTGTGCCGGATCACATTGGTGACGCCCTCGCGCAGCACAGTCGCGAGCACGGTGCCCACCGGATCCGGCACCGCGCACCGCACATCGACACTGGCCCGGATGTCGGCGGCGGCGAGCAGCGAACGCGCGGACTCCGCCTCGACGGCGAAGGACAGTTCGCGATGGCCGCGGGCCACGGCACGCACATCACCGAGGGCCTGCTGGGCCACGTCCCGCGCACTGTCGAGCTCCGCCAGCGCACGGTCGGGCTCGCTGCGCACCAGCCGATGGGCGAGGTCGGTCTTGAGCGCGATCGCCGAGAGGCTGTAGCCGAGGAGATCGTGCAGATCCCGGGCGAAGCGGTTGCGCTCCTGCGCGACGGCCCGCCAGGCGAAGGGCTCCCGGGCGGCACGGGCGCGCACGAGGAGTTCGGCGAGCCGGGTCGTGCCGTACAGGGCGAGCCCCACGGCCGCCGTCGCGGCCCCGTCGAACGCCCAGTCCCGCCAGTCGAGTCGCAGGAGCGCACCGGTCGCACACGCGCCGCCGACGACGACCAGGCCGAGCAGGGGGCCGAGCGCGAGCATCAGTGATCCGGCGAGAAAGCCGAACATTCCGGGCCAGCTGAAGCCGGAGACGACGGGCGGGAGCAGCGCGAGGAGCGTCTGCGGCGCGAGGACCAGGGTGCCGAACCGCTCGCGCAGCCCCCTTGCCGCACAGACGAGTTGAAGCCCGCTCGCGCCGGCCAGACAGACCAGCGCGACCGCCGCGGCGCCCGCGTCGGGACGCCGGGCCACAATGCCCAGCACCCCGAGGACGAGGAACCCGCCCAGCACCGGAAGCAGCGCCCTGAAGGCGGCGAGTTCCGGCCGGTCAGCGGCATCCGACATCCACTCACCCCCCTGGTTCCGGATGCTAGGCGAGGCCGGGCCCGGTTCGACGCGAGCATCCGAACAACCACACAACGTGATGAATTCATGGACAGCTCGTGTCCCGAACACTTCTCCAGGTTCCCGTCAGACTGCCATCGTCTGTACAGCGGGACGTAAGCAGTGCATAAGCGGCAATCGAGTCCAGGGGGACGCGAGAAATGGAGATCGCCGTACTCGGACCGCTCGTGGCACGTCAGGAGCAGACCTCCGTCGTGCCGAGCGCAGCGAAACCACGACAGGCACTGGCACTGTTGGCACTCAACTCCGGCCGGGAGGTGAGCGTCCGCGCCCTGACCGACGAGCTGTGGGGGGACCGGCCACCGCGCAGCGCCGCCGCCACCCTGCACACCTACGTCAAGCAGCTCCGCCGTCTGATAGCGGCCGCGCTCGGTCCCGAACCGGCCCGCAGCCCGAGGGACGTCCTGCTGCGCCGCCACAGCGGCTACGTCCTGGAGGCACCTCGGGACGACACGGACGCCGCCCGCTTCGAACGGCTCGCCAGGAGGGGACGAGCCGCGCTGGAGACGGGCGACGCCGCCACGGCCTCGGCTCGCCTCGATGAGGCGCTACGGCTGTGGCGGGGCCCGGCGTTGGCCGATGTGACGCCGGGCCGGGTGCTGGAGGCGGAGGTCCTGCGCCTGGAGGAACTCCGCCTCACCGCCCTGGAGGACCGCATCGCCGCGGACCTCCGACTGGGCCGGCACGACGTCCTGCTGGGCGAGTTGACCGGCCTGACCGCCCGCTTCCCGCTGCACGAACGTCTGCACGGCCAGCTCATGGTGGCCCTGTGCCGCAGCGGCCGGACCTGGCAGGCGCTGGAGGTGTACGGGCGGTTGCGGGCGGCCTTCGTGGCGGACCTGGGCCTGGAGCCGTCACCGCAGCTGAGGCGGCTCCATCAGGCGGTGCTGGAGGGCGACCCGGCGCTGGAGCCGACGATGACCTCCGCGCCGGTCGTCCTCGCCGACCGCGGCACGCTCCGGTGAACGCCCCCTGCCGGCTCCTCTGCTTCCCGTACGCCGGGGCCGGCGGCTCGGTCTACGCCCGCTGGCAGCGCGGCCTCACGGAGCGGGGCTGTGCGGTGGAGGTGGTGCCGGTACGGCTGCCGGGCCGGGAGAGCCGCGCACGGGAGCCCCGGTTCACCGAACTCGACGCGCTGGTGCGGGCGTTGGACACCGAGCTGGACGACGTCCTGTCGCACCCCCACCTGATGTACGGCCACAGCATGGGCGCCCTGGTGGCCTACGCCCTCGCCCTGCGCCGCCAGTCCCGCGGCGCGCCCCTCCCCCGCGCCCTGCTCCTCGGCGCCCACCGCGCCCCGCACCTCCCGGCCCCGCACATCGCCGAGGCCGACGCCCCGGACCCCGAACTGGCCGCCGCCCTGGCCCGGTTGGGCGGTCTGCCCCCGCTGCTCCTGGACCACCCGGAGTGGCTCCGCGCGCTGCTGCCCGTGGTCCGGGACGACCTGAGGGTGTGCGCGGACGTGGACTCCGTACGGCCGGACGCGGTGCGGGTGCCGCTGCATCTGTTCGCCGGGGAGGACGACGCGTTGGTGCGGGTGGCGGAGGCGATCGCCTGGCGCCGGTTCGCGGGGCGGGGGTTCGAGGTGCGGACGGTGCCGGGCGGGCACTTCTTCCTGCGGTCGCACGAGGGGGCGGTGCTGGACGAGGTGGCCGCGCTGGTGCGGCGGTACGACCGTGTCATGCCGGACGCCGACGGGCCCCGCGCAGCAGTCCGAGCGTGGTCGTACCGCTGAGGACGGCGAGCGGTGCGTTCGCCCAGAACACCCAGCGCCATGAGGCGTCCGGCAGGGCCGAACCGAACAGGAGACCCACGCCGAGCCCTCCCAGGATCACGGCACCCCAGGCGGGCTGCACTCGCACCGGCATCAGCGTCAGCGCCACGGCGGTGAGTGCGGCGGCACCGGCACCCTGGACGGCCCGCAGGGCGAGGAAGGCGTCGGGCGTGGTGACGAGGTGGGCACCGATCGCGACGGACGACTGGACGAACATCCACAGCCCGGCGAGCAGCACGAGGAAGGGCCCGACGCGCCCGCACAACCACCGGAACGGCAGCAGGAGAACGCCGAGCGCGAGGACGTAGACGAGGACGGCCCAGGGCAGGGCGGTGGCAGAAACCCCCATGGCCGTCCGGAACCCCCGTCCGGCGGTCGCGACGCTGCTGCCGGCGAGGGCTACGACGAACTGGTTGAGCATGAGAGCAACGGCAAGGATCGCGCCCCGGGAGGAGCGCGGGGCTGTGCCATGTGCGACCCCGCCGGCCCGCAGATCGACCACTACATCCCCACCTGCATCTTCGCGACCCGCTCACCGGGCTCCTGCAACTGGAAGTACGCCCCGGCCAGCACCTTCCGCACCAGCCACGGACTACTGCTCACCACCCGGTAGAGCGACCGCCGCCAAGCCGCCCCCACCGCCCCGTCCAACGTGAAGAGCCGTTCCTGCCGAAGCTGAAGCGCACGGGACCGGGCCACGGACGCCTCCCGTTCCCGCTGGAACACCTCAGACGCCGAGAGCAGCGCCCCCGTGGACCCGCCCTCCCCCATCGCCTTCTCCACCAGCGGGGCGAGCGTCACCGCGTCGATGATCGCGTGGTTGACGCCCTGCCCCAGAATCGGCGTGAGGGTGTGCGCCGCGTCGCCGATCAGCGTCAGCCCGGGCACCGCCCACCGAGGCACCACCGTCGTGAAGATGTCGAGCATCGATGTGTCGGACCAGCTCCGCACCTCGTCCCGCACGGCCCCCGAGAGCTCCGGCGCCAGCAGATCGAGCCGCTCGTACAGCGCCCCGAGCCCCCGCTGCCGCATCTCCCGCAGCCCGCCCTTGGGGATGTTGAACCCGACCCGCACGCTGTCGGGCCGGGTCGGGATGAACAGCCCGTGCTGATCGCCCCGGATCCGGACCCGATACGTGCGGTCGTCCCACTCCCCGTACGGAAAGGGCAGCTTGAGCCAGATGACGTCCCGCTCCAGGGGCACCTTGCGGTACTCGATCCCCGCCATCTCCCGCACCTTGCTGAACCGGCCGTCGGCGGCGACGGTCAGCATCGCGCGGACCTCGGTCTCCCCCTCGGAGGTTCGGGCCCGCACCCCGGCGACCGCGCCCTCCCCGTCGTACAACAGCCCGGTCGCCGTGGCCCCTTGGAGGAGCCGGAAGTCGGAGAGCCCGGCGCCGGCCTCCGCGAGTGCCGCGAGCAGCGTGGGCTGGGGCAGCTCGACCGGGAAGGGGTGGGGATACCGGAAGTCCGAGAACTCCGCCCGGAACACGGTGTGTCCGGAGTCGGAGATCTCCATCCGGTGCATCTGGACGTACCCGCCGTCCAGCCGGTCGAGGAGGCCCAGCCGGTCGAGGAGCCAGACCGAGTCCGGGGAGACGGACTCGCCCCGGAAGCTGCGATTGAAGTGACCGCTCGCCTCAAGGACGACGACGGGCACGGACCGCCGGGCCAGTTCGAGGGCGAGGGTGAGCCCGGCGGGACCGCCGCCGACCACGCACACGGACGTCTGAATCGTCATGCCGCGATGCTGGCCGCCGCGCCTTAAGCACGCCTTGCACAAGACGTGCTTAAGGCGCACTCCGCAGGCTCCCGGCCATGACGAACGCCCTCCTCGACCGCCTGCGCTCCCTGCGCCGGTACGACCCCGAGGTGCCCGCCCTTCTCGCGGAACTCGCCGCCGGCCCTGACCCGTTCGGCGCCCTTCAGTCGGCCGGACGGATCCTCGCCCGCCTGGACGAAGAGCCCGCCGGGGAGCCGGCCGGGGAGCCGGAGCCAGTGCGGGTCACCGTCAGCGGCAGCGGCACGCTGGACGGCCTCACCGCCTCCCTCACCGCCGAGTTCGCCCGCCACGGACTGCGACTCGAAGCGCGCCAAGGGGACTTCGGCGCGTGGGAGCTCGACCTGCTCACCACGGACGGTCCCGTCTACGCCCCCGACACCGCCCTCTCCCTGTGCGTCCTGGACTCCTCGACGGTCTTCGACACCCTGCCCCGCCCCTGGACGGTCTCCGATGTCGCCGAGGCGACGGCCGACCTGCTCGCCCGGCTCGACGCCCACGCGGCCCGGCACGGCGACCACGCCCGGGGGATGCTCGTCCTCAACACCCTTCCACTGCTCCGCTCGGACGCCCATCAGCTCGTCGACCTGCGCGCCCGTACCGAACTCGCGGCGATCTGGCGGGACTTCAACGCGGGCCTCCTCCGGCTCGTCCGACGCCACCCCCGCACCCACGTCATCGATCTGGACCCGCTCGTCGCCGAGGGCGGCCCGGTCCGTGACGCCCGGCTGTCGGCCTACGCCAAGGCCCGCCTCGGCTCCGAACTGCTCGCCCGGTACGCCCGCGAGATCGGCCATCTGACCCGCACCCTGCGCGGCCGCACCCGCAAGGTCCTCGTCCTGGACGCCGACCAGACCCTGTGGGACGGGGTGCTCGGTGACGTCGGCCCCGAGGGGATCGCCGCCGCCGGGACCGTCCGGGGGGAGGCGTTCGCCGGGTTCCAGCGGGTGGTCGGGCAGCTCGCCGCCCAGGGCGTGCTGCTCGCCGTGTGCTCGAAGAACGACCGGGCACCGCTGCTGGCCGTGCTGCGCGAGCACCCCGACATGACCTTGCGGGAGCCCGACTTCGTCCAGATATACGCGAGTTGGGGCCCGAAGAGCGACGGACTCCGGCAGCTCGCCGAGCAGCTCAACCTCGGCGTCGACAGCCTCGTCCTCGCCGACGACTCCCCTTTCGAGCGCGGCCAGGTGGCCGCCGCCCTTCCCGGCGTGGCCCTCGTCGCGCTGGACGACGAGCCCGCGCTGCACACCGAACGCCTGCTGGCGGACGGCTGGTTCGACACACCCGAGCTGACCGACACCGATCTGCGGCGGGCCGCCCAGTACCGCAGCGAAGGGGACCGTCATCGGCTGCGGGAGAGCGCGCAGTCGTACGAGGAGTATCTGGCGCAGCTCGAAGTGGTCGTCGAACTCGCGCCCCTGCGGCCGGGGGAAGTGGCCCGGGTCGCCCAACTCACCCAGCGGACCAATCAGTTCAACCTCACGACCCGCCGGATGTCGGGCCCCGAGGTGAGCGAGTACGCCGGACACGTCCTGACCATCACCGCCCGCGACAAGTTCGGCGACAACGGCCTGGTCGGCGCCCTGTTCCTGCGCCTCGCGCCCGAAGGCTGGCATATCGACAACGCCCTGCTCAGCTGCCGGGTCTTCGGCCGCGGCATCGAACAGGCGGTGTTCGCGGCCCTGTTGGAGCGCGCCAAGGCGTCCGGCACCCCCGCCGTCCATGGCGGCTACCGCCCGACGCCGAAGAACGGCCGGGTGCGAGACCTCTACCCCTCGCTCGGCTTCCTGCCGGTCACACCCGAAGCCGAGGCGGTCGCGGAGGTCACCTTCCGCCACCCCCTCCTCGACCTCCCCGAGGTCCCGTCGCACATCACGCTGAAGGGGACGTACCAGTGAGCAGCAGGACCTTCACCGAGGTCATCCTGGAGAATGCCGCCGCCCACGCGGCCAAGGACGCCCTGATCCACCTCCAGGACGACACCGCCGAGCACGTCACGTACGCCGCCCTCGACACCCGGGCCCGCCGTATCGCCGTCTGGCTGCGCGCCCGGGGCGCGGTGGGCCGCCAGGTGCTGCTCCTGCACCCCTCGGGCACCGGTTTCACGGCGGCCTTCCTGGGCTGTCTGTACGCCGGTGCCGTCGCCGTGCCCGCCCCGCTCCCCACCGATCAGGGCCGCGGTCTGGCCCGGGTCACCGGCATCCTGCGCGACGCCGAGGCGGTCGCGGTGCTGACGTCCCCCGAGCTGGCCCCCGCCCTGGAGGCGTGGCTGGCCTCGGAGAACATGCCGCACGTCCACTGCCTGGGCACCGACGGCGAGGACGGCTTCGCCGACCCGGCGGACTGGCGGCCCCCGGCCACCGGCCCCGGCGATCTCGCGTTCCTGCAGTACACCTCGGGCTCGACCAGCGACCCCAAGGGCGTGATGGTCACCCACGCCAATCTGCTCGCCAACGAGGCGGCGATCCAGGCGTGGACCGGGACCGGCCCGGACACCGTCGGCGGCGGCTGGCTGCCGCACTACCACGACCTCGGGCTCATCGGCCATATCCTCCAGCCCCTCTACACGGGCGGCACCGCGGTCCTGATGCCGCCGACCGCGTTCCTCAAACGCCCGTACCGCTGGCTGAAGATGATCGACGACTACCGGCTGAGCGGCAGCGGCGGCCCCAACTTCGCCTTCGACCTGTGCGTACGCCGGGTCACCGACGAGCAGTTGGCCACCCTGGACCTGTCCGGCTGGCGGGTGGCCCCCAACGGGGCCGAGCCCGTGCGCGCCGACACCCTCCAGGCCTTCGCCGACCGCTTCGCCCCGGCCGGCTTCCGCCCCGAGACCTTCTTCCCCTGCTACGGCATGGCGGAGACGACCCTGCTGGTGACGGGCTGCCGTCCGGAGTCCCCGCCGGTGACCCGGCAGGCGGACGCCGGCGCCCTGGAACTGGGCGAGCTCGCCCCGCCCGTCGAGGGCTCCTCGGTGCGGACCCTCGCCGGCAGCGGCACGGTCCGCGACTGCGAGATCCGCATCACCGACCCGGCCACGGGAGCCGACCGGCCCCCGGGAACCATCGGCGAGATCTGGGTCCGCGGCCCGAGCGTCACCCCCGGCTACTTCCGCAACCCGCGGGCCACGGCCCAGAGCCGCTCCCCCGACGGCTGGCTCCGCACCGGCGACCTCGGCGTCCTCGACGGCGGTGAACTCTTCGTCACCGGCCGGCTCAAGGAGGTCATCATCCTCGCCGGGCGCAATGTGTACCCGCACGACGTGGAACGCACCGTGCAGTCCGCGGACCGCTCGCTCGCCTCGGGCACGGGCGCCGCGTTCGCCGTGCAGAGCGCGGCGGGCGAACACCTGGTCGTCGTACAGGAGGTGAGGGCCGCGGCCGTCCCGGACGGCGATCTCCGCGCGGTCGCCACGGCGGTCCAGCTACAGATAGGCCGTCAGTTCTCGGTCGCGGCGGGCAATGTGGTGCTCGTCCGCCCGGGCACGGTCCGCCGCACCACCAGCGGCAAGGTCCAACGCACCCTGATGCGGAGGCTGTTCCTCGAAGGCGCCCTCGTCCCGCTGTACGAGGTGCTCGAACCGGCGGTCCGCGAGCTGGTCAGCGACGCGGCCGACCGGGCGCTTGCGCGGGTGAGCCCGGCATGACGATGGAGCACTCCCCGTACCGTCTCGCCGAGGAGCTGGAGCTCTACCTCGGCGACCCCGCCGACCCGCGCTCCCCCTTCTCCGACGCGGCCTCGGCCTCCCTCGACGCGCGCGAGGAGTTCCCGGCGGAGATCTGCCGGCTGCTGGACGACTGGGGGCTGCCCGACTACTACGTGCCCGCCCCGGTCGGCGGCCGGCTGCGGGACTACGAGCACGCGCTCCAGCTGCTGCGGACGGTGGCCCGGCGGGACCTGACCGTGGCCGTCGCGCACGGCAAGACCTACCTCGGCGCGGTCTGCGTATGGATCGCGGGCAGCGCCGAACAGGCGACCCGGCTCGGCGCGGACATCCGGGCCGGGGTACCGGTCGCCCTCGGTCTGACCGAGCGGGCGCACGGCAGCGACCTGCTCGCCGGGGAGGTGGAGGCGGTACCGGACGGGCCCGGGGCGTGGCGGGTGAGCGGCGAGAAGTGGCTGATCAACAACGCCACCCGGGGCAGTGTCCTGACCCTCCTGGCGCGCACCGGCCCGGACGGCGGACCGCGCGGCTTCAGCGTCCTGCTCGCCGACAAACGCGAGCTGCCGCCCGGCAGTTACCGCCATCTCCCGAAGATCCCCACCCACGGCATCCGCGGCGCCGACATCTCCGGCATCGCCCTGCACCGCGCCCGCCTGCCCCGGACCACGGTCGTCGGCACCGAGGGCGGCGGCATCGAAACCGTCCTCAAGGCCCTGCAACTGACCCGCACCATGTGCGCCTCCCTCTCCCTCGGCGCCGCCGACCACGGCCTTCGCCTCGCCCTCGGCTTCGCGGCCGAACGCCGCCTGTACGGCCGGCCGCTCGCCGAACTCCCCCAGGCGCGGCACGTCCTGGCCTCCGCGGCGGCCGACGTCCTCACCCACGAGGCCCTCTCCCTGGTCGCCGCCCGACTGGTCCACACCGCGACCGGCGAGCTGAGCGTGGTCTCCGCCGTCACCAAGTACCTGGTGCCGACCGGCACGGAGGAACTGCTGCGCGAACTGGCCGCCCTCCTCGGGGCGCGCGCCTTCCTCGCCGGGGCGGACCACTACGGCCTGTTCGAGAAAGTGGAACGCGATCACCGCATCGTCTCCCTCTTCGACGGCAACACCCTGGTCAACCTCAACTCCCTGGTGAACCAGTTCCGTTCGCTGGTACGGCACTGGGGGCGCCGCCCGGCGGACGAACCGGTCGCGGCCTGCGACCTCTCCGTCCCGTTGCCGGAGTTCGACGCGAGGGGCCTCTCCCTGCTGGCCCGGTACGGGAGTTCGGTGCTCGGCGCGCTGCCCGCCTGGGTGGCCCGGGCGGAGAAGTCCCACCCCGCCCTCGCCGCTGCCGCCCGGCGTCTGCTGACGGTCACCGAGAAGGTCCACAAGGAGATGGCGGCGCCCTGGGACCTGGCCGCCGGGGTCCCGTACGAGGCGTTCGAGGCGGCGCGGCGCTACTGCCTGTGCTTCGCGGGCGCCGCCTGTCTGGGCCTGTGGCTGCACAACCGGCTGGTGGCGACCGACGGGGTGTGGCGCGACGGCGTCTGGCTGCGGGCGGCGCTCGACCGGCTGCTGGTGCGGCTCGGCGAGCAGCAGGGACCGGCCGACCCGGAGGCGTACGAGCGGCTGCTGGACGAGGCGTACGAGGCAGGGCGGGCAGGCCGGCTGTTCGCGCTGCTACGGCTCGGGCTGGCGAGGGAGACCGCATGAACCGCGTCCAGGAACTGATCGGCCTGTTCGGCGATCCGGACGACCCGACGAACCCGGTGGGCCGCTCGGCGCTGCTGGCGGCCGACGAGCGAGGCGAGTTGAGCGCGGCGGGCGAGGATCTCCTCGACCGCTTCGGGTTCGGCGCCGAGTTCGTCCCCTCGGAACTCGGCGGCCGACTCGACCAGTTGGACTCCCTGGTGCGGGTCGCCCGCGAGGTGTTCCGGCGCGATGTCGGGCTGGGCCTGGGGTACGGCGTCACGTCCTTCATGGCCGCCGTGAACGTGTGGGCGGGAGGCTCGCCCCAACAGCGCAAGCACCTCGCCGGGTTGCTGCTCGACGGGGCCAAAGTGTCGGTGGCGTACCACGAGTTGGCGTACGGCAACGACTTCCTGCGCAACGAGTTCACGGCCCGCCGGATCCCGGGCGGCTATGTCCTCGACGGCACCAAGCAGGTCATCAACAACGCCGACCGCGCGGCCGCCTGGGTGCTGTTCGCCCGCACCGACCCGGCACCGGGGGCGCGCAGCCACTCCGTGCTGCTCACCGGCCCCGAGGACTGCGGGGAAGGGCTGGCCTTCCTCCCCCGCTACCGCACCGCGGGCGTACGCGGCTGCCACCTGACCGGCCTCGACTTCCGCGACTGCGCGATACCGGCCGGCGCGCTGGTCGGCGAGGAGGGGCACGGCGCCGAACTAGCCCTCCGCTCCTTCCAGATCACCCGCAGCGCCCTGCCGGGCATGGCGGTCGGCACGGTCGACACCTGTCTGCGCACGGTCCTGCGCTTCGCCCTCGGCCGCCGCCTGTACCGGGGCCGCGTCCTGGACCTCCCGCACGCCACGACGACCCTGACCGGCGCCTTCACCGACCTCCTCCTCTGCGACAGCCTGGCGCTGGCCGCCGCTAGGGCGGTGCACCTGCTGCCGGGCCAGTCGAGCGTGACGGGCGCGGCGGTGAAGTACCTGGTCCCGAGGCTGCTGGGCCGCACCGCGGGCGACCTCTCGGTGATCCTCGGCGCCCGCTTCTACGTCCGCGAGGGCGAGCACGCGGTCTTCGGCAAGCATCTGCGCGACCTGCCCGTCCTCAGCCTCGGCCACGCCGGATCCACCGCCTGCCTCGCCACCCTGATCCCCCAACTCCCGCGCCTGGCAAGGAATCCCGGACCACCGGCCCCGAACCCCCTCTTCACACCGGGCGGCACGCTCACCCCGGGCATCCCGTACGAGGAACTCACCCTGGCGACCGACGGCGATGCCCTGGGCGGCGTACTGGGAGCCGTGCCGGAGGTCTCGGACGCGTATACGGCGGCACTGCTGAGGCAGTTGGCCGAGGAACTGACCGTCGTACGAGCCGAGGCCCTCGCGCTGCCGCCCGCCGAACGCACACCGCTGGCCGGTCCGGCGTCCTTCCGGCTCGCCGACCGCTACGCGCAGCTGCTCGCCGCCGCGGCGGCCACCGGAGTGTGGCGGGCGGCGACCGACGGGTTCCTCGCGGACCCGGCATGGCTCGCGGCCGCCCTGCACCGGACGGCGGCCCGCCTCGGGCTGCGCCCCGCGCCACCGCCTTCCGGCACCGCGGCCCGGGTGCGCGCGGAACTCCTGCGCCGCTACGACGAGCACCGGTCCTTCGACCTGTACGACCTCTCCCTGGACGGCTGACACCGATGGAGCATCCGATGACCGTGCCGAGCACCCACACCGAGCGGACCCTGACCGACTGGCTGGCGCAGCGCGTCGCCGAGTATCTGCGCACCCCGCCGTCCGAGATAGACCCGGCGGTGCCGCTCGCCCAGTACGGCCTGGACTCCGTGGCCGCGCTCAGTCTGTGCGGCGATGTCGAGGACGCGTTCGGGGTGCAGATCGACCCGACGGCGGCCTGGGACTATCCGACGGTCCGGGCGCTGGCCGGTCACCTGCTGAGCCGGCTGGAGGCGACACCGTGACGGCGGACGCCATCGCGATCACCGGCATCGACTGCCGGTTCCCGGGGGCCGAAGGGCCGGGCGGGTACTGGGAGTTGCTGATGCGCTCCGGTGGCACGGCCCGTCCGGTGCCGGCCGACCGGTGGGCGGCCTCGGACTTCCCGTGCGAGGCGGGCTTCCTCGCCGACCCGGACGTCTTCGACCACGAGTTCTTCTCCCTCTCGCCGCGCGAGGCCGGTTCCATGGACCCCCAGCAGCGGCTGATGCTGCACTGCGCGTGGCGGGCGGTCGAGGACGCGGGCATCGCCCCGCACCGGCTGGCGGGGACCCCGACCGGGGTGTTCGTGGGCGTGATGGGCAGCGAGTGGGCGCAGTTCACGCTCACGGACCTGTCCGGCATCACGGCCCAGATCGGCTCCGGCAACGGCTACTGCATGATCGCCAACCGGGTCTCGTACCACCTCGACCTCAAGGGCCCGTCCCTGGCGGTGGACACGGCGTGCTCGTCCTCGCTGGTGGCGGTGCACCTGGCGGCGAACTCGCTGCTGGCGGGCGAGTGCGACTGGGCGATAGCGGGCGGCGTCAACCTGGCCCTCACCCCCGCGCTCGGCATCTTCTACACCCAGGCGGGGCTTGCGGCGCCCGACGGCCGCTGCAAGCCGTTCAGCGCGGACGCGGACGGCATCGGGCGCGGCGAGGGCGTCGGGGCGGTGGTGCTGCGCCGCTACGCGGACGCACTGGCCGACGGGCAGCCCGTGTACGCGGTCCTCCGCGGCACCGCCGTCAACCAGGACGGCCGCAGCAACGGCATCACCGCGCCGAACCGCTGGTGCCAGGAGGCGGTGGTGTCATCGGCGTACCGTCGCGCCGGGGTCGAACCGTCGGACGTGGCCTTCACGGAGGGCCACGGCACCGGCACGATCCTGGGCGACATGATCGAGACGAAGGCCCTGGGCGCCCTCCACTCCGGCCGCCCCCGCCCCATGGCCCTCGGCTCGGTCAAGGGCAACCTCGGCCACACGGAGGGCGCCGCCGGCATCGCGGGCCTCATCAAGGTCGCCCTCGCCCTCCACCACCGGACGGCCCCGGCCAGCCGCTTCTCGGCCCGCGAGAACCCGGCCCTGAACCTGTCCGACCAGGGGCTGCGGCTGCTGAAGGCACCGCTGCGGCTCGGGGCGGGGCCGGTGCTGGCGGGGCTGAGCAGCTTCGGGCTGGGCGGCACGAACGCGCATGCGGTGCTGGAGTCGGCGCCGCGAGGCCCGCATGCGCGCGCGGGGAAGGCGAGCCGTCCGAGCGAGGCCTCGGGCAGTTCCGCTCACGAAAGCAAGCCCCCCGGCATCCCCGCCGGCGTGGCTCCTCTCCACCCCTCCGGCCTGGGCACCCCCCTCTTCACCCTCACCGCCCCCTCCGAAGCCGCCCTGCGCCGCAACCTCTTCGCCCAGGCCGACTCCATCACCCGCCGCCGCACCCCCCTCGGCCCCCTCTGCTGGAGCTCCCACCACATCAAGTCCGGCCACACTCACCGCTACGCGGTCCCCGCCACCGACCCCACCGACCTGGCCGCACGCCTGCGCACCGCCGCCGAGGCACCGGCACTGCCACCCCCACCCGCCGAACCCCCCTTCACCGCCTGGCTGTTCACCGGCCAGGGCGCCCAGTACCCGGGCATGGCAGCCCGCCTGTACCGCGAATCCCCCCTGTTCCGGCACCACTTCGACGCCGTCGACACCGCGCTGCTCCCGCACACCGGCGGTTCCGTCCGCGACCTGCTGCTCGGCGCCGACCCGGCCGTCCACCGCACCGGCTGGGCCCAACCCGCCCTGTTCGCCGTCGGACACGCCCTCGGCGCGAGCCTCACCGAGCTGGGCGTACGCCCCGGTCTGTTGCTCGGCCACAGCGTGGGTGAGTTTGCCGCCGCCGTACTAGCCGGAGCACTCCCTTTGGAGGCATCCGCACAACTCGTCGCCGCCCGCGGTGCGTTGATGCAGGAGCTCCCCGAGGGCGGCGGCATGATCGCCGTACGCTCCCCGGCCGAGCCACTGCGGGAGTACGTAGACCACGAGCCCCTGGTCGGTTACGCGGCGCTCAACGGGCCGACCTCCACCGTGCTGTCGGGAGACCTCGCGGCGCTCGGCCGCATCGCCGACACACTGGAGCACCGCGGGATCCGGGTACGCCGTCTGGAGGTCTCGCACGCCTTCCACTCACCCCTCATGCGGCCCGTCCTCGAACCCTTCCACCGGCTGGCCGAGGAGATCGGCGGCGGCGTCCCCGCCCTCCCCGTCTACTCGACCCTCCGCGGCAAACTCCTGGAGTCCGAGCCCATGGACGCCACGTACTGGACGGAACACATCAGTGCCCCCGTCCTGTTCGCGGACGCGGCCGCACAACTCCTCGACGAGGGCCCGACCCATCTGGTCGAACTGGGCCCGAAGCCCGTACTCACCACGCTGGCCCACCAGTTGATGGCCCACCGCACACGCCCGGTGCACCCCCTCCCCGGCGAGCAAGCGGGCGCCCGAGACCTCGCCGAGGCCCTCGCCACCCTCTACGGGGCGGGCCTCGACCCCGACTGGGAAGCGGTCCACCCACCACAGGACCGTGTCCTGACCCGACTGACCCCGTACGCCTTCGCCACCGACCACCGCTTCTGGCACCGGGGTCTCCCCACGGCTCCGCCTGCACAACGTCCCAGGACGCCGGACCAGAGCCAGCCCGCCGCTGACACCGCCACCGACACCGCCGTCCTCGAAGCCGTGGCCCACGTCGGCGGCTACCACCCCGCCGACCTCTCCCCCGGCGCCCGCCTCTACGAGGACCTCGGCCTCGACTCGGTCGCCGTGATGGAACTCAAGTCCCGCATCGAGCAAAGCCTCCCCGCCCTCGGCGAACTCCCTGTCCAGGAGTTGCTGTCCCGCCTCTCCACGCTGGGCGACCTCATCACGTACGTGACGGAGCACCACATACAGGAGCCCACCCCATGACGCCCCCCGTCCCCCACATCGCCGCCGCCGGCTCCGCCCTCCCCGGCGACCCGGTCGACAACACCGCGCTCGCCGCCGCCCTCGGCATCAGCGCCGAGTGGATCGAGGTCTACATCGGCACCCAGACCCGCCACTTCGCCCGTGACCTGCTGACCGGTGAGATCCGGCACTCCCTGGCCGACCTGTGCGCACGAGCCGCGGCCCAGGCCATGGAGCGCTGTGCGGCCGAGCCGGCCGACATCGAGTTCCTGGTGCTGGGCACGGCCACCCCCGACCACTTGATGCCGACCACCGCGAGCCGAGTCGCCGACCTGCTGGGCCTGGACCAACTCCCCACCTATCAGCTCCAGTCGGGCTGCGCCGGCGCCGTACAGGCCCTCGACCTGGCCCGGCTCCTGATCACCGGCGGCGCGTACCGCTGCGGCCTCGCCATCGGCGGTGACGTCTGCACCAAGCACCTGGACGTGGACCGGGACATGTCGGCGGCCGCACCCGGCGACCTCGTCAACGCCGTGCTGTTCGGAGACGGCGCCGGCGCCGCCGTACTCACCGCGGACCCGCAAGGCCCCGCCCTCCTGCGCACCCTCAACCGCTGCACCGGCCTCGGCCGTGAACCCGGTCAGATCATCGACTGGTTCGGTCTCGCCGACCGCCACGAGAACCGCCAGGCCCTCACCGAGGACTACAAGGCGATCGAGGAGAACGTCCCCGTCATGGCGGTGGAGATCCTCTGGGAGCTCCTCGACGACCTCGACTGGTCCCCGGACGACCTCGACTTCCTCCTCCCGCCCCAGCTCTCCGGCCGTATGACCCGCCTCATCACCGAACAGCTGGCCGTGCCCGCCGCCCGGCCGATCTCCTGCGTCGACCGCACCGGCAACAACGGCAACGCCCTGCCCTTCCTCCAGATCGAGCAGCTGCTGCCCCAGATGTCCGGCGGCCAGCGGGCGCTGGCCGTGGCGGTCGAGTCCAGCAAGTGGATCAAGTCCGGATTCGCCCTGCAGAAGCCCTGAGCCGACCCGTATCCCACCCTCGACACCGAGAGGCCGACATGACCTCCCCGACCCTGCCCTCCACCGACTTCCAGCACCTGGTCCGAACCGAACTCGGACTCCCCCTCACCGACGCCCAGTTCGCCGCCGACTTCGACGAACTCCCCGACTGGGACTCCCTGCTGCTTCTCAAACTGGTCGTCCTCCTCGAACGCGCCACCGGCCGGCGCATCGCGGTCTCCCGCCTCCTGGAGGCCCGCAGCCTCCAGGAGATCTACGACGAGGTGGTGACCCCGTGACCCCCAGGAAACCCCCGGCCCACACCACCCACCCCGTCCGGGACCGCCGCCACACCCTGCACTTCCTGGAGTTCGCCGCCGCCCAGCGCCCGGTGTTCCTCGACACCGACATCGACATGACCGAGGCCCTCGCCCACCGCGACCGCGCCGGCCGCCACTACTCCACCGTCACCTACGTCCTGCACGCGACGGGCCGGGTCCTGGCCCGCCACCCGGAGGCCAACGCGGTCCTCGGCCGAGGCCACCGCATCCTCCGGTTCCCGCAGGTGACAGCCAAGCTGGCGTTGGACGCCCGGGTCCCCGACGGCGACCGCATCGTGCTGTCGGCGCTCTTCCCGGCGCTGGAGTCCGCCTCCCTGGACGACATCCAGGACGGCGTCGACCGCTACCGCGAGGCCCCGGACGTCACCGCCCTCCCCGAGTTCCACGGTGCCCGCACCCTCGCCCGCCTCCCCGCCCGCCTGGGCCGCCTGGCCTTCGCCGCGGCCCTGCGCAGCGCCCGCCGCCGCCCCTCCCTGCTCGGCACGGTCTCCGTGAGCTCCCTGGGCCACCGCCCCGTGGACGGCTTCCACTCCACGGGCGGCACGGCCCTCACCCTCACCTGCGGCCGTACGGCGCCCCGCCCGGTCGTCCGCGACGGCGACCGGATCGAGGTGGCCCCGCTGATGCGGCTGGGCCTCGCCTTCGACCACCGGGTCCTGGACGGCGCCGCCGCGGCGGACGTACTGGCCGACCTCAAGTCGGCCCTGGAGGAGGACTGGCAGGCCGCGTCCCGAACCGGCCACCTCCGCGAGATCAAGGCCGAGCCGTCGACCGAGCAGGAGGCGAACCCATGGACCACCTCGGCGAGTTGAAGTCGTACGCCCTGCTGCACGCCCGCAACCAGGGCATGACCGCCAAGGCCGCGGCCCACACCCTGGCCCGGATCCACAACGACGACGAGGGCGACGAGGCCTCCTGGGCCAGGGTCTGGTCGGCCCAGGGCGACACCCTCGCGGCCCGTGGCCGCCTGCTGGACGCCTGCCGCTGCTATGCCCTGGCCCGCTTTCCGCACCCGGCCGGGGACACGGAACGCGGCCGCGCCCAGCAGGCGGGCGTGGCCGCCTTCGACACGTGGCGAGGAGCACGCCGCCGAGGCATCGTCCGCCTCGAACTCGACCATCCGGAGGGCCCCTTGGCCTGCTGGGCGGCCGGCCTGGACCGCGGCCGCCCCCTGCTCGTCCTGATGGGCGGCATAGTCAGCGTGAAGGAGCAATGGGCGCCCCTGCTGCCCAAACTGACCCGCCTCGGCTATGCGGCGGTCGTGACGGAGATGCCGGGCGTGGGCGAGAACCCCCTGCGCTACACGGCCGACTCCTGGCGCCTGCTGCCCTGGATCATGGACCAGCTGTCCTCCCGCGCCCGGACCGCCGACACCACGCTCCTCTGCCTGAGCTTCAGCGGCCACATGGCCCTGCGCGCCGCCGCCGAGGACGACCGCGTCGGCCGCGTCCTGACCGTGGGCGCCCCGGTCGCCCACTTCTTCACCGACGACGACTGGTGGCCCCGCGTCCCCACGATCACCGCGACGACGCTGCGCAGCCTGACCGGCGTGACGGACATCGCCGAACTGCGCTCACTGCTCAAGGAGTTCCCGCTGGATCCGCCCCAACTCCGCTCCGTGCGGGCAGCGGTGCGGTACGTGGCGAGCGCCCGGGACGAGATCATCCCGCCCCAGGAGCAAGCGCTCCTCCGCGCCGCGCTCCCCGACGTACGGATCAAGCTGTTCGACGATGTGCACGGCTCGCCGGACCATGCCGGTGCTCTGCGCCGCTGGCTGGTCCTGAACCTGCTCCGCCCAGCACGCGCTCGTGCAGCCGCGTGAGCGCCGGCCCGGGCCCGATCCCGAGCTCCTCGTGCAACGATCGCCGCACCGCCCGATAGGCCCGCACCGCGTCGGAGGCCCGCCCGGACCGGTGCAGCGCCACGATGAGCTGGCAGTGCAGCCGCTCCCGCAGGGGATGCTCCACGGCCAACTCCATCAGCTCCCCGGTGAGTTCGTCGTGCCGCCCGAGCTTGAGATCGGCCCCGATCCGCTGCTCCAGCACGCCGAGCCGCTGCTCCTCCAGCCGAGTGGCGGCGGAGCGCAGCACGACCCCCTGCGGAATCCCGGACAGCGCGGGCCCGCTCCACAGATCGAGCGCCTGCCCCAAGGTCCGCGAAGCAGCGGCATACCGCTCCTCCCGCACCTCCGCCCGCCCCCGCTCGCTCAACTCCTCGAACAGCCGCAGATCCAGCTCCCCCGCCTCGACGTGCAGCAGATACCCGGGGGCCCTGCTGACAAGGGGCCGCCCGGCCCCGCTCTCCGCGAGGGCCTTACGCACATGGCAGACGTACACATGCAGCGTGCTGGACGCGGTGCGAGGCGGCTCGTCGGGCCAAAGCTCGTCGATGAGCGCCTCGCTGGAGACGACGGTGCCGCCCCGCACCAGCAGTGTGGCGAGCACGGCCCGGGGTTTGGCAGCGGCGGGCGTACGCGGATGAAGACGCACGGGCCCCAGAACACGAAATCGCATGGTGCAGCTCCCCTCGTATGGAACTGCACCAACCCAACCGAACCCCGCTGAAGAAGCACGGGAGCCTCGTAGGAGAGGGGCACGGCCGACCTACCCAGGGGCGCGGGGAACTGCGCGACCAGCCACAGTCCACCCGCACGCGCCCTATCAGCTCACCCCACCGACGAGTAGGCGACAACTCCCCGCAGCAGCAGATCGACGGCCTTGCGCGCATTCTTCGCCACCGTCGACCCCTCCCCACCAGAAACAGGAGCCGCCGCGGAAATCTGTCCGAGCACATCGATCACCTGCTTGCACCACCGCACGAAGTCCCCCGCCGGCATCTCCGCCTCACGCAGCACCTCGTCGAGCCCCTTCCCCGAGGCCCACATGTACGCGGCCCAGGCGAACCCGAGATCCGGCTCCCGCTGCCCGACCCCTTCGGACTGGGTGATCCGGAAGTCCTCCTCCAGCGCGTCCAGCCGCCCCCAGATCCGCACCATCTCCCCGAGCGCGGCCTTGGCCTTCCCGGACGGCAGCTTCGGCGCCATCGCGTCGTCCCCGACCCGCGCCTCGTACACCAACGCGGAGACACAGGCGGCGAGTTCGGCGGGAGCGAGCCCCTCCCAGACCCCGGCCCGCAGACACTCACTGGCCAGCAGATCGAGCTCGCCGTAGAGCCGGGCAAGCCGCTTCCCGTGCTCGGTGACCTCGTCACCCCGCAGATAGTCCAGCTCGGTCAGCAGCGCGACGATCCGGTCGAAGGTCCGCGCGATCGTGTTCGTGCGCCCCTCGATGCGCCGCTCCAACTGCGAGGTGTCCCGGAGCAGCCGGTGATACCGCTCGGCCCACCGCGCATGGTCCTCGCGCTCGTCGCATCCATGGCACGGATGCGCCCGAATCGCGGTCCGCAGCCGGGCGATCTCGCGGTCGTCGGCCGCCTGCGCCCGCTTCTTCCGCGCCCGCTCCGGCGGAATGTGCCCCGCCTTGGTACGCAGAGCGGACGCGAGGTCCCGACGGGACTGCGGCGAGCGCGGGTTGAAGGACTTGGGAATCCGCATCCGCTCCAACGGCTCCACGGGTACAGGGAAGTCCATGGACGCGAGCCGCTTGACCTGCCGCTCGGCGGTCAGCACCAGCGGCCGCGGCCCGTCGTGGTGCTCGAAGCCCCGGTGGCCGTTGGAGCGCCCGGCGGGCAGCCCCGGATCCAGCACCAGCGCCAGCCCGGCGTACTTGCCCGTCGGCACATGGATGACATCGCCCGGCTTGAGCTTCTCCAGCGCGGTCGCCGCCTCGGCCCGCCGCTGGTTGACGCCCTGCCGGGCCAGCTCGGTCTCCCGGTCCTTCAACTCCCGCCGCAGCCGCGCGTATTCGTCGAAGTCGCCGAGGTGGCAGGTCATGGACTCCTTGTAGCCCTCAAGACCTTCCTCGTTGCGCTGCACCTGCCGCGAGATCCCGACCACCGACTTGTCGGCCTGGAACTGCGCGAAGGAGGTCTCAAGGAGCTCACGCGACCTGTGCCGCCCGAACTGCTCGACGAGATTGACCGCCATGTTGTACGACGGCTTGAAGCTGGACCGCAGCGGATACGTACGCGTACCCGCCAGCCCCGCCAGATGTTCCGGACTGCTCCCGCGCTGCCACAGCACCACGGCATGACCCTCGACGTCGATACCGCGCCGCCCGGCCCGCCCCGTCAGCTGCGTGTACTCGCCCGGGGTGATGTCGGCGTGCTGCTCGCCGTTCCACTTGACGAGCTTCTCCAACACCACGGACCGCGCGGGCATGTTGATGCCCAGCGCGAGGGTCTCCGTCGCGAACACGGCCTTCACCAGCCCGCGGACGAAGAGTTCCTCGACGACCTCCTTGAACGTCGGCAGCATGCCCGCGTGATGGGCCGCGATACCGCGCTCCAGGCCCTCCAACCACTCGTAGTAGCCGAGCACATGGAGGTCCTCGGTCGGAATGGCGGCGGTGCGCTCCTCGACGAGTGCCCGCACCTTCCCCCGCGCCTCGTCGTCGTTGAGCCGCAGTCCGGCGTACAGGCACTGCTGTACGGCGGCCTCGCAGGCGGCCCGGCTGAAGATGAACGTGATGGCCGGCAGCAGCCCTTCGGCGTCGAGCCGCTCGATGACCTCGGGCCGCCCGGGCGTCCACACCCGCGACCGCTGTCTGCGCTCCCGCTCGCGGTCGGCCTCGCGCATCGCGCGGCCGCGTCTGCGGTCCTGGTAGGAGGGCCGCTGGGCCTCCATGCGCGCGAGCCGTGTGAGGTCGGGGTTGACGGCCTTCTTCTGGCCCTCGCCCTCCTCGAAGAGGTCGTACATCCGCCGCCCGGCGAGCACATGCTGGAACAGCGGCACGGGCCGGTGCTCGGAGACGATCACCTCGGTGTCGCCGCGGACGGTGTCGAGCCAGTCGCCGAACTCCTCGGCGTTGGAGACGGTCGCCGACAGCGAGACGAGGGTGACGGACTCGGGGAGATGGATGATCACCTCCTCCCAGACGGCGCCCCGGAAGCGGTCGGAGAGGTAGTGCACCTCGTCCATGACCACGTATCCCAGGCCGAGCAGGGTCTGTGAGCCCGCGTACAGCATGTTCCGCAGCACCTCGGTGGTCATCACGACCACCGGGGCGTCGGAGTTGACGCTGTTGTCGCCGGTGAGCAGTCCGACCTTATCGGCGCCGTAACGCCGGGACAGGTCGGCGTACTTCTGGTTCGACAGTGCCTTGATGGGTGTCGTGTAGAAGCACTTCTTGCCCTGCTGGAGGGCGAGGTGGACGGCGAACTCGCCCACGATCGTCTTGCCCGAGCCGGTGGGGGCGGCCACCAGCACGCCCTTCCCCGACTCGAGTGCCTGGCAGGCCTCGATCTGGAAGGGGTCGAGGCCGAAGTCGTACATCTCGCGGAAGTCCGCGAGCGCGGTGGCCTGCTCGGCAGCCCGCAAGCGGGCAGCCGCGTACCGCTCGGCCGGTGAGAGGTCCTCTGTCATCGTGCTTTCGAGCGTACCGGGCCCCACTGACAACAGGACGATCATTATCCGGATCTCGTCTTGTCAAACCCCGGGTCCGTGCACTTCACAGCCCCGCGACCCGCACCGCCCCGGGTACGCAACGCGCGGTCAGCGGCAGCGGCCCGAGCGGCTCCCCGTCGGCGTACCCGGTGATCCCGGCAGCGCTGATCTCGACCTTCGCCGCCCGGTGCACGCTGACCTTGGCGTGGTCGACGTGCGTGCCCCGGTACACGCTCGGGAACACCTTGAGCAGCGTGGCCCGCCCGCAGTCCCCGACCACGGTGATGTCGAACAGCCCGTCGGTGAGGTCGGCCCCGGGACAGATCCGCATGCCTCCGCCGTACGACGATCCGTTGCCGACCGCGACAAGGGTCGCCTCGATCTCCTGGACCTCGCCGTCGTCGAGCCGGATCCGGTACGGGAAGGGCTTGAACGCGGCCAGCTCGGCGATCGTCGCCAGGTCGTACTTGAAGCGTCCCGTCGGCCATCGCATGCGGTTGCCGCGGTCGTTCACACGGGAGTCGAAGCCGGAGGCGAGGACGGTGCCGAACCAGCGGCCGCCCGCCTGCCCGAGGTCGATGTCCCGCAGGTCGCCGCCCTTGAGGGCCTCGGCGATCCGCCGTCCCGCGGCCGCCGGGTCCCGTATCGGCAGGCCCAGGGCGCGGGCGAGGTCGTTGCCGGTGCCGACGGCGACCAGGCCGAGCGGGGTGGAGGTGCCCGCGACGGCCTGGAGGGCCAGGTGGGCCATGCCGTCGCCGCCCACGGCGACCAGGGCACCGGTGCCGCCCTCGACGGCGGCACACGCGCGCGTGAGGGCGTCCTCGGCGTTCTCCCCGAGGACGGTCCGCACGGAGAATCCGGCCGCCCGCAACGCGGAAGCGGCCGGCTGCGCCGCATGGGCCCACCATTTTTCGCTCGCTCGCCTACGGGGCGCTTCAGCCGGTGTCGAGAGCGCGACCGTGCTCACCCCTTCGGGCCTCCGCGCGCTCGCGCTCTCGACACCGGCGCGCCCCTTCGGCTCCCTCGCGTGGCCGCGGCCCGCGGTGGGGTTGACGAAGAGGGTGATCTCGCTGGTCACGTCACTGACCCTACGAGCCGCTTCCCGATCTTCAGGTCACGTCGTCATAACCGTTGACCCGGTCCGTTCCCGACGACTGCTCGGGCAGCGCCCGGCTCGCGGAGACCGTCTCGACGTCGCCGATGTCCTCGGGGGTCAGGTCCAGGTCGGAGGCCTCGTCGTCGGCGGGGCCGTTGGCCTCACGGACGCGCCTGCGCCTGTCGTTGACCAGGGAGAACAGCGTCGCACCGAAGTACAGGACCCAGATGGGGCCGGCGAGGGCGAGCATGCTCAGCGGGTCCGTGCTCGGTGTCGCGACGGCGGCGAACACGGTGATACCCATGATCATTCCGCGCCACCAGCCGAGCATGCGCTTGCCGGTGATCATCCCGGTGAGGTTCAGGAAGATCAGCAGCAGCGGCAGCTCGAAGGAGAGGCCGAAGACGATCACCATGCGGGTGACGAGCTGGAGCAGATCGTCGAGCGGCAGCTGGTTGTCGATGCTGCCGTTCGGTGTGAAGTCGATCAGCACCTTGGCGGTCGTGGGGAGCACCGAGTACGCGAAGTAGGCGCCGCCGATGAACAGCGGGGCGCCCGTGAAGACGAAGGCGTAGGCGTACTTCTTCTCGTGCCGGTGCAGACCCGGGGCGACGAACGCCCAGAGCTGGTACAGCCAGATCGGCGAGGCGATCACGATACCGGCCATCAACGAGACCTGGAGAGCCAGATTGAAGGGCGCGAGCAGACCGTTGATGGTGATCCGGGCGCACTTCTCGGCGGTCTGCTGGTCGGAGGAGGCCGCCGACCGTGCGAGTTCCGCGAAGCTCTGCTCGCAGCCGATCGAGTCGAGGATCGGCTTCGTCAGGAAGTTGATGATGTCGTTGTAGAAGAAGGCTGCGACGACCGTCACGACGACGATGGCCAGCAGTGCCTTCGCGAGCCGGTTGCGGAGCTCACGAAGGTGTTCCGCGAGGGGCATCCGCCCCTCGGGATCCTTCTCCTCTTTGCGGGCAGACTTCAGCAACCCACGTTCCCATCTCGTGCGGCGGGCCGGAGGTCACCGGCCCTGCGTCAGCGCTTGGTCGTGTCCGTCGGCTCGGTGACCGGGCGGGAGCTGGTCACGTCACCGGGGGCGGCCTGGATGGTGCGCTGGACCTGGGGCTGCTGGTCGTCCTGCGGAGGAGCGGCCGGGGCGGACGCGTTGTCCTGGCCCTCGGACTTCATCGCCTTCGCCTCGCTCTTGAGGATGCGGGCGGACTTGCCGAGCGAGCGCGCCATGTCGGGAAGCTTCTTCGCGCCGAACAGCAGGATGATGACGACGAGGATGAGAATGATCTCGGGGGCGCCGAGCCTTCCGAACATAAGTCTTTACCTTCTCACCGAGGCGGCTGGGGTGGGGTGCTGTCCGACCGGTCGGACAGATGTCCGAACGATCGTGTTGTCAGCGATCGTAACGCTCAGGGGTGAACGTGAGGCAATCCCCGTGCGTACTCCCGGTCCGCGGCCCGGGCCTCGTTCTCCGGTCCGCGACCAGCAGCGTACCTGGCCCGGCCCCCGGGGTGACAGGGCGAAGTGACCCAAAACGCTTCCGGCGCAGGACTCACATGCGCTGCACAGCAGGACTCACAGCGCGTCCACAGAGCGGGCCGTGCTCACGGCCGCCCGTTCCAGGTCCTCCGCGGCCCTGCTGATGCGCCGCGCCGAGTCGGAGACCTGGCGCCCGAGACGCTGCGCCTCCAGGAAGACACGGACGGCGAGCACACCGAGCACGGCGAGACCCAGGAAACCCACAGCGATCGCGAACATCGGCCAGAACATGGGGCCGAGCCTAGAGGGTGGAGTGCAGCCGCAGAGTCCTGACCCCGCCGCCGGTCAGCAGCTCCACGATCCGCTCCCCGGCCGGCTTGCGGACCAGGGCGCCGCAATCAGGGCAGGTGAAGGAGTAGAAGGTGGTCTTGCTGCTGGCCCCGATGGCCAGCCGGAGCGCACCGGCGGCGAGCTCGAACCGGCCCCGGCAGTCCGGGCAGCCGGCCCGGAACACCGTCCGTGTCACGCTCCGCATGCCCGCGAACGCGGACGCCACCGACATCTCCTGCACACCAGGAATCGCCGACTCGCTCAAAGCCCTTGCTCCTGCCTGTCGCCCTGCCCGCCGTACGGTCCGTCGCCATCCGTATGAGTTCGGTGTGAACCCTGCACCTCGACCCCGTCGTACGCCGCCAGCGCCTCCCGGGCCGCCCGCCGGGCGCTGTCGGCCAGCTCGGGCGGCGACACGATCCGCCCGTCGCGGCCGAGCCTGAGGGCCAGGCGCCGCAGGGACGTCGGGTCGGGGGTGCGGAGGGTAATACGCAGCCCGCCGTCCGGAAGCTCATCCGCGCTGTCGTGCGGGTAGTACTCGGCGACCCAGCGCCCGCCGGGACCCACCTCGACGACGACCTCCGGGTCCTCGGCGGCCGGCTGCACCAGCGCCTCCGAGAGATCCCGCAGCTCGATCTCGGGCGGCGCGGACGGCTCGTCCAGGATCTTGATCTCGGCGACCCGGTCGAGACGGAAGGTGCGGCGCGCCTCGGAGCGCCGGCACCAGGCCTCGACGTAGGTGTGGCCGACGCTGACCAGGCGGATCGGGTCGATCTCGCGCTCGGTGAGCTCGTCGCGGGCGGGCGAGTAGTAGCGGATCCACAGCCGGCGCCGCTCGGAGATCGCCCGGTCGACGTCCGCGAAGACCCCGCCCTCGGACTCGAAGGTCACCGACAGCCGCGCGCTGGCCCCGGCCTGCTCCCCGGCCGCGGCCTCCACCTTCGCCGTGGCCCGCAGCAGCGCCTGCCGGTCGCCCTCGCGCAGCCCCGGCAGGGTGGAGACGGCCCGGGCGGCGACGAGCAGCGCGGTCGCCTCGTCGGCGGCGAGCCGCAGCGGCTCGGCGACGTCATCGGGGTTGTGCCACCAGATGCGCTCACCGTCGGTGTCGATGTCGAGAAGGTCCCCGCCCCGGAAGCTGGTGCCGCACATGGGCAGCACATCGAGGTCGGAGACCAGCTCGTCCTCGGTGATCCCGAACGCGCGGGCGACGTCCTCGACGCGGGCGCCGGGCCGCTCCTTGAGATACGTCACCAGGGACAGCATCCGCCGGGTCTGGTCGATGGCGTTGACGGGCCTGACCGGTTTGCCTGCCACTGTGTTGCTCGCTCCCCCTCAGCCCTTGGCCACGGCACGCAGCCGGTCCACCACATCGGCCCGCAACTCCGCGGGCTCCAGGACCACCACATCCGGCCCGAACTCCACCAGCCAGGCGTCCAGGCCATGGCCGTACGGAATCTCCAACTCGTCCCAGCCGCCGCCCAGTTCCCGCACCGCGGTGGCCTTCGCCCGCAGCGGATACCCGGCGTCCGTGCGCAGCCGGATCAGCGCGCTGCGATCCGCCGTCTCCCCCGCCCAGCCGGCGACGGTCTCACGAACCGTCACGACATCGGGCACCTCGGCGGTGAAGCGCGTCCCGCGCGAGCGGACCTTGCCGGTGATCCGCGACAGCCGGAACACCCGCTCGGCACCCCGGTCGCGGTCCCATCCCGCCAGATACCAGTGCCCGCGCCAGCACTCCAGCGCCCACGGCTCGACATGCCGGGTCTCGGGATGGGCGGCGGTGGCCTTGCGGTACTCGAAGACGACCGGCCGGCGGTCGCGGCAGGCCAGCATCAGCGGCTCGAACGCGGCCTCGTGCACCGGGATCCGCGGTTCCAGGGCGCCATGGGCCTCGTACGGGTCCACGTCCTCGGGCAGTCCGGCCGCGCGCAGCTTCTGCAGGGCGCCACTGGCCGCGCCCGCGAGCCGCGCCTGCTGCCACACCTTGGCGGCCAGACCGAGAGCGGCCGCCTCCTCGGCGTCGAGCGTGATGGGCGGCAGCCGGTTGCTGTCCCGGCGGGCGAGATAGCCGACATCGCCGTCCAGGTTCTCCACGGTCTCGATGACGAGCCCGAGTTCGCGCAGATCGTCCTTGTCGCGCTCGAACATCCGGTTGAAGCTGTCGTCCGAGCTCGCTTCCAGATAGGCCTCGATGGAATCGCGAAGCTCACGCTTGCTCAGCGGCCTGCGCGTCCCCAGCAGACACAGCGCCAGGTTCATCAGCCGCTCGGCCTTGGCAATGGCCATCGACGCCCTTCGCCTCCCTATGGTGCTTACGGACGATGACCGTACCGCCCTGAGGTGGCGCGGCAAAAGCCGAGGGCCCATGCCTGGACAGGCATGGGCCTCAGTTGATCGAGAGTGATCGTACGACGATCAGACGCCGAGCAGGTCGACGACGAAGATCAGCGTCTCGCCGGCCTTGATCGCCGGGGTCGGGCTCTGGTTGCCGTAGGCGAGGTGCGCCGGGATGGTCAGCTGGCGACGGCCGCCGACCTTCATGCCCTGCACGCCCTGGTCCCAGCCCTTGATGACCCGGCCGCCACCCAGCGGGAAGCGGAACGGCGTACCGCGGTTCCAGCTGGCGTCGAACTCCTCGCCGGTGCTGAAGGAGACACCCACGTAGTGCACGGTGACGGTCTGACCCGCCTGGGCCACCTCACCGTCGCCCTCCCAGATGTCCTTGATCTCGAGGTCCGCCGGGGGCGCGCCTTCGGGGAAGTCGATCTCGGGCTTGTCGATGCTCACGTCACTAGCTCCTGCTTGTTCACGGAAAGGCAACAGGGACAGTCTTACACCCCTGACGGGTCACATCTTCGCCAGGATGTCGACGCTGAAGACCAGCGTCGAGTCCTTCTTGATACCGCTGCCCTCCGGCGGGCTGTCGCCGTAGCCGAGCGACGGCGGGATGACGATGAGGACGCGGCTACCCACCTTCTTGCCCGTCAGTCCCTGCGACCAGCCCTTGACGACCTGCGTCAGCGAGAACGACGTCAGCGCCTTGCGGCTGTACGTCGAGTCGAACTCCTTGCCGGTGTCCCACAGCACGCCCTTGTACTGGACGAGCACGCTCTCCTGGGCGCCGACCTTCTCGCCGTCGCCCTCGATGACGTAGTCCGCCACCAGCTTGGTCGGCGCGTCCGCCTTGGGGATGTCGATGGAGGGCGCCTTGCCGTCGGTGTTGGTGCCCACCTTCGGCAGGGCGCTGTCGTCCTGCGCGACGTCCTTGCCCTTGGCCGAGCTCTTCGCGTTGAACGTGCCCTTGATGTCGACGACGAAGACCAGGGTGTCGGTGCCCTTGATACCCGCCTGCGAGTTGCCCGTGCTGCCGTAACCCCAGGTGGGCGGGGTCGCGAGCAGCACGCGGCTGCCGACCTTCTTGCCCGGCAGGGCGTACCGCCAGCTGTCGATGATGCTGTTCTGGGCGAGCTGGATGACCAGCGGCGTCCCCCGGTCGTAGGAGTTGTCGAAGACCTTCGCGGTGGTCCAGATCTGGCCGAGGTAGTCGGCCTGGATGTAGTCGTTCTCCGCGACCGTCTGGCCGTTGCCCGCGATCACCGTCTTCACCGCGAGGTCCTTGGACGGGTCGCCGCTGCCCTTGGCGACCGTCGGCTTCTCGCCGAACTTCGTCCCCGCCGTGATCGCCGGCAGCGGACCGTCCACGATCTTCGGCGCCGGCGCGGCAGAGGCCGAACCCGACGGCGAGGGCGAGGGCGAGGCGCTGCTCTCAGCCGAACTGGCCCCGTCGTCCTCGCCGCATGCGGCGAGCGTGACCATTCCTGCGGGTACGGCAATCAGTAGTGAGCGTCGGCGCACGGTGGGAGCCTCGTAATCGGTCGATCTTGTGGATGGCGTGCGCGCAACTCTACGGCGTGAGAAGGGCGCCGTACGGGAAACGTACGGCGCCCGTGTTGCGTTCCGGCACTCGAACCGGAACGCATTGCTCACATACCGGCGATCAGCTTCTCCACGCGATCGTCGACGGAACGGAACGGGTCCTTGCACAACACGGTGCGCTGTGCCTGGTCATTGAGCTTGAGATGCACCCAGTCGACCGTGAAGTCCCGGCGCTGCTCCTGGGCCCGGCGGATGAAGTCACCGCGAAGACGGGCCCGAGTGGTCTGCGGGGGCACGGACTTGCCCTCGAAGATCTTCAAGTCGTTGCAGATACGGGCGGCTTGGCCCTTCCTCTCCAGCAGGTAGTAAAGCCCCCTGCGGCGGTGGATGTCGTGATACGCGAGGTCTATCTGCGCCACCCGCGGGTGGGACATGGTCATGTTGTGCTTGGCCCGGTACCGCTCGATGAGCTTGTACTTCATGACCCAGTCGATCTCGGTGCCGATCCGGTCGAGGTCCTCGGCCTCGATCGCGTCCAGCGTGCGGCCCCACAGCTCCAGGACCTGCTCGACGGTTCCGGTGCGGATGCCGCGGCGCTCGACGAAGTCCACGGCCTTCTCGTAGTACTCGCGCTGCACCTCCAGCGCGGAGGCCTCCCGGCCGCTGGCCAGACGCACCTTGCGCCGGCCGGTGATGTCATGGCTGACCTCACGGATCGCCCGGATCGGGTTCTCCAGGGTCAGGTCACGCATCACGGTGCCCGCCTCGATCATGCGCAGCACCAGGTCGGTCGCGCCGACCTTCAGCAGCATGGTCGTCTCGGACATGTTCGAGTCACCCACGATGACGTGGAGACGGCGGTAGCGCTCGGCGTCCGCGTGCGGTTCGTCACGCGTGTTGATGATGGGCCGGGAACGCGTCGTCGCCGAGGAGACGCCCTCCCAGATGTGCTCGGCCCGCTGGCTGACGCAGTAGACCGCGCCACGCGGAGTCTGCAGCACCTTGCCGGCACCACACAGAAGCTGCCGCGTGACGAGGAACGGAATGAGGATGTCCGCGAGCCGGGAGAACTCCCCATGGCGTGCGACGAGATAGTTCTCGTGGCACCCGTAGGAGTTGCCCGCCGAGTCGGTGTTGTTCTTGAAGAGGTAGACGTCGCCCGCGATTCCCTCCTCGTGCAGGCGTCGTTCGGCGTCCACCAGGAGTCCTTCGAGAATGCGCTCGCCTGCTTTGTCGTGCGTGACCAGTTCCGTCACGTTGTCACATTCGGGGGTCGCGTATTCCGGATGTGACCCGACGTCGAGATAGAGGCGGGCGCCGTTTCGCAGAAAGACATTGCTGCTTCGGCCCCATGACACGACACGGCGGAAGAGGTACCGCGCCACCTCGTCGGGAGACAGGCGCCGCTGTCCCCTGAACGTACATGTGACGCCGTACTCGTTCTCCAGCCCGAAAATGCGGCGGTCCATGACTGAACATTACGCCCGATCCCCTGTGCTGAAACGGGGTTCGACGCCACGGTTTGGATCATTTTCCGATGAAGCCGCAACCACCGCCCGCCCACCGGGAGCTGCGAGGACCCCTCCCGTGCCCACCAGAACCAGCAGCGAGACACCCCCCGCGACACCCGGCACGGCGAACCCCCACAGCGCCCCACCGGCCTCTACGACCGGCCCCGCGAGGCCCGTTCCGACCGACGCGCCCACGGTGAACGTCGTCACGAGCCAGGAGAACGCCTCGGTGACCGTGCCCCGCGGGGCGTGGCGATCCACCAGCACGAAGGCGCAGGCGATGGCGGGCGCCAGAAACACCCCGGCGACCACGGTCAGCAGCACCATGGCGACCACGCCGGGCATCAGCATCAGCGGCAGGTAACACACCGCCAGAAGAGCCACCAGCACCTGGAGTCGGCGCGCGGGCTCACCCGTCCACTGCCGCGCGCCGTACACGGTGCCACCGATGAGAGCGCCCAGACCGAGCGCCGCCATCAGCCAGCCGTACACCGCGTCACCGCCATGCTCGTCGGCGTACGGCACGGACGCGACCGTGATCGAGCCGAGCGCGATACCGACGAACAGAAACGCACCGAGCAGCGCCAGCAGTCCGGGCGAGCGCAACGCGCCCAGCCAGTGCGCCTCGCGCGGCGCCGAGCGCCACGCGCGCGAGGGCGGCGAGACGACCACGGAGAGGGCGCCCAGCACCCCGATCACATTGAGCACCAGCAGGGCGGCCTGCGCCGACCACAGCGCCGTGCACAGGGTCACCAGCAGCGGCCCGACCGTGAACATCACCTCCTGCGCCACGGCGTCCATCGCGTACGCCGTGTGCACCTGCTCCTCCTTGCCCAGCACACTCGGCCACAGCGCCCGCAGCCCGCCCTCCAGCGGCGGCGTGAACAGTCCGGCGGCCGCCACGGCGGCATAGGCGAGGGGCAGCGGGTCGGTGCCGGAGAAGGCGAAGACCGCCATCGCGAGGGCCGACAGGACGGCCGCGGGCAGCTGGACGCGCGGCTGGCCACGCAGGTCCACCAGCCGGCCCAGCAGGGGCTGACCGACGGCGTTCGCGACCCCGTACACCGCCGCGAGCCCTCCGGCCAGACTGTACGAGCCGCCCTCCGCCCGCACGAACAGCACCAGGGCGATGGCAGCGGTCGCGTTGGGCAGCCGCCCCACCAGCGTGCCCGCCAGCAGGCGCGCCGCATGCCTCGCCCGGAGGATCTCCAGGTATCCAGCAGCCATGTCCCGCCGCCCCCTCACTCTCCACGTGTTACGTATAACGTCGCCCGTCATACGTACCATGTCCGCTGTTGACGCGTCCAGACGAAAGAGCAGGCACACGGTGGCACGAGGCAGCACCCGCCCCACCAGCCGCGACGTCGCCCAAGCCGCCGGCGTCTCCCAGGCCGCCGTCTCCCTGGTCCTCGGCGACAAATGGCGCGGCCGCGTCTCCGAGACCACCGCGGAACGCGTCCGCCAAGCCGCCCGCGAACTCGGCTACCGGCCCAACCTCGCCGCCCGCAACCTCCGCCTGGGCCACACCCGGACCGTACTGCTGGTCGTCCCGGCCCTCACGACGGAGTTCTTCGCAGGCGTCTACACCGGCGCCGCCCGCGTCGCCGCCGAACACGGCTTCGGCGTCGTCCTCTACCCCTCCCCCGAAGGCGTCGGCCCCGCCAGAGACCCCTTCGCCTCCGCCCAGGCCGCCCTCGACGGCGTCATCGCCTCCTCCATGGCCGCCGACGCCCTCACCGCCATCCGCGGCGACCAACTGCCCCTCGTGATGCTGGACAGCGACCCGGAGGGCAGCCTCGGCGCCGCCACGGTCAACCTCGACATCACCGACGGCACCCACCAGGTCGCCGACCACCTCCTCGGCCTCGGACACCGCCACTTCCTCCACGTCGCCGCGGACATCCCCTCCTGGACCTTCGACGTACGCGCGCGTGCCCTCACCCAACGCCTCCGAACAGTCCCCGGGACCACCCTCCGAACCGCCCCCACCCCCATGTCCATCGAAGGCGCCGTGGCAGCCACAGAAGCCGCCCTCGGGGCCCCCGGCCCCCACCCCACCGCCATGGTCTGCGACGACGACAAACTCGCCGCGGGCGTCTACAAGGCCGTACGCCGACGAGGCCTGCGCATCCCCGACGACGTCTCCGTGACAGGCGTCGACGACATCGCCCTGGCGACCGCCCTCGACCCCGAGCTCACCACCGTACGACTGGACTCCGAGCTCTTCGGCGAACACGGCATGCGCGCCCTGCTCGCCGTCCTGGAGGACCGCACACCCGACGCCGGGGACATCCCGGTCCACCTCGTCGTACGCGCCTCCACAGCACCACCCAGCACCCCCTGAACGCCCTGTGCCCCGGCCGAGAGACCGGCCGGGGCACACAAAGGACACGAGATGGAACGCGAGAGGGGTTACTCCTCCTCGGAGCTCTCCGCCTCGGTGGCCGCACCGCCGGTCTCCAGCAACCGATCCAGCTGACGGCCGACAATCCGCTTGAACTTCCGCTGCTGAGGACGCGTACGGTCCAGCACCGCGACCTCCAGACGCTCCGCCGGAATCTCCCGCTGAGTGCCATTGGTGTCCCGGGACAACGCCTGAACGGCCAGCTTCAGAGCCTCCGCCAGGCTCATCCCGTCCTCATGACGCTGATCGAGATAACTACTGATCTGCTCGGCATTACCACCGACCGCGACCGAACCATGCTCGTCCACGATCGAACCGTCATGCGGCAGCCGATAGATCTGATCACCGTCCGGCGTCTCCCCCACCTCCGCCACGACCAGCTCCACCTCATACGGCTTCTCAGCCGCGGAAGAGAAGATCGTGCCCAGCGTCTGGGCATAGACATTGGCGAGACCACGCGCGGTCACGTCATCACGGTCGTACGTGTACCCACGAAGATCGGCGTACCGCACACCACCGATCCGCAGATTCTCGTACTCGTTGTACTTACCGGCAGCCGCGAAGCCGATCCGGTCATAGATCTCGCTGAACTTGTGCAACGCACGGGACGGGTTCTCACCGACGAACACGATGCCATCGGCGTACTGCAGCACGACCAGGCTGCGGCCACGGGCGATGCCCTTACGGGCGTACTCCGCCCGGTCGGCCATCGCCTGCTGGGGGGAGACATAGAACGGCGTCGACACCGGTTATCCGTCCCTTTCTGTCGAAGTCACTGCGATCACCTGGATAAGACAGAACACCGGCCGCTACAGCAGCGCGGCCCGCGGACCGTCCGGCTGCTCCAGACGCCGCTCCAGAATCGAACGGGCGATCTCGGACGACTCCTCGTCCGTCAACCGACGGAAACCGTCCTCGGTGATCACGGTGACGATCGGGTAGATCCGGCGGGCGACATCGGGACCACCGGTCGCCGAGTCGTCGTCAGCCGCGTCATAGAGCGCCTGGACCACCAACGTCGTGGCCTGCTCCGCGGTCAGATCGTCACGGAAGAGCTTCTTCATCGCACCACGCGCGAAGATCGAACCGGAACCGGTCGCCGCGTAGTTCAGCTCCTCGGAACGGCCACCCGTCACGTCGTACGAGAAGATCCGCCCCCGCTCCCGATCCACGTCATACCCCGCGAACAGCGGCACCACGGCCAACCCCTGCATCGCCATACCGAGGTTCGACCGAATCATCGTCGACAACCGGTTCGCCTTGCCCTCCAACGAGAGCTGCGCCCCCTCGACCTTCTCGAAGTGCTCCAGCTCCAGCTGGAACAGCTTCACCATCTCGACGGCGAGCCCTGCGGTGCCGGCGATACCGACGGCCGAATACTCGTCGGCCGGGAACACCTTCTCGATGTCACGCTGGGCGATGACATTCCCCATGGTGGCCCGACGGTCACCCGCGAGCACGACCCCGCCCGGGAACGTCACAGCAACGATCGTGGTGCCGTGCGGCGCCTCGATCACGCCCTGAGTGGGGGGCAGTTGACGCTTACCGGGCAACAGCTCCGGCTGATGCTCGGAGAGGAAGTCCATGAAGGACGACGACCCAGGCGTCAGGAAGGCAGCTGGTAGACGCCCGGTGCTACGAGTGTTGGCTTCCACGCGATTCCTTCCAGATAAGCGGCGGCCCGGCGAACGGCGTCGGGGTCATCTCCCAACTTGCCGATGGCCGAATTGCAGTTGAAGCACTGTACGCCACGGACCCTACCCGTCTTGTGGCAATGATCCACATGAACGGCCGGAGCCTTTAGGCAGATGACGCAGAGCCCCATCTGAGAAGCGACCATCTCGTCCCGCTCGGCTTCGGTGAGGCCGTAGTGGCGCTTGAGATGCCCCTGCCTGCCTCGTGCTGCTTTGCAGACCTTGCAGCAAGTAGCGAGGCCATCCGATGCGGTCGCGTTGCGATGCCATTCGCTGTGCGGTTTGATCTCCCCGCAACCACGACAGAACTTGTGCCCCTCAGGCGTCTCCACTCTCGGTCGTACGTTCTTACCCTTGGCCAGCTGCCGGGCCTGGTGATACGAAGCCCAGCACTCTCTGCAGTAGGCCTGCAACCCATCCCGGGCGGCCTTGTTACTGGCGAAGGCTGCTCGCGGCCTGAACTCCTTACACCGCGAGCAACGCTTCACGCCCTCTTCGCTTGCCAACTCCGAAGCCCCCCGAACCTTCGATTCGAAGGTTACTCGCCACCCTTCTGAACGAAACTTCGAACGAAGTCCTCCGCGTTCTCCTCGAGGACATCGTCAATCTCGTCCAGAACCGAGTCCACGTCATCGCTCAGCTTCTCGTGCCGCTCCTTGAGGTCCTCCGAGCCCTGCGCCTCCGCAGTCTGCTCCTCGGCCTCTTCGGTGGAGCGTGTGGCCTTCTGCTGGCCGCCGCCGGTGTCCTTGGTTGCCATAACCCTCACCCCGCTCGTTTCGCCCGACATGGTCGCCAGGTCGGCTTATCCGCCGATCGGTGATGATCAGACCCTACAAGCCAGGTCTGACATCGGCCCCGTAGTTACGGCAACGTACGGGGGCCATCTCGATGATTCCCGGGCGCCGGGGTTTCCACCCTGTCCGGCGCCCTCGGTCCGGGTACCCGCTCAGCCGCCGGAGAGGACCCTGACCAGGTCTTCCGCCGTGCGACAGCGGTCCAGGAGCTCCTTGACGTGATTACGCGTTCCGCGAAGCGGTTCCAGGGTTGGGACGCGCTGGAGGGAGTCCCGGCCCGGGAGGTCGAAGATCACGGAGTCCCAGGAGGCCGCGGCGACGTCGTCGGCGTACTGCTCCAGGCAGCGGCCTCGGAAGTACGCACGCGTGTCCTCCGGTGGCTTCGTGCGGGCTCGCTCGACGTCGGTCTCGTCCAGCAGGCGCTTGATGCGGCCGCGGGCCGCCAGGCGGTTGTAGAGGCCCTTCTCGGCCCGTACGTCCGCGTACTGGAGGTCGAGCAGGTGCAGCTTGGCCGCGTCCCAGTCGAGGCCGTCGCGGCGCCGGTAGCCCTCCATGAGTTCCCGCTTGGCGACCCAGTCGAGCTCGCCCGCGAGGCTCATGGGGTCGTTCTCCAGGCGGTTGAGGGTGTCCTCCCAGCGGGCGAGGACGTCCTTGGTCTGGTCGTCGGCGTCGGAGCCGAAGCGTTCTTCGACGTACTTGCGGGAGAGTTCGAAGTACTCCATCTGGAGCTGGACCGCGGTGAGTGTCCGGCCGCTGCGGAGCGTGACGAGGCGTTGGAGTGTCGGGTCGTGGGAGACCTGGTGGAGGGTGCGGACGGGCTGGTCCACGGCCAGGTCGACGGCGATGAAGCCGTCCTCGATCATCGACAGGACCAGGGCGGTGGTGCCGAGCTTCAGGTAGGTCGAGATCTCGGAGAGGTTCGCGTCGCCGATGATCACGTGCAGGCGGCGGTACTTCTCGGCGTCGGCGTGCGGCTCGTCCCGCGTGTTGATGATCGGGCGCTTCAAGGTGGTCTCCAGCCCGACCTCGACCTCGAAGTAGTCCGCGCGCTGGCTGATCTGGAAGCCGTGTTCGTGGCCGTCCTGGCCGATGCCGACGCGGCCGGCGCCGGTGACGACCTGGCGGGAGACGAAGAAGGGGGTGAGGTGGCGCACGATGTCCGAGAAGGGGGTTTCCCGCTTCATCAGGTAGTTCTCGTGCGTGCCGTAGGAGGCGCCTTTGTTGTCGGTGTTGTTCTTGTAGAGGTGGATGGGCTGGGCGCCGGGCAGCTGGGCGGCGCGTTCCGCGGCCTCGGCCATGATGCGTTCGCCGGCCTTGTCCCAGAGGACGGCGTCGCGGGGGTTGGTGACCTCGGGTGCGCTGTATTCGGGGTGTGCGTGGTCGACGTAGAGGCGTGCGCCGTTGGTGAGGATGACGTTGGCGAGGCCGATGTCCTCGTCGGTGAGCTGGCTGGAGTCGGCGGCCTCACGGGCGAGGTCGAAGCCTCGCGCGTCCCGCAGCGGGTTCTCCTCCTCGAAGTCCCAGCGGGCCCGGCGGGCCCGGTGCATCGCCGCCGCGTAGGCGTTGACGATCTGGGACGAGGTGAGCATGGCATTGGCGTTGGGGTGGCCGGGGACGGAGATCCCGTACTCCGTCTCGATGCCCATTACTCGCCGTACGGTCATGCGGCCCTCCTTGCCCGGCGGCGCCCTCGGTCGGGGGCGGCGCTCAAGTACCGCTGGCGCTCCGGTGCGTGTGCGGTGCCCGTCCCCGCACTGCGCGACTCGGCGGTACCGAAGAGCCTAGAACGGCTTTGCGCTGGTGGGGAGATCATTTGCGTCATTGCCTTGCACGCCTCTTGTTCCGGTTAGTTGCCTGAAAAACAGTCGGCTGCGGGTACCCGGTGAGGGCACCCGCAGCCGCCCCGTTCTTACAGGTACTGACCGGTGTTGGCCACCGTGTCGATGGAGCGTCCGGTGTCGGCGCCCTGCTTTCCGGTGATGAGGGTACGGATGTAGACGATCCGTTCGCCCTTCTTTCCGGAGATGCGGGCCCAGTCGTCCGGGTTGGTGGTGTTGGGCAGGTCCTCGTTCTCCTTGAACTCGTCCACGCATGCCTGGAGGAGGTGGGAGACGCGAAGGCCCTTGGCGTTGTGGTCGAGGAAGTCCTTGATCGCCATTTTCTTGGCGCGGCCCACGATGTTCTCGATCATGGCGCCGGAGTTGAAGTCCTTGAAGTAGAGGACTTCCTTGTCGCCGTTGGCGTAGGTGACTTCCAGGAAGCGGTTCTCCTCGGATTCGGCGTACATGTGCTCGACGGCCGTCTGGATCATGCTTTCGACGGTGGTCGTCTTGCTGCCGCCGTGCTCGCCGAGGTCGTCGGCGTGCAGGGGGAGGCGTTCGGTGAGGTACTTGCCGAAGATGTCCTTGGCGGCCTCGGCGTCGGGACGTTCGATCTTGATCTTCACGTCCAGGCGGCCGGGGCGCAGGATGGCGGGGTCGATCATGTCCTCGCGGTTGGAGGCGCCGATGACGACCACGTTCTGGAGGCCTTCCACGCCGTCGATCTCGGCGAGGAGCTGGGGGACGATGGTGTTCTCCACGTCCGAGCTGACGCCGGATCCGCGGGTGCGGAAGAGGGATTCCATCTCGTCGAAGAAGACGATGACGGGGGTGCCCTCGGAGGCCTTCTCGCGGGCACGCTGGAAGACGAGGCGGATCTGCCGCTCGGTCTCGCCGACGTACTTGTTGAGGAGTTCGGGGCCCTTGATGTTGAGGAAGAAGCTCTTGCCCTGGGCCTGGCCGGTGACTTCGGCGACCTTCTTGGCCAGCGAGTTGGCGACGGCCTTGGCGATGAGCGTCTTGCCGCATCCGGGGGGTCCGTAGAGCAGGACGCCCTTGGGCGGGCGGAGTTCGTGCTCCTTGAACAGGTCCGGGTAGAGGTACGGGAGCTCGACCGCGTCGCGGATGGCCTCGATCTGGCCGCCGAGGCCGCCGATCTGCTCGTAGCCGATGTCGGGGACCTCTTCGAGGACGAGTTCTTCGACCTCGCTCTTGGGAACGACTTCGTAGACATAGCCGGATCGGGGTTCGAGCAGCAGGGCGTCGCCGGGGCGGATGGTGATGTCCAGCAGCGGCTCGGCGAGCCGCACCACCCTTTCCTCGTCGGTGTGCCCCTGTACGAGGGCGCGTTCGCCGTCCTCGAGGATCTCCTTGAGGGTGACGATGTCGCCGACGCTCTCGAACTCCATGGCCTCGACCACGTTGAGTGCTTCGTTGAGCATCAGTTCCTGGCCGCGCCGGAGCTCTTCGAGGTCGACGCTGGGGCTGACGTTCACGCGGAGTTTGCGTCCTCCGGTGAAGATGTCTGCGGTGCCGTCCTCGTTGGCCTGCAGGAAGACTCCGAAGCCGGCCGGGGGCTGTGCGAGCCGGTCGACTTCCTCCTTGAGGGCCACGATCTGGTCGCGGGCCTCGCGGAGCGTGTTGGCGAGTCGTTCGTTCTGGGCGGACACGCCGGCCAGGTTGGTCTGCAGCTCGACGATCCGCTCTTCGAGAATCCTCGTGTGCCGCGGAGAGTCGGCGAGCTTGCGCCGCAGGACGGCGATCTCCTGCTCAAGGTAGGCAATCTGCCCGGCCGGGTCGTCGGACCCTCGTCCCGGGCGGATGCCGCGGTTCATGTCGTCGTCGTGGGCTGCCACGGTCCTCACCTCCTCCAAGGGGAGCTGGACGCTTCCAGACCCTACCTGGGTGGGTGTCGATTGAAACCCCTAGATCACAAAGAGTGTCAAGGTGTGTCGTCGGTCACCCTGCGCCATCCCTCACGCCGTGTGGATACCCAGTCAACGTGATTCAGAAGCGGACTGTTCCAAGGCAGGAGTGCTCTAAATGTTCCACGGCGGGGGCGAGTTGCCCGCAGTACCGCCGGTCCGGGGCCTGGTGCGGGCGGGGTGGGGGCGGCTTGTGGCGCTCGAGCGGTTCTCCGCCGGGTCCGGATCGGGTCTGGACGGCGTTGACGGAGCGTGTGCGGGCGTGCACGTTCCGGCCGCGCATGGTGGGTGGGGAGGCGGGGGTAGGGTCGGGGTGTCCCGTATCAGGAGCGGCAGGAGAGATGAGCGTGCAGGAGGAGGCCGGGGTCGAGGGTCAGGCTCTGGAGGTCTGGATCGATCAGGATCTCTGTACCGGCGACGGCATCTGTGTGCAGTACGCGCCCGAGGTGTTCGAGTTGGACATCGACGGTCTTGCCTATGTGAAGGGCGCCGATGACGTGCTTCTGCAGGACAAGGGGGCGACGACGCCCGTGCCGTTGCCCCTTCTGACGGATGTGGTGGACTCGGCGAAGGAGTGTCCCGGCGACTGCATCCATGTGCGCCGGGTCTCGGATCTCGTCGAGGTGTACGGGCCCGACGCTCAGTGAGGCGACGGGCCCCTGTGCACGGGGCTCACACGCTCTGTGCGCCGGCGGGTGTGGAGCGGACGAACGCGCCGTTCTTCCATTGCCACTTGGCGCTGGTCTTCACGTCGGGGCAGCAACTGGGTACGGAGTCCGAGGAGTAGCCCAGCAGGTCGGCGGAGACCGTGGCGTCGGTGAGTGTGAGGCTCGTGACGGTGGTGCGGTCCTTGGGGTTGATCAGGGTGGCGACGACGCGGGGTTTCTTGGCGTCGGCGGCCTGGGTGAGGACGTAGACGGCGTCGGGCGGGGTGCCCATGGGGGCGTCGCAGTGGGCGACCACGACGGTTTCCGGCCTGCCGTCGCCGTCGAGGTCTCCGGAGGCCTTCTTGACCACGAGCATCTTGACGGGGCCGCAGTCGAGGGGGAGGTCGACGTCGGCGGGGTCGGGGGCGGTGACGGTCGCGGGGGCGTTGTGCGACTGGGGTCCTGAGGCCTGGGCGGCGGTGGCCGGGTTCGGCTGGAGGACCGAGGAGAGGGCGACGACGCCGGCGACTGCCGTGGCGGTGGCGACCCAGTGGATGGGGCGGGTGTGCGTGTGAGCGAGTTCCGGGACCGCGGATTGCTGCACTAGGGGTGACTCCCGAGAGGGCTGTGGCGGTGGGGGTGTCCCGCATGGTGCCACACGTCACAGGGCACCGGAACGGCGGGGTCGGTGCCGGGTGGCCGTTGTTGTCGTTCTGTCAGCGAAAAGGGGCCGTGGCCGAGTTCCGGAGCGGTGTCGGGAACTCGGCCACGGCGTGGTCGCGTTGTGTGCGGCAGGGGCCGCCTCAGCGGCCGGAGCCGCCGTCGGCGTTGGGGCCGGTGTAGTCCTCGCCGTAGGCGCCCTTGGCGGGGCGGCGGCGGCGCATGGGCGGCTCGACGCCGTCGGCGAGGCGGCGGGCGGTGAGCAGGAAGCCGGTGTGCCCGATCATGCGGTGGTCCGGGCGGACCGCCAGGCCCTCCACGTGCCAGTTGCGGATCATCGACTCCCAGGCGCTCGGTTCGTTGAAGGAGCCGATCTCGCGGATGGACTCGACGGTCCGGGCGAGCTGGGTGGTGGTGGCGACGTAGCAGCAGAGGATGCCGCCGGGGACGAGTGCCTTGGAGACGGCCTCCAGGCATTCCCAGGGGGCGAGCATGTCGAGGATGACGCGGTCGACGTCGGTGTCGGACAGGTTGTCCTGGAGGTCGCCGACGGTGAGCTGCCAGGCGGGGTGGGGGCCGCCGAAGTAGCGCTCCACGTTCTGCTGGGCGATCTCCGCGAAGTCCTCGCGGCGCTCGTAGCTGTGCAGCATGCCCTGGTCGCCGATGGCGCGCAGCAGGAAGCTGCTGAGCGAGCCGGAGCCCACGCCCGCTTCCACGACGCGTGCGCCGGGGAAGATGTCGGCGAAGGCGAGGATCTGCCCCGCGTCCTTGGGGTAGACCACGGCGGCGCCGCGGGGCATGGACAGGACGTAGTCGGGGAGCAGGGGGCGCAGCGCGAGGTAGGCGACGTTACCGGTGGTGCGGACAACGCTGCCCTCGGGTGCGCCGATCAGCTCGTCGTGCGGGAAGGAACCCTTGTGGGTGTGGAAGTTCTTTCCCTCTTCGAGCGTGAACGTGTAGTGGCGGCCCTTGGGGTCGGTCAGCTGAACCTGGTCCCCGACCTTGAAGGGCCCGCGCCTGCGGGCGGCACCGGTCGGTTCGGACATGTGAACAGACTACCGGGGTTTGTGGGGGTCGCCGACCACGAGGACGGCTCCGGCCGGGGCTAGGAGGGCCTGGCCATCGCCTTGACGAAGGCGCGTTCCACGTCGGCGGCGGACAGGACGCCGTAGATCTCTCCGGTCTCCTCGACGACGAGGTATTCGGTGGCGGGGGTGGCGCGCAGGGTGTCGAGGAGGTCCTCGCCGGCGAGTTCGGCGGAGACGCGCATGCCGTCGGTGAGGTCCTGGGCGAGGCCGCTGACGGCGACCCAGGGGCGGCGGTGTTCGGGGACGCCGACGATGGCGGCCTCGCGGACGAGGGAGAGGGGTTCGCCGTCGGCGTCGACGACGACGAGGGCGCGGGCGCCGGCTTCGTTGGCGCGGCGCAGGGCCTCGGAGAGGGGGGTGTCGGTCTCGACGGGGACGGCGCGGCGGGTGAGGTTGCGGGCGCGCAGTTCCGGGAGGTGTTCGCGCAGGCGGGCCATGCGGAGGCTGTTGCCGGCGCCGGTCCAGATGATGGCGGCGAGGATGGCGGCGAGCAGGGCGTCCATGACGGTGTCCATGCCGACGTTGTCCTCGGCGTTGGAGCCGAGGGCTCCGGACTGGGTGAGCAGCGGGAGGCCGATGAGGACGGAGACGGCGAGGGCGCGGCCGACCCAGGCGGCGGCGATGGTGCCGCTCATGGGCTTGCCGGTGATCTTCCAGACGACGGCGCGGAGCATGCGGCCGCCGTCGAGGGGGAGGCCGGGCAGGAGGTTGAAGGCGGCGACGATGAGGTTGGAGATCATCAGGCCGGCCAGCAGGACGCCGGGGACGGTGCCGGGTTCGACGGGCTGCATGGCTACGTAGAAGAGGCCGGCGAGGACGAGGGAGAGCAGGGGGCCGACGAAGGCCAGGACGAATTCGCGTCCCGGGGTCTCGGCTTCCTTCTCGATCTCGGAGACGCCGCCGAAGAACTGGAGCTGGATGCGGCGGACGGGGAGTTTGAAGCGCAGGGCGGCGACGGTGTGGGCGAGTTCGTGGACGAGTACGGAGGCGTAGAAGGCGACCGCGAAGAAGAGGGAGACGAGGTAGCGGGCGGCGCCGAGTTCGGGCAGGACGCGTTCCAGCTGGCCGCCGAAGACCCAGGTGATCAGCGCGGCGACGAGGAACCAGCTGGGCGCGACGTACACGGGCACGCCGAAGGGGCGGCCCATGAGGAGTCCGCCGCCGGGTTCCTTGGGGCGCTGCGGGGGGCGGCCCTTGGCCATGCCGGAGTGGGCGAAGGGGCGGTCGGGGTTGGTCTGGGGGACGCCGGTGGGGGGTGTGTCGGCCGGGGGCTGCTCTCCGGCGGTTTCCCTGGCGTCCGGCGCGTCGAGCGCGGCCCGCTCGTCCTCGGTTTCCCGTGCCGCCGGCGCGTCGGCGGCGCTCTCGTCTCCCCCGGTTTCCGGGATGTCCGTGGGTGAGGTGGCCGTCTCCGTGGCGGGGGCCTCTTCTGTGGCGTCCGCGGCCTCTGCGTCGCGTGCCGGGGGGTTCACGGGGCTCGTCTCGGCGCGAGGGGCCTGGTCGGCCGCGGTGTTCTGCGGTGGGTTGCCCGGCTCGGCGGAGTCTGTATCGGGCGTGGCGGGTGTGCCGGCTTCGTCGGGGTGGGTGGGGTCGGTGGTGGGGGCCGTTGGGCCTGCGTGGTGCTGGGCCGGCTCTTGGTTGCCGGACCGCGGCTGCCCGCTCCCGCCGCTCTCGTCCACGGTGTCCCCTCGTTCGAAGCGTCTTCCGCGCCTGCCGGCGGAAGGGTCTCGGGTCGATGGTATGCGGCGGTCGCGGCGCGTTACGCCCCGGCACCCCCTCTGTTTTCTCTGTCGTCGCGGGGGTCACGGCCGGGACTGGGTCACTGTCAGTGGCGGGCCGTAAGGTCTGTGGTCATGGAGACGAGCACAGAGGGCGCTGCCGAGACCCCCGGCGGCGGGGTCGTGGACGTGGATCCGCCGGTGGTGGGCGAGCAGGCGACGGCATCGGAGCCGGTGGGTGCTGCCGGGGTGTCCGTCGCCATAGCGCCCGCGTCGCTGTCGCCGTCGCGTGCGAGTGACTTCATGCAGTGCCCGTTGCTGTACCGGTTCCGGGTGATCGACCGGCTGCCGGAGAAGCCGAGCGAGGCGGCGACGCGGGGCACCTTGGTGCATGCGGTGCTGGAGCGGCTGTTCGACGCGCCGGCGGCGGAGCGGACGGCGCCGCGGGCGAAGTCGTTGATCCCCGGTCAGTGGGACCGGCTGCGGGAGACGCGGCCGGAGGTCGTGGAGCTGTTCGCGGACGATCCGGAGGGCGAGCGGCTGGCGCGGTGGCTGGGTGAGGCCGAGCGGCTGGTCGAGCGGTGGTTCGGTCTGGAGGATCCGACGCGGCTGGAGCCGGCCGAGCGTGAGCTGTTCGTGGAGGCGGTGCTGGATTCGGGGCTGAAGCTGCGCGGCATCATCGACCGGGTGGACGTGGCGCCCACGGGTGAGGTGCGCATCGTCGACTACAAGACGGGCAAGGCGCCGCGGCCGGAGTACGCCGAGGGCGCGCTGTTCCAGATGAAGTTCTACGCGTTGGTGGTCTGGCGGCTGAAGAACGTGATCCCGCGCCGGCTTCAGCTCGTGTATCTCGGCAGCGGTGACGTCCTGACGTACGACCCGGTCCTCGCCGATCTGGAGCGCGTGGAGCGCAAGTTGCTGGCGTTGTGGGAGGCGATCCGGGAGGCGACGGAGACGGGCGACTGGCGGCCCCGTCCCACCAAGCTGTGCGGTTGGTGCGATCACCAGGCGCACTGCCCGGAGTTCGGGGGCACTCCCCCGCCGTATCCGCTGCCGGTGAGGGCGGCCGAGTCCGGTGACCCGGCGCAGGGCAGAATGGGGCCGGACTAGCGAAGGAGACACTCGTGGCCATCCGCGTCCTACTGGTCGACGACCAGCCGCTGCTGCGTACCGGCTTCCGGATGATCCTGGAGGCGGAGCAGGACATCGCTGTCGTCGGTGAGGCCGGGGACGGCCTCCAGGCGCTCGACCAGGTGCGGGCGTTGCAGCCCGATGTGGTGCTCATGGACATCCGTATGCCGCGGATGGACGGGGTGGAGGCGACCCGGCAGATCACCGGCCCGGGCCGGGACGGTCCGGCGAAGGTGCTGGTGCTGACGACCTTCGATCTCGACGAGTACGTGGTGGAGGCGCTCCGGGCGGGGGCCAGCGGGTTCCTGCTGAAGGACGCCCCGGCCAATGAGCTCGTGCAGGCGATCCGGGTGGTCGCCGCCGGTGAGGCGATGCTCGCGCCGAGCATCACGCGCCGGCTGCTGGACAAGTACGCGACGCATCTGCCGTCCGGCGACGAGCCGGTCCCGGACACTCTGCACACGCTCACCGACCGTGAGGTGGAGGTGCTGAAGCTGGTGGCGCGCGGGCTGTCGAACGCCGAGATCGCCGCGGATCTGTTCGTCAGCGAGACCACGGTGAAGACGCATGTGGGGCATGTGCTGACGAAGCTGGGGCTGCGGGACCGGGTGCAGGCGGCGGTGTACGCGTACGAGAGCGGGCTGGTGCGGCCGGGCGCGCAGTAGTCGCGGGCGGTTCGACGGGTACGACGGCAGCGGGCGACCCCTCTCATGAAGGGGGCGCCCGCTGCCGTATGTCGTTGTCAGGCCTTGCCGTGGGTCCTCGTCAGGCCTTGCTGATCTCCCAGAAGCGGAAGACGGTCGAGGCGTCGAGGCAGTACTCCAGGCCGTAGACGTCGTCGCGGACGACGGCGTACTGCTTGGCCTGCCAGACGGGGATGACGGGGACCTCTTCGGCGACGAGGTCCTGGAGGCGGCCGTAGTCGTCGTCGGTGGCGGAGCGGTCGCTCTGGGCGGCGGTGCGCGGGATGAGGGTGTCGGTGATGGTGCCGTTGGTGTAGTTGTTGCTGAGCACGTTGCCCTTGCCGAAGAAGGGGGCCGTGAAGTTGTCGGCGTCGGGGTAGTCGGGCACCCAGCCCTTGACGTAGACGCCGTACTTGCCGTCGGCTATGTCCTTCTCGTACTGCTCGTAGTCGACGGACTTGACGTCGGCGTCGAACAGGCCGCTCTTGTTGAGCTGGCCGGCGATGGCCTTGAGTTCCTGGTCGGTGGCCGGGCCGTAGCGGGTGGGGGTCGACCAGAGGGTCAGCTTGACCTTGTCGGTGATGCCGTCGGCGCTCAGGGCGGCGGCGGCCTTGGACTTGGAGGGGCTGGCGCCGTAGGTGTCGAAGAAGGCGGTGTTGTGGCCCGCGATGCCGGCCGGGATGATCGAGTACAGCGGGGTGGCGGTGCCCTCGTAGACCTGGCTCATGAGGGCTTCGCGGTCGAGGAGATAGGCGATGGCCTTGCGGACGCCGAGTTTCCCGGTGACCGGGTCGTCCATGTTGAAGACCAGGTGCTGGACCTCGGCGCTGGTGCCGTCGACGATCTCGACGCCCGCGTCGGTGCCGGCGGCCTCCAGGTCGGCGATGTCGCCGGCGCTGAGGCCTCGGTAGGCGATGTCGATCTTGTCGTCGGTCAGGGCCTGCTTGAGCTGGTCCTGGTCGCCGTGGAAGAACTTCAGGGTGACGCCGGAGTTCTGGACGTCGGCGGTGCCCTCGTAGTTCTCGTTGACGGAGAAGACGGCCTCGTCGTCGCTGAAGGAGTCCAGCTTGTAGGGGCCGGAGCCGACGGCCTCGCCGTCCTCGCGGAGCCCGTCCTCGTCGTACTGGCTGTGGTCCACGATGGAGCCGGCGCCGGAGGCGATCTTGCTGGGGAAGGTGGCGTCGGGTGTGCTCAGCCGGAAGACGACCGTCTTCTCGTCCGGTGTCTCGACCTTGTCGAGCATCGGGAACATGATCGCGGGGCCGGCGTCGTCGTTGATCTTCAGCATGCGGTCGAAGGAGAACTTCACGTCCTCCGAGGTGAGCGAGTCACCGTTGCTGAACTTGAGGCCGTCCTTGAGGGTGCACTTGTAGACCTTGGTAGCGGTGTCGCTGAACTCGCAGCTCTCCGCGGCCTCGGGCACCGGTTCGGTGCCGCCCTTGGGGAAGCTCAGCAGCGACTGGAAGACGTTGTTGAACAACAGCCAGGAGCCGGGGTCGTAGCCGGACGCGGGGTCGGTGGCCAGGACGTCGTCGGACATTCCCATGACGATTCCGGAGTCACTGCCCCCGGAGTCACCGCTCTCCGTGCCGCAGCCGGTCAGCAGGCCGGAGGCCAGTCCCGCCATCATCGGCAGGACCGGCCACTGGTTACGCATGTTCACTTACGAGCGCCTTCTCGTCGGTTGGTGAGTTGCCCGGGTCGTCCCACCGGCCCGGGGCGGGACGGATCAGCCGCTCACGCCACGGCCGAGCTCCCAGAGCTGAAGGGTGGAGGAGGAGTTGAGGGCGTACGACACGCCGGTGATGTCGTCGCGGGCGGCGACGTACTGCTTGCCCTGCCACAGCGGGAGCATGGGGACGTCGTCGGCGACGATGTCCTGGATGTCGGTGAGGCTGGTGGTGGCGGACATCCGGTCGGCCTCGCGCCGGGACTCCGGGATCAGGGTGTTGCGGATCTCGCTGTTGACGTAGGGCGAGCCGAGGAAGTTGTCCTCGTCGAGGAAGGGCGCGAGGTAGTTGTCGGCGTCGGGGAAGTCGGGGAACCAGCCCATGCCGTAGACGTCGTACTTGCCCTTCTGCTCGGCCGGGCGGAAGGTCTCCCAGAGTTCGCCCTTGATACTGACGTCGAAGAGGCCGCTGTCGTTGAGCTGCTTGCGCAGTTCCTCGAACTCCTGCTTGGTGGCCGAGCCGTAGTGGTCGGTCGTGTAGTGCAGGGTGAGCTTGACCGGGGTGGTGATGTTCGCCTTCGTCAGCAGCGCCTTCGCCTTGGCGGTGCTCGGGTCGCCGTACTTGTTGAAGAACGAGTTGGAGTGGCCGATGATGCTCGCCGGCACCAGCGAGTACAGCGGTTCGGCCTCGGTGCCGTAGACCTTGGAGACGAGTTCGCTGCGGTTGACGAGCTGGGCCATGGCCTGGCGTACGGCCTTGGTCTTGACGGTCGCCGCGTTGGTGTTGAAGGAGAGGTAGCGGATCTCCAGACCCGGCATCTCGATGAGGTCGACATTGCTGTCGGAGCTCGTGGAGAGCTTCTGGATCTGGTCGGGCGCCATGGTGCGGGACATGACGTCGATGTCACCGTCGCTCAGCGCGGTGCCCATGGCGTCGGCGTCCGAGAAGGAGCGCAGCTCGACCTTCTCGTTGTTCACCTTCAGCGTCCCCTTGTAGTTGGGGTTCTTGGTGAACACTGCGTTGACGAGGGCGTTGTTCTCGACGTCGGCCTTCATCGTGTACGGGCCGGAGCCGTCGACCTCGAAGCCGTCGCGCAGGCTCTTGCGGGCGTAGTCGTCGGGGTCGACGATGCCGGCGACGGGGGTCGAGAGCTTGTACGGGAAGGTGGCGTCGGCCGTTTTGAGGTGGAAGATGACCTCGCGGTCGCCCTTGGTCTCGACGGTGTCGATGGTCGACAGCAGGCCGACGGGGCCGCCCTCGGCGTTGATGGCCCGTGCGCGGTCGATGGAGTACTTCACGTCGTCCGCGGTGATGGCGTCGCCGTTGGCGAACTTCAGGTCCTTGCGCAGGGTGCAGGCGTAGCGCTCGTTGCCGCTGTCGGTGAAGAGGCAGCTCTCGGCTGCCTCGGGCACGGGTTCGCCCTCGCCGCGCGGCTGGATCATGAGGGTCTGCACGGTCTGGCGAAGGATGTTCCAGGTGCCGACGTCGTAGGCGTAGGCCGGGTCGAGGGGCGCGGGGGCGTCCTTCGAGGCGGTGAACCGGTCCGTGGTGCCGACGACGATCGCGTCTCCGCTTCCGCTGCCGCTGTCGGACCCGCCGCACGCGGCGAGTACCGGCGCGAGCAGACCGATGACGGCCGGCAGCACCAAAGTCTTGCGGTTCATGCTCGAGTTTCTCCAGAGCTGTTGGTCCGTGTACCCGGCATGCATGGGTGGTGCGGCGGATCACGGGGGTTGCGGCGATGTTCTCGCGACGAGATTAGTCGGCGCCCGCAGGACGGTTCGCAACCACCGGAGTTGGGCTGCCATCACGCTGCGAAACCGGGCGCGGACAGACCGAAAACCCGACAGGGGAAGGATTCGTGCAGGGTCCCATCAATCGGGACACAAGGGCACGTCGAAGCCGCCTGAACCGGTGCAGTCAGCACAGGGCGCACCACCTGTCGATCCCCCGTGAAGTGGGGAACGTCACATCCTCAACGGGAGGTGTGCGCACCGGAATTCGGCCATCCGGCCATGGTCGAATTCCTTTCCGTGCTACGTCCGGGAATTCGCTCGTTATCGGCGCCGTACGCTGCGTGAACGTTCAGCGCATTTCCGTCATCAGGCCGCGCAGAAATGCCAGGTCGACCTCTTCGAGGGAGGTCACGACGGTGCGGCGGGCGGCCGGGGCGATGGGGGCCACGGAGGGCACCGCCACCACATGGCAGCCCGCGGCCTCGGCGGCGGCGACGCCGGTCGCGGTGTCCTCGACGACCGCGCATCTGGCCGGATCCACGCCGAGCCCGGCGGCGGCGAACAGATACGGGTCGGGGTAGGGCTTGGTGCGTGCCACCTCGTCTCCGGCGACGGTGAGCGCGAAGTGCTGGGGGCCGAGCGAGGTGAGCACGCGGTCGATGATGCGCCGGTGGGAGGCGGAGACGAGGGCGGTGGGGATCTCGTACTCGGCGAGTTCGGCCAGCAGCCGGGCGGCGCCCGGCATCATCGGCAGGGCGAGGCCGATGCGGTCCTCGAAGCCCTGGTTGAGCAGAACGGTGAGTTCGGCGAGGGCGATGTCGGCGCCGGTGGCCTCGATGAGGAAACCGGCGCTGCGGGTCATGGGGCCGCCGACCACGACATGCCGCCAGGAGTCGTCGAGGGTGTGGCCGAGGCCGGCGAAGATCTCGACCTCGACGTCCCACCAGAAGCCCTCGGTGTCCACGAGGGTGCCGTCCATGTCCAGGAGCACGGCCTGGAGAGCCGATCCTTCGGCCGTACGGGTTCCGAGCGCGGGGACCGTGCTGGTCATCCTGGCGCACCTCCTTGAGGGACGATCAGGCCGGTTCCCGTCACGGGAACCGGCCTGCGGTGGACCGACCAGTGTACGACTGTGCCGACCGAAGCGCCTCGTTTAATCGACGTGGTCCGGGGCACACCCTTCATACGCCAGGGGCTGCCTTGAGCTGCGCCTCAGTGGCTCTCAGCGGGCGTTGAAGTACTTGGCCTCCGGGTGGTGGATCACGATCGCGTCCGTGGACTGCTCGGGGTGCAGCTGGAACTCCTCGGACAGGTGGACGCCGATGCGCTCCGGCTGGAGAAGGTCGGCGATCTTGGCCCGGTCCTCCAGGTTGGGGCAGGCGCCGTAGCCGAGCGAGAAGCGGGCGCCCCGGTACTTCAGGGCGAACATGTCCTCGATGTCGCTGGGGTCGTCCCCGGCGAATCCGAGCTCCGAACGGACGCGCGCGTGCCAGTACTCGGCGAGTGCCTCGGCCAACTGGACGGACAGGCCGTGCAGTTCGAGGTAGTCACGGTAGGAGTTCGACTCGAACAGCTTGGCCGTCTCCTCGCCGATGCGGGATCCGACGGTGACGACCTGGAGGCCGACGACGTCGGTCTCCCCCGACTCCTCCGGGCGGAAGTAGTCGGCGAGACACAGTCGGCGGCCGCGGCGCTGGCGCGGGAAGGTGAAGCGGGTGCGCTCGTTGCCCTGGTCGTCGAGGATGATCAGGTCGTCGTCCTTGGAGACACAGGGGAAGTAGCCGTAGACGACGGCCGCTTCGAGCAGGTTCTCCGTCTGGAGCTTGTCCAGCAGCCCGCGCAGCCTGGGGCGGCCCTCGGTCTCCACCAGCTCCTCGTACGTCGGCCCGTCGCCCGTGCGGGCCTGCTTGAGGCCCCACTGGCCCTTGAAGAGGGCGCCCTCGTCGAGCCAGGTCGCGTACTCCTTGAGCTGGATGCCCTTGATGACGCGGGTGTCCCAGAACGGCGGTGTGGGCACCGGGTTGTCGACGGCGACGTCGGAGCGGACGTGTCCTTCCGAGCCCGCGGCGCCAGCCGCTGATGTCAGAGCCTCCTCGACCTCGGCGGCGGCGCCCGCGGTGGCCCGCACGCGGCGCTGCTTGAGCTCGGGCAGCTTGGCTCCGGGGACGCCGCGCTTGACGCCGATGAGGGCGTCCATGAGGCGCAGTCCCTCGAACGCGTCGCGGGCGTAGCGGACTTCGCCCTCGTAGATCTCGTGGAGGTCCTGCTCGACGTACGCGCGCGTGAGGGCGGCGCCGCCCAGGATGACCGGGAAGTCGGCGGCGAGGCCGCGCTGGTTGAGCTCCTCCAGGTTCTCCTTCATGATCACCGTGGACTTGACCAGGAGCCCGGACATGCCGATGACGTCGGCCTTGTGCTCGGCGGCGGCGTCGAGGATCGCGGAGACCGGCTGCTTGATGCCGAGGTTGACGACGTTGTAGCCGTTGTTGGACAGGATGATGTCGACGAGGTTCTTGCCGATGTCGTGGACGTCGCCGCGGACGGTGGCGAGCACGATGGTGCCCTTGCCGGCCTCGTCGCCCTCGACCTTCTCCATGTGCGGTTCGAGGTAGGCGACGGCGGTCTTCATGACCTCGGCGGACTGGAGGACGAACGGCAGCTGCATCTGGCCGGAGCCGAAGAGTTCGCCGACGACCTTCATGCCGTCCAGCAGGGTGTCGTTGACGATGTCGAGGGCGGGGCGCGTCTGAAGGGCCTCGTCGAGGTCGGCCTCCAAACCGTTCTTCTCGCCGTCGATGATGCGTCGCTTGAGGCGCTCCTCCAGCGGCAGGGCGGCCAGTTCCTCGGCCCGGCCCGCCTTGAGGGACTTGGTGGTGGCGCCCTCGAACAGGGCCATCAGCTTCTGGAGGGGGTCGTAGCCCTCCGCGCGACGGTCGTGGATGAGGTCGAGGGCCGTCTGGACCTCTTCCTCGGTGAAGCGGGCGATCGGCAGGATCTTCGACGCGTGGACGATCGCCGAGTCCAGACCCGCCTTGACGCACTCGTCGAGGAAGACCGAGTTGAGCAGGACGCGGGCGGCCGGGTTGAGGCCGAAGGAGATGTTGGACAGGCCCAGCGTGGTCTGGACGTCCGGGTGGCGGCGCTTGAGTTCGCGAATCGCCTCGATGGTGGCGATGCCGTCCTTGCGGGACTCCTCCTGACCGGTACAGATGGTGAAGGTCAGGGTGTCGATGAGGATGTCCGACTCGTGGATGCCCCAGTTGCCGGTGAGGTCGTCGATGAGCCGTTCGGCGATCTCGACCTTCTTCTCCGGGGTGCGGGCCTGGCCTTCCTCGTCGATGGTCAGCGCGATGAGCGCGGCGCCGTGCTCCTGGGCGAGCTTCGTGACCTTCGCGAAGCGGGACTCGGGGCCGTCGCCGTCCTCGTAGTTGACGGAGTTGATGACCGCGCGGCCGCCGAGCTTCTCCAGGCCGGCCTTGATGACGTCGACCTCGGTGGAGTCCAGGACGATCGGCAGGGTGGAGGCGGTGGCGAAGCGCCCGGCGAGTTCCTCCATGTCGGCGACGCCGTCGCGGCCGACGTAGTCCACGCACAGGTCGAGCATGTGCGCGCCCTCGCGGATCTGGTCGCGGGCCATCTCGACGCAGTCGTCCCAGCGGGCCTCCAGCATGGCCTCGCGGAACTTCTTGGAGCCGTTGGCGTTGGTGCGCTCGCCGATCGCCAGGTACGAGGTGTCCTGGCGGAACGGGACGGTCTGGTAGAGCGAGGCGGCGCCCGGTTCGGGGCGCGGGTGGCGCTCGGTGGGGGCGATGCCGCGGACGCGCTCGACGACCTGGCGCAGATGCTCGGGGGTGGTGCCGCAGCAGCCGCCGACGAGGGACAGGCCGTAGTCGCGGACGAAGTTCTCCTGCGCGTCGGCCAGCTCGGGGGCGGTCAGGGGGTAGTGGGCGCCGTCCTTGGTGAGCACCGGCAGGCCCGCGTTCGGCATGCAGGACAGCTGGATGCGGGACTGGCGGGCCAGGTAGCGCAGGTGCTCGCTCATCTCGGCGGGCCCGGTGGCGCAGTTCAGGCCGATCATGTCGATGCCGAGGGGCTCCAGCGCGGTGAGCGCGGCGCCGATCTCGGAGCCGAGGAGCATGGTGCCGGTGGTCTCCACCGTGACGGAGACGATCAGGGGGACGTCGTATCCGGCGGTCTCCATGGCGCGGCGGGCCGCGATGACGGAGGCCTTGGTCTGGAGGAGGTCCTGGGTGGTCTCCACCAGCAGGGCGTCGGCGCCGCCGGCGAGCAGGCCCTCGGCGTTCCGCTGGTAGGCGTCGCGGATGGCGCCGAAGGTGGTGTGGCCGAGGGTGGGCAGCTTGGTGCCGGGGCCGACCGAGCCGAGGACCCAGCGCTGCCGGCCGTCGCGGGCGGCGTACTCGTCGGCCGTCTCGCGGGCGATGCGGGCGCCGGCCTCGGACAGCTCGTGGACGCGTTCGGGGATGTCGTACTCGCCGAGCGCGGTGAGGTTGGCGCCGAAGGTGTTGGTCTCGACGCAGTCGACGCCCGCGTCGAAGTACGCGGAGTGCACCGAACGGACGATGTCCGGGCGTGTCACGTTGAGGACCTCGTTGCAGCCCTCCAGCTGCTGGAAGTCCTCCAGGGTGGGCTCCTGCGCCTGGAGCATGGTGCCCATCGCTCCGTCGGCGACCACCACTCGGGTGGCGAGCGCCTCGCGGAGCGCGGACGCGCGGGTCCGGCTGTCGGCGGAAGGGGTCGGTGGCAACGAGGCCATGAAAGGGCTCCCTGTGGGTGCGACGGCTGTCGGCTTTGCGTCCTGCCGTGGTACTTCCCACAGCGGACGCACGCGGCCAGGGTAGCCGGGACCGGCCCCGGGCTGTCGATACGTCCACGGGGCGGACGAGGATGACGGGCTGGTCACCAACGGGATACGAGTGACGCGATACTGCGCGGCGAGTGGCGTGAACGTGTCGTACGACCATTGGCGGTCCGTCGGCATGGACTAGTAGTGTTCGACATTGCCGAACAGCGGCAGCGGCGCCGTAACACTCGGCGGTCGAAGGGGACGGAGGCGGAACGGCGATGGCACGGAACATCCAGTCGCTCGAACGGGCGGCCGCGATGCTGCGGCTCCTCGCGGGCGGCGAGCGGCGGCTCGGCCTCTCGGACATCGCCTCGGCCCTGGGCCTCGCCAAGGGCACCGCGCACGGCATCCTGCGCACCCTCCAGCTGGAGGGGTTCGTGGAGCAGGACGAGGCTTCCGGGCGGTATCAGCTCGGGGCCGAGCTGCTGCGCCTGGGCACCACCTATCTCGATGTGCACGAGCTGCGCGCGCGTGCCCTCGTGTGGACCGACGACCTGGCCCGCTCCAGCGGGGAGAGCGTCTATCTGGGCGTCCTGCACCAGCAGGGCGTGCTGATCGTGCACCACGTCTTCCGGCCCGACGACAGCCGGCAGGTGCTGGAGATCGGGGCCATGCAGCCGTTGCACTCCACGGCGCTGGGGAAGGTGCTGTCGGCGTACGACCCGGTGGCACACAGTGAGGCGATCGAGGCGGACCGCAAGGCGTTCACCGATCGCACGGTGTGCGAGCTGGACGCCTTCGAGAACATCCTCGACATCACACGCGCGCGGGGCTATTCGGCGGACGTGGAGGAGACCTGGGAGGGCGTGGCCGGAGTGGCCGCGCCCATCCACGACCGGCGGCGGATGCCGGTGGGCGCGGTCGGCATCACGGGGGCCGTGGAGCGGCTGTGCCGGTCCGACGAAGAGGGGGCGCTGCGTCCCGAGCTGATCGCGGCGGTGCGGGACTGCGCCCGCGCGGTCTCGCGCGACCTGGGCGCCGGGCGCTTCTAGGAATCGGTAAGAGCACACCGGGACCTCCTTTCGGAGGTTCCGGTCTTCGCCATACCCTGAAGTGGACATATCGGGCGATGCGCCACAGGGGTCCCGCATGAAGATCGATAGCTCACAGCAATCAATAACGATCGTGTTTTCGATAACAGGACTCTTGACGCACATGTAACGCGGGGGTGAGACTCCCGTCCATCGGTCGGCATTGTCGAACACCTACCGGCAATACGCGCTAGAGTGTGACAACGCCAGAGGCCGGCATCGCCCTCACCCCCGAGGGCACGCGAACCACCGGAGGGACCCGGGGTTCTGCTTCCCCTGGACGAAGGACAAAGGAGTCGCGGGTGTCCAGCTCCGACATCTTCATCGGCGAGACCATCGGTACCGCCATACTCATCCTGCTCGGCGGCGGCGTCTGCGCCGCTGTCACGCTGAAGGCCTCCAAGGCCCGTAACGCCGGCTGGCTCGCCATCACCTTCGGGTGGGGTTTCGCCGTTCTCACGGCCGTCTACACCTCCGCGCCGCTCTCCGGCGCGCACCTGAACCCCGCCGTCACCCTGGCGCTCGCGCTCAAGGACAACGGCATCGAGTGGAGCCAGGTCCCGACCTACTGGGGCGGACAGCTGCTCGGCGCCATGATCGGCGCGGCCCTGGTCTGGGTCGCCTACTACGGCCAGTTCCACGCGCACCTCACCGACAAGGAGATCGTCGGCGGTCCGGGCGCGCAGGCCACCAAGGTCAAGGCCGTCGAGGCGCAGGAGAAGGGCGCGGGGCCGGTCCTGGGCATCTTCTCCACCGGTCCGGAGATCCGGAACGTCGTGCAGAACCTGGCCACGGAGATCATCGGCACCGTCGTGCTGGTGCTCGCGGTCCTCACGCAGGGCCTCAACGACGGCGGCAACGGCCTGGGCACCCTGGGCGCCCTGATCACCTCGCTGGTCGTCGTCTCGATCGGTCTGTCCCTCGGCGGCCCGACCGGCTACGCGATCAACCCGGCCCGTGACCTCGGTCCGCGTATCGTGCACGCCCTCCTGCCGCTGCCCAACAAGGGCGGCTCGGACTGGAGCTACGCCTGGATCCCGGTCGCCGGTCCGCTGATCGGCGGCGCGATCGCTGCGGGTATCTACAACGTCGCTTTCGCTTAGAACCAGCGGTTCGCACAAGCAGTCGTAGACAGTCCCTCTTACTCACGGAACCCCAGGAGCACACAGTGACCGACGCGCACACCGCCGGCATCGCATCCCACGGGCATGGCCCGTTCATTGCCGCCATCGACCAGGGCACCACCTCCAGCCGCTGCATCGTCTTCGACCGCGACGGACGTATCGTCTCCGTCGACCAGAAGGAGCACGAGCAGATCTTCCCGAAGCCGGGCTGGGTCGAGCACAACGCCAACGAGATCTGGACCAACGTCCAGGAAGTCGTCGCCGGAGCCATCCAGAAGGCCGGCATCACCCGGGACGACATCAAGGCCATCGGCATCACCAACCAGCGTGAGACCACGCTGCTGTGGGACAAGAACACCGGTGAGCCCGTCCACAACGCCATCGTCTGGCAGGACACCCGCACCGACGCCCTCTGCAAGGAGCTCGGCCGCAATGTCGGACAGGACCGTTTCCGCCGTGAGACGGGTCTGCCGCTGGCGAGCTACTTCGCGGGCCCCAAGGCCCGCTGGCTCCTTGACAACGTCGAGGGCCTGCGCGAGCGCGCCGAGGCCGGCGACATCCTCTTCGGCACCATGGACACCTGGGTCATCTGGAACCTGACCGGCGGTGTCAACGGCGGCAAGCACTACACCGACGTCACCAACGCCTCCCGCACCATGCTGATGAACCTCCACACGCTGGAGTGGGACGAGAAGATCGCCGAGTCCATCGGTGTGCCGCTGTCGATGCTCCCGGAGATCCGCTCCTCCGCCGAGGTCTACGGCGAGGTCACCGGCGGCAAGCTGGGCGACCTGCTCGGCGGCATCCCGGTCGCCTCCGCGCTCGGTGACCAGCAGGCGGCCCTGTTCGGCCAGACCTGTTTCGCCGAGGGCGAGGCCAAGTCGACGTACGGCACCGGCACGTTCATGCTGATGAACACCGGCGAGAAGATCATCAACTCGTACTCCGGTCTGCTGACCACCGTCGGCTACCGGATCGGCGACGACAAGCCGGTCTACGCCCTCGAGGGCTCGATCGCCGTCACCGGTTCGCTGGTGCAGTGGATGCGCGACCAGATGGGCCTCATCTCCACCGCCGCCGAGATCGAGACGCTCGCGCTCTCCGTCGAGGACAACGGCGGCGCGTACTTCGTGCCGGCCTTCTCCGGTCTGTTCGCCCCGTACTGGCGCTCCGACGCCCGCGGTGTGATCGCCGGTCTGACCCGGTACGTCACCAAGGCGCACCTCGCGCGTGCCGTCCTGGAGGCCACCGCCTGGCAGACCCGTGAGATCACGGACGCCATGACCAAGGACTCGGGCGTCGAGCTCGCGGCCCTCAAGGTCGACGGCGGCATGACCTCCAACAACCTGCTGATGCAGACCCTCTCGGACTTCCTGGACGCCCCCGTGGTCCGTCCGATGGTCGCCGAGACCACCTGCCTCGGCGCCGCCTACGCCGCCGGTCTCGCCGTCGGCTTCTGGACCAGCACCGACGACCTGCGTGCCAACTGGCGCCGGGCCGCCGAGTGGACCCCCCGCATGGACGCGGACGCCCGCGACCGTGAGTACAAGAGCTGGCTCAAGGCCGTCGAGCGGACCATGGGCTGGCTTGAGGACGACGACGAGAGCTGAGCCGGGCCACTCGAAGGCCCACAGCGCTCTGATGAGGAGTAAGAACCCGAAATGACCAGTCAGTCCACCCTGCAGTCCGTGCCTGCCCTCGGTACGCGCCCGGCCTCCGGCTCCAACCCGAGCCGCGCCGAGACCCGGGAGCAGCTCTCCAAGGCGTCGTACGACCTTCTCGTGATCGGCGGCGGCATCCTGGGCATCTCCACCGCCTGGCACGCCGCGCAGTCCGGTCTGCGGGTGGCCCTGGTCGACGCCGGCGACTTCGCCGGTGCCACCTCTTCCGCCTCCTCCAAGCTGCTCCACGGCGGCCTGCGCTACCTGCAGACCGGCGCGGTGAAGCTGGTGGCGGAGAACCACTTCGAGCGCCGTGCGGTCTCCCGCCAGGTGGCCCCCCACCTGGCGAACCCGCTCACGTTCTACCTCCCCGTGTACAAGGGCGGGCCGCACGGCGCCGCGAAGCTCGGGGCGGGCGTCTTCGCCTACTCCGCACTGTCCGCGTTCGGTGACGGCGTCGGCCACCTCCTCTCCCCCGCCAAGGCGGCGCAGGACGTGCCCGAGCTGCGCACCGACAACCTCAAGGCCGTCGCGGTCTACGGCGACGACCAGATGAACGACGCGCGCATGGCGCTGATGACGGTCCGCGCGGCCGTCGAGGCGGGCGCGGTGGTCCTGAACCACGCCGAGGTGACCGGACTCCGGTTCACCAAGGGCCGGGTCACGGGCGCCGACCTGCGCGACCGCCAGTCCGGCGACGAGTTCGGCGTCAACGCCCGGCTGGTGCTGAACGCGACCGGCCCGTGGGTCGACCACCTGCGCAAGATGGAGGACCCGAACGCGGCTCCGTCCATCCGCCTCTCCAAGGGCGCGCACCTGGTCCTGAAGCGGACCGCGCCGTGGAAGGCCGCGCTGGCCACCCCGATCGACAAGTACCGGATCACCTTCGCGCTGCCGTGGGAGGACATGCTGCTGCTGGGCACCACGGACGAGGAGTTCGAGGGCGACCCGGCGGATGTCTCGGTCACCGAGAAGGACACCGCCCAGATCCTCGACGAGGCCGCGTTCTCCATCCGGGACCAGCAGCTCGACCGTGACCTCATCACGTACGCCTTCGCGGGTCTGCGCGTGCTGCCGGGCGGCCCCGGCGACACCGCCAAGGCCAAGCGCGAGACCGTCGTCACCGAGGGCAAGGGCGGCATGCTGTCCGTCGCGGGCGGCAAGTGGACGACCTTCCGGCACATCGGCCGTACGGTCATGCAGAAGCTGGAGGCGCTGCCGGGCGCTCCGCTGGGTGACGACTACGAGCCGATCTCCTCGCTGCCGAAGAAGCTGCCGCTGCCGGGGGTCGCCAACCCGCGTGCCGTCGCGCACCGGTTGCTGGTGGACAACCCGGCGCCGGGTCCGCGGATGGCGGCCGACACGGCGAAGCACCTTGCCACGCACTACGGTTCGCTGGCCTTCGACATCGCTCGACTCGCCAACGAGAACCCGGAGTTGGGTCAGCGGGTGCATCCGGACGCGCCGGAGATCTGGGCGCAGGTCGTGTACGCCCGGGACAACGAGTGGGCGGAGACGCCGGATGACGTGCTGCGGCGGCGTACGACGCTGACGATTCGGGGCCTTGCGACGGACGAGGTCCGCGGCAAGGTGCAGGATCTGCTCGACAAGAAGTAAGCGGGTTGAGTTTCGTCTGACGGGGCGTGGGGGCTGGTCGCGCAGTTCCCCGCGCCCCTAACGGGGCGCCTCAACCACTGCCCTTACATCGTTCGGGTTCTTCAAATCCCTCCGCCGCACGATCAGTTCGCGGCCGATTCGCAGGGCCCGGCGTGATGCCTCCACCGGGTTCTCCAGGGTCGTCAGATCCGTCAAGTGGGCGAAGCCGATGATCCTGCGGATGATCTCCGTGCCGGCGAAGCCCAGGGATTCCGTCCAGACCTTTGCCAGGAAGCGGTCCAGGTACGCGTCGTCGAAGAACGTGTCCACCCTCGTCGGCCAGAGCCTCCGGAACTCCGTCTCGAACGCCTCCCAGGACAGGCGGAGTTGGTCCGCATGGTCGGTCAAGCGGCCCAGGGCGCGGGCTCGTTCCTCGGAGACGAGTGCGTTGGCCCAGTAGAGGCCGAGGTCGAAGCCGATCGGGCCCACGAAGGAGAACTCGGGGTCGAACACGCGGACCACGTGGATGCCTTCGCGTTCGCCGACCATGATGCTGCCGGTGTGGAGGTCGCCGTGGAGCAGCGCCTGGGCGCTGGTCATGAAGACGTGCCTGAGGTCGGCCACCTCCGTGCGGAGCCTCGTGTCGGCCCGGAACTCCGCCGCCAGGTCGGCCACGCCCTCGTGCCAGTGGTTGTGTTCGTGCTCGATGTACGGCTCGGACAGGACCACGTCCTCGGTGATCTTGCAGAGTTCCGGGTTGACCGAGACCGCGATCAGGGACTTGCGTTCGGCCGACGGCATGCCGAAGTCGCTCGTGGCGAAGGAGAGGCGGGCGACGAGGCGGCCGATCTGCGGGGAGGTCTCGGGGCCGTAGGAGGCGCCCTCGTTGAGGAGGGTGCGCAGGACCTCCAGGTCGGAGAGGTCCTCCATGACCAGGGCGTAGTTCTCGGGGTCGTAGCCGTGGATGCCGGGAATCTCGTCCGGGGCGACCTTGGCGAGTTGCTCGTAGGCGCGGGCCTCGGCGTCGGCGCGGTCCGGGCTGAGCGGCCAGGAGGGGCCGGCGACGCGGACCCAGGGCAGGGCCTGCTTGAGGGCGAGGCTGCGGGTGCCGGCCGCGTTCGAGGCGAGGAAGACGCGGTTGACGTTGCCGTCGGAGACCTCGCGGACGGTGATGTCGTCCAGGTCCTCCCAGTGGCCCTGCTCGCGCAGGTACGCCGGGATGTCGTCGGTCTCCAGGATGCGGTAGCCCATGGTCGGTGAACTCCCTTATGCGGTGCGGCGCTTGGACAGGGTGAAGCTGAAGACCAGGGCGAGGATGAGGACCGCGCCCTCGACGACGTCCTGCGTGTAGTACGGCAGGCCCTTGATGGTCAGGCCGGTGGTGATGATGCCGATGAGGACCGCGCCGAGGGCCGTGCCCCACACGTTCGGGCGGCCGCGGCCCAGGACCGAGGTGCCGACCAGGGCGACCGCCACCGCCTCCAGGAGCTGCGAGGTTCCGGCGGACACATCGCCCTGGCCGATGCGGGACGCCAGGATCAGGCCGCCGATGGAGGCGAGGACGCCGGAGATGACGTAGGCGAGGGAGCGGTACGCGCCCACGCGGATGCCCGCCAGGCGGGAGGCCTCGGGGTTGGCGCCGATGGCGTACAGGACGCGGCCCCAGCGGGTGCGGGCCAGGAAGACCCAGGCGGCGATCGTGAGGCCGCCGAAGATCAGGACCGAGACGGGGATGCCGAGGACCGTGCCGCGGTCGATCTTCAGGAAGCCGTCCGTGAACTTGCCGGGTGCCGTGGAGCCGTCGTCGAGGGTCATGCCCGGGGTGATCGACTGGCCGTCCACCAGGATGAGTTTGGTGCCCTGGATGACGAACATCGTGCCGAGCGTGGCCAGCATGTCGGGGATCTTCAGGACCACGATCAGCAGGGCGTTCAGCAGGCCGGCCACCGCGCCCGCCGCGATGACCGCGATGATCGCGACCGTGCCGATCTGGTTGTAGACGACCATCGTCTGGGCGGCGACCGAGACGCCGAGCCCCGCCACCGCGCCGACGGACATGTCCATTCCGCCGACGGCCATGGTCAGGGTGACGCCGAGGCCGAGGATCGCGGCGACGGAGACGTACCGGAGGGTGTCGAGGAGGGTCGCCGACTCGCGGAAGGAGCCCTCGCTCAGCGCGAAGTAGAGGAAGAGCGCGACCGTGACGAACATGAAGCCGTACTTGATGACGGCGTTCTGGACGCGCGCGCCGGTGGAGGTGCCGGGCGGGATCGCCGCCTTCGTGGGGACCTCGGTGCTCTGCTGAGTGGTCATGGCGGATGCTTTCTTCGGCTTCGGCTTCAGCTTCGGCTTCGGCGGGCGGCGGGCGGCGGGCGGCCAGGTCAGACGGACGCCGAGATGGTCTGGATGACGCGGTCGCGCTCCGCGTCCTCGCCGTACGCGTCGAGGTGGATCTCACCGGCGGCGAGGACGACGACCCGGTCGGCGATCTCCAGGATCTCGTCGACGTCGGCGGACAGGACGAGCACGGCGGCGCCCTCGGCGGCCAGGGACCGGGCGCGGCGGCCGATGTCCCGGCGGGCGCCGATGTCCACGCCTCGGAACGGCTCGTCCAGGATGAGGACGCGGGGGGTCTCGGCGAGCCAGCGGCCGACGACGACCTTCTGCTGGTTGCCGCCGGAGAGTTCCTCGACGGTGCTGTGCTCGTCGCGGGCGACGACGCCGAGGGCCTCGATGGTGTCGCGGCCGAGGGCGTCCTCCTTGCCGCGCTGCACGAGACCTGCCCGGGACAGGGACTTCAGGAACGGCAGGGAGATGTTCTGGGCGAGTGACCAGCCGGGCACCAGGGCGTCGGCGTGCCGGTCCTCGGGGACCAGGTGGACGCCGGCGCGGATGGCGTCGGAGGGGCGGCGGGGCGCGTAGGTCCTGCCGTCGAGTTCGACGGAGCCCGCCGTGAAGGGTTCGGCGCCGAACAGGCCGCGGGCCAGTTCGGTCTTGCCGGCGCCCAACAGGCCGACGACGCCGGTGACTTCACCGGCGCGTACGTCCAGGTCCAGGGGGGTGCGGCCCTCGAAGAGGCGTACGCCCCGGAGGGACAGCGCGACTTCGCCGGAGGCGCCTTCCTGGACCGGGCGGGCCGTGGTCGCCTCCTGGGCCTGGGCGAGCATCGCGCGCAGGGCCGTGTCCCAGTCGAAGGGCTTGGCCTGGTCGTCGGTGAGACGGCCGTCCCGCAGGACGACCAGGCGGTCGGCCAGGGCGTCGATCTCGCCGAGGCGGTGGGAGACGTAGAGCACGGCGATGCCGTCGTCGCGCATCCTCTCGACGAGCGCGAACAGGCGTTCCGCCTCGGCGGCGGACAGCGCGGAGGTCGGCTCGTCGAGGATGAGGAGGCGGGGGCGGGTGGCGAGGGCGCGGGCGAGGATGAGCAACTGGCGGTCGGAGATGCCGAGTTCGCTCACGTCCCGCTTGAGGAGGCCGTCGCTCCAGTCCAGGCCGAGGCCCGCCTGGATCTCCCGGGCCCTGGCCAGCAGCTTGCCGCCGTTGAGGAACGGGTTGCCGCGGCGCTGCGCGAGTTCCTCGAACACCAGGTTCTCGGCGACCGTGAGGCCGGGCACCACGCCCTCGCCGATGCGCTGGTGCACGGTCTGGATGCCCAACTGCCGGGCGGCCAGCGGCGACTGGAGGGCCGCGGGTTCCCCGGCGACCCGCACCTGACCGCCGTGGTCGGTGTGCACACCCGACAGGATCTTGATCAGCGTGGACTTGCCGGCGCCGTTCGCGCCGAGCAGCGCGACGACGCTGCCCGGTGCGATGTCCAGCGAGACGGAGGCAAGGACGGTCTTGCCTCCGAAGGCCATGCTGACGTCGGTGAGGCTGACGGCCGGGGTGACACCCGGCGCGGTCGTCTCAGTGGGCGACATTCGAGATCCAGTCCGCGGTCGAGACCTGGGAGAGGTTCAGCGCGGGCAGCGCCTCGCGCAGCTGGTCCATGTTCTCGATCTTCTTCTCGCGCAGGAAGTCCTGCGTGATGGCGACGGCCGGGAACTCCACGGAGGTCTTGTTCAGCTGGCCGGCCAGCTCCAGGGCGGTGGTGCGGACGACGGCCGCGCCCACCGCGGACGGGTCGGTGCCCGCCGTGGCGACCCACGGGCTGTCGGCGGCGGTCATCTGCTGGATGTCGGCGTTGGAGACGTCCGCGCCGAAGACCTTCACCTTGTCCTGGAGCTTCTTGTTCTGGACGGCGAGGACGGTGCCCTTGGCGAGCTCGTCATAGGGGGCGAAGACGCCGACGACGTCGGAGTGCTGGGTGAGCGCGGCGGAGACCAGGGGAACGTTGTCGGTGGCCGTGGAGTCGGTGACCTTGCCGACCTTGAACTCCTGCTTCCAGCCCTGCTCGGCGACCTCCTTCGTCCACACCGTGTTCCGCTTGTCGAGGGCCGCGTAGCCGGCGACGTTGACGTAGCCGACCTTGGCGTCCTTGCCGACCTCCTTGGCCATCACGTCGAGGACGGCCTGGGCCATGCTGGCGTCGTCCTGCTTGGTGGAGACGACGCCCTTGGTGGCGGTCTCGACGTCGTAGACGACGACCTTGATGCCCTTCTTCACGGCCTTGTCGATCTCCGGCTGGATGGTCGCCGGGAAGCCGTGGTCGACGATGATCGCCTTCGCGCCGGAGTTGATGGCCGAGGAGAGGTCGGTGGCCTGCTTGGCGTTGTCGGCCTGGGCGTCGTAGACCGTCAGGTCGATGCCGAGGGCCTTGGCCTGGGCCTTGGCGCCGTTGCCCCACTGCTCGAAGTAGTCGCCGGCGCCGCTCTGGCGGACCAGGGCGACCTTGACCGCGCCGTCACTGAAGGGGGCGGGCTTCTTGCCGGTGGCGGCGGACGCGGAGGCGGCGGCGCTGCCGGTGTCCTTCGAGGCGTCCGTGGACTGCGAGCAGCCGGCGAGGAGGAGCGCGGAGACGGAGGCCAGTGAGAGCGCGGCGAGGGGCAGACGAATGCGGGACATGAGGGGCTCCAGGTACAAGGGGGTGGCGAAAAGGGGCGCTCGACCCGGAGCAGGGGTTGCGTGATGCGCCCCCGCGCAGAGGGGGGCGGGCCAGGGCTCCGGGAGGGGTCAGCGACAGCTGGCCGTGGTCGACCGGAGCAGGTCCACGTACAGCCGCCGGACGAGCAGCAGCGTCTTCATACGCAGATGATGAGAACGATTTCAGCCATACGTCAAAGTATGGGAAGCGGTTTCTCAGAAAGTGAGACAACGACTACGTCACACGCAGTGCAGGTGGCGGCAGGAGTTAGCATCGGAGAACCGGCACCCGACCCGGCTCAGTGAGGCCCCGATGACGACACCTGGCGCGAAAGCGATGTGTATGCCCTGCATGCGCCGCTGTCCCGGCGCGCTGTGTCGCGGCTGACCGCTGTTCGCCTCCGTTCCCGCCGTCGCCCCTCTTCCTCCCCCGCCCGTCCGGTGCTTGTCTCGGTATCCGGACATCCCTTCCAGACGCCTGGAGTTGCTCCCATGACCCTGCTGACGACCTGGTCCGAGTCCGGCCCCGAGACGCTGGTCCGCCGCACCTCGGACCCCGCCGAGATCGCCGAGGCGCTCAAGCCGCTGGGCGTGCGCTACGAGCAGTGGCCGATCCGTGAGGACGTCCCGTTCGACGCCGACAGTGACACCGTGTTCGCCGCGTACGGCCCGGAGATCGACAAGCTGAACGCCGAGGAGGGCTTCACCACCGTCGACGTCCTCGGCCTGCACCCCAGCGACGACCCGGAGTTCCCGGCGAAGGCCGCCGCCGCGCGCGCGAAGTTCCTCCAGGAGCACACGCACGACGACGATGACGAGGTCCGCTTCTTCGTCTCGGGCTCCGGCATCTTCTACCTCCACGTCAACGGCGAGGTCCACGCGGTCTTCTGCGAGAAGGGCGACCTGCTGGGCGTGCCGCGCGGCACCACGCACTGGTTCGACATGGGCATCAGCCCGTCGTTCACCGCGATCCGCTTCTTCCACGAGGAGGACGGCTGGATCGGCAACTTCACCGGCTCGACGATCGCCTCCCGCTTCCCGGACTACGACACGATCGCGGCGGGCTACGAGGCGGACAGGGCCTCCGCATGACCTTGCAGTACTTGCGGTACGACGTGGACGCCGTGGTGCTCGACATCGAGGGCACCACGAGCGCCACGGGCTTCGTCGTCGACGTCCTGTACCCGTACTCGCGCTCGCGTTTCGGCGCGCTGCTCGCCGAGCGGGGCGACGATCCGGACGTGGCCCGCGCGGTCGCCCAGGTTCGTGAGGAGCTCGGTGACCCCGACGCGGACGCGGCCGCCGTCGAGAAGGCCCTGAACGCCTGGCTCGACGAGGACCGCAAGGCCACCCCGCTCAAGACCCTCCAGGGCATCATCTGGTCCGAGGGCTTCGCGCGCGGCGACCTCGTCTCGCACTTCTACGACGACGTCGTACCGGAGCTGCGGGCCTGGCACGCGGCGGGCACCCGGCTGTACGTCTACTCGTCCGGGTCGGTGGCCGCGCAGCGGGCGTGGTTCACCAACAGCCCGGCGGGCGACCTCACTTCGCTCGTCTCGGGTCTGTACGACACCGAGAACGCGGGGCCCAAGCAGGAGCCGGAGTCGTACCGCCGTATCGCGGAGGCGACCGGCGTCGAGCCGTCACGGCTCCTCTTCCTCTCCGACCGGCCCGGCGAGCTGGACGCGGCCGTCGCCGCCGGCTGGCGGGCCGTCGGGATCCGGCGGCCCGGGGAGCCGTACTACGAACAGGGCGTCGGCGGCCATGCCGAGGCGGGGGCGTTCGACGAGATCACCATCAGCACCACCGGGAGCACCGTATGACCGCCGAGATCACCGAACTGGACCTGGAGGAGGCGGGGGCGGTCCTCGCCGCCGAGTCCGCCCGCTTCGCCGGCTTCGGCTGGATGCGGGGCACCTCCGGCAACCTGTCCGTCGTCCTCACCCGGGACCCGCTGCGGCTGGCGGTGACCGCGAGCGGGCACGACAAGGGTGAACTGACGCCTGCCGATGTGGTGTTGGTGGATGCGCAGGGCGCCGCCGTCCAGGGCGGCAAGCCGTCCGCTGAGGCCGAGCTGCACGCGCGGGTCGCCGCGCTGACCGGGGCGGGGGCCGTGGTGCATGTGCACACGGTCGCCTCTGTGGCGATGGGGCGGCGGGAGCCGGGCGGGATCGTCTTCAAGGACGTGGAGATGCTCAAGGGCGTCGGGCAGCCCGCGCACGACGTCGAGGTGACGCTGCCCGTCATCGCCAACAGCCAGGACATGAAGGTGCTCGGGGACCGACTGGAGGCGGCGCGGAATCCGCGGATGCCGGCGGTGGTGGTCGCGGGGCACGGGCTGTATGTGTGGGGCGCCGATCCGCGTCAGGCGCGGCACCACACCGAAGTCGTGGAGTGGCTGCTGGAGTTGGAGCTCTCGCAGCGCTGACGGAACATCAAAAGGCGGCCCGGTCACCTCGACCGGGCCGCCTTTCGCGTACGACGAGCTAGCTCAAGTGCTCCCCCGGCAGCTGCCCGGCAGACACCTCCAGCACCCCCCGCTCCGTCACCAGCCCCGTCACCAGCCGCCCCGGCGTCACGTCGAAGGCGGGGTTGTGGCCGCGCGACTCGGCGGGCGCCGTCCGCACGCCGCCCCACTCCAACACCTCGGCCTCGCCCCGGAGTTCGATGTGGATCTCGTCGCCGGTCTTGGTTGAGAGATCCACGGTCGTCGTGGGCGCCGCGACCAGGAAGGGGATGCCCGCATCCGCGCACGCGAGCGCCACGCCCACCGTGCCGACCTTGTTCGCGGTGTCGCCGTTCGCCGCGATGCGGTCCGCGCCGACGATCGCCGCGTCCACCTCGCCGCGCAGGATGGTGCCGGCAGCGGCCCCGTCCGCCTGGACGTAGTGCGGTATGCCCTCCTGGACCAACTCCCAGGCGGTGAGCCGGGATCCCTGGAGCAGGGGGCGCGTCTCGTCGGCGTAGACGACCTCCAGGCGTCCACGCGCGTGGAGTTCGCGGATGACGCCGAGTGCCGTGCCCCAGCCGGCCGTCGCGAGGGCGCCCGTGTTGCAGTGGGTCAGGATGCGCAACGGCCGCTCCTCGCCGACCAGTTCGAGCAGCCAGTCGGCGCCGAAGGCGCCCATCGCGCGGTTCGCCTCGACGTCCTCGCGCTGGACGGCGACGGCCTCTTCGAGGACCGCGTCGAGGCCCTCGTCGAAGCGGGTCATCACGCGGTCCACGCAGACCATCAGGTTGACGGCGGTCGGCCGGGCCTCGCGGATGCGTGCGACGGCGGCGCGTACCTCGGCCTCGGACCAGCCCTCGCGTTCGCCCTGCACCAGGGCGAGCGCGACGCCGTAGGCGCCCGCCGCGCCGATCGCGGGCGCGCCGCGCACCACGAGCCGCTGGATCGCGTCGACCAGGGTGTCCACATCGCGGACAGCCATCGTCTCGTTGCGGTGCGGGAGCAGCGTCTGGTCGATGAGCGCGAGACCGTCGCCGGTCCAGTCGACGGCACGCAATTCCTGGGACATATCGGGACACTCCTGATGTTCCGGTGCTGTCCGGCCACGGTACATGACCTGGGAGAACCATAGTTCGAGACAGTCGGGCAGGTGTCCGGAAACGGATGCTACTGTCCGGCAATCAGTCCGCAGACCGAGACGAAGGAGGAGGCCCGTGCTGCTGACCAAGCGCCGTTTCCTCGACTTCGGCCGGTGTGCCGGTGACGGCTGTCGACGCTGACCCGTCCCCGTTCCAGCGTCTCCTCACCCACCCTCATCGCCGCTCCCGCCGGAGCGTGTCTCGCCGTACCCGGAAGGTCCCCGATGTCCCGTAGACACCGCCGTTCCCTGCAGATCGCCGCCGCCACCGCGCTGATGGTCACCGCGGCCACCGCGTGCAACGCCGCCGCGAAGAGCGACGCCTCCGACAGCGCGAGCGGCGGCAGCGGCAAGACGTTCACCCTCGTCACGCCGGACGCCGTCGGCCAGAACGAGTTCCTGAAGCTCGCCGTCAGCGGCGTCAAGGACGCGGCGAAGCAGCACGACGGCTCGCAGAAGGTCTACGAGTCCACGGACACCGCCTCCCAGCAGCAGAACGTGCAGGCCGCGGTCGACGCCAAGCCGGACGTCATCGTGCTGGTCGGCTTCGAGTTCGCGGACATCGTCGCGCAGCAGGCCGAGAAGAACCCGAAGCAGCAGTTCCTGATCATCGACGCCTGCACCACCAAGACGTTCAAGAACGTCAGCTGCGCGGTCTTCCGGGAGCACGAGGGCGTCTACCTCGCGGGCGCCGAGGCCGGTCTGCTGAGCGAGTCCGGCAAGGTCGGCGCGGTCGACGTGCTCGACACGCCCCAGTTCCGCCGCTACAGCGACCCGTTCGCGGCCGGCGCCAAGAAGGTCGCGTCGAAGACCACCACGGACACCCGCTTCGTCGGCGGCCAGTCCCCCTTCGACGACTCGGCCCGCGCCAAGGAGCAGGCGAACACCCTGCTCGCCAAGGGTTACGACCAGATCATGGCGGCCGCCGCGGCCGGGAACTACGGCGTCTTCGAGGCGGCGAAGGCCAAGGGCGCCTACGCGTACGGCGTCGACGTCAACCAGTGCGTCTCGGCGCCCGGCACGGTCGTCGACAACGTGATCAAGCGCACGGACATCGCCGTGGAGAAGGGCATCGAGTCGGTCCTGTCCGGCAAGACCGGCACCGTCTCCTACGGCCTCAAGGAGGGCGGCATCAGCCTGACCGGCCTGGAGGACGGCGTCGACTCCTCGAAGTGCGTGATCGCCGACCACAAGGACGTCCTGGCCAAGGTCAAGGAGCTGCGCGACCAGATCGTCTCCGGAGAGCTGAAGGTCGATGACCCCGCCGCCAGCTGACGCCGAGGGCTCCGGGGGCCTCGCTGTCGAGCTCCGGGGAATCACCAAGCGGTTCCCCGGCACGCTCGCCAACGACTCCATCGACCTGACCGTCCGCCACGGCGAGATCCACGCCCTGATGGGTGAGAACGGCGCGGGCAAGTCCACGCTCATGTCGATCCTCTACGGACTGGAGCGCGCCGACGCGGGTTCGATCCGCATCGACGGACGCTCCATCAAATCCGGGTTCTCCAGCCCTGGCGACGCGATGGCCGCCGGGCTCGGCATGGTCCACCAGAGCTTCAAGCTGTTCGACTCGCTGACGGTCGCCGAGAACGTCGTCTACGCCGCCGAGCCGCGCCGCTTCGGCCTGGTGGACCGGGCCGCGGCCCGCCGCCGGGTGCGCGAACTCGCCGAGGAGCACGGCCTGGCCGTGGACCCGGACGCGCGCGTCGGTGACCTGCCGGTGGGCCTGCGGCAGCGCGTCGAGATCCTCAAGCTGCTGCACCGCGGTGCCCGCACGCTGATCCTCGACGAACCGACCGCGGTCCTCACGCCCACCGAGGCGGACGCCCTGTTCGCCGTCCTCAAGTCCCTCGCCGCACAGGGCCGTACGGTGATCCTCGTCACGCACAAGCTGCGCGAGGTCCTTGAGGGCAGCGACAACGTCACCGTCCTCCGGGACGGCCGGGTCGTCGCCCGTCTGGTCACTGCGGAGACCTCCGCCGACGAGATCGCCGCCGCGATGACCGGCCGCGCGGTCGAACTCGACCGCATCCACGACCGGGGCACCCCGGGCGACGTGGTCCTCGACGTGGCGAGCCTCACCACCGACGGCGTCCACCAGGCGGGACTCACCGTCCGCGCGGGCGAGATCGTCGGCATCGCGGGCGTCGCGGGCAACGGCCAGAGCGAGCTCGTCGAAGCACTGGCCGGACTGCGGCACACGACCGCCGGGCACGTCACCCTCCGGGGCGACGACATCACCCACGCCTCCGCGACCGAACGCCGCCTCAAGGGCCTGGCGTACGTTCCCGAGGACCGGCACGCGGTCGGTACGGCACCGGCGGCCTCCGTCGCCGACAACCTCGCGATGGGCCATCACCGTACGTCGTTGTCGTCCCGCGGCCTGCTGCCGCCGGCGTCCGTCCGGGCGCACGCGCAGCGGCTGATCGAGCGCTTCGGCATCAAGGCGTCGGCGCCCGAGGTACCCGCGTCCGCGCTGTCCGGCGGCAATCTCCAGAAGCTGCTGATCGGCCGCGAACTCGCCCATGAAGCCCCGCTGTTGCTCGTCGAGCAGCCCACGCGCGGTGTCGACATCGGCGCCATCCAGAACATCCACGACCAGCTGATCGCCTACCGCGACGCCGGCCATGCCGTGCTCCTCGTCTCGGCCGAGCTGAGCGAGATCCGCGGCCTGGCCGACCGGGTGCTGGTCATGTACGAGGGCCGGATCACGGCGTCGTACGACAAGAACGAGGCGGACGAACGGACGCTGGGCCTCGCGATGGCGGGCGGCACCACCCCCGGCGCCGCCGTCCCGGTGGAGGCCGTCGACTGACATGAACAACCGGATATCCGGAGCCCTGCGCTCCCCCATCACCTTCTCCGTGCTCGCGGGCGTCCTCATCGGCGCCCTCTTCCTCGTCGGCACCGGCGCGGACCCGGTCGCGGCGTACGAGGCGGTCCTCACCGGCTCCCTCGGCGCCGACGGCATCGGGGCCACGCTCACCACCGGGACCAGCGTGCTCGGCATGGCCCTCGCGCTGGCGATCCCGCTGCGCGCCGGGCTCATCAACCTCGGCGGCGACGGCCAGATGGTCCTCGGCGGCATCACCGCCGCCGTGACCGGCCTGTACTCACCGCTGCCGGCGCCCCTCACCGTCGTACTCGCGCTGCTGGCCGGCATGGCGGCGGGCGCCGCGTACGCCACGCTGGCCGCCCTGTGCGAGAACCACTTCGGTGTCCCGCTGCTGGTCAGCAGCCTGCTGCTGAGCTACCCGGCGGTGTCGCTGGCCTCCTATCTGGCGCGCTACCCGCTCAAGGAGCCCGGCTCCAGCCTCCCGCAGACCCGCGCCCTGCCCGACGGGGTGGCGCTGCCCGCCTTCGGTGACTCGACGGTCACCTTCGGTCTGGTTCTGGTCGTTCTCGCGGCGGCCGCCTACTGGTTCACGGACAAGCGGACCGCGTTCGGGTACGAGATACGGATGACCGGTCTCAACGCGCGCTTCTCCGCGTACGCGGGTGTCGAACGCCGGGGCCTGACCCTGAAGTTGATGTCCGTGTCCGGGGCGATCGCCGGACTCGTGGGCGCCATCGGCGTGTTGAGCTTCCCGTACCGCTTCGTCGACGGTTCCCTGACCGCACCGGGCTACACCTGGACGGGACTTACGGCGGCTCTGCTGGCCGCCGCGGCCCCGCTCGGTACCGTGATCGCGTCGTTCTTCTTCGCGGTGCTCTCGGTCGGCGGTCTCGCGATGGAGCGCACGACCGAGGTGCCGCGCGAGCTGACGCAGGTGCTCCAGGCCATCGTGATCGTGTTCCTCGCGGCCCGACTGGCCCTCCCCCGCCGGTGGTTCGACCGTCGTAAGGAGGCGGTGTGATGTTCTTCGACTCCGATCTCCTGATGTCGGCGCTGCGCGCGCTGACCCCGATCCTGCTGGCCGCGCTGGGCGGTGCCCTGTGCGAGCGGGCGGGGGTGTTCAACATCGGCCTCGAAGGCATGATGCTGATGGGCTGCTTCACGGCGGTGGCGACGAGCTGGTTCACCGGCAGCCCCTGGCTCGGCGTCCTCGCGGCGGCCCTCGCGGCGGCGGCGTACTCGCTGATCCTTGCCGTCGGGACGGTAACTCTGCGCGGGGACGCGGTGGTTCTCGGCATCGCGATGAATCTGCTGGCCGTCGGTCTGACCAGCTTCCTCCTCCGTACGGTCTTCGGCGTGCAGGGCACCTTCGACGACCCGTCCCTCGCCGGACTGCCGCTGATCGGCGGGCTCAGCCCGCTCGCCTATCTGTCGTGGGCGACGGTCGCGGTGGCCGCGGTGATGCTGTCCCGGCACGTGTGGGGACTGCGGCTGCGCGGGGTCGGCGAGGCGCCGGACGCGGCGGCGACCCTCGGGGTGAGCCCGGCGAAGTACAAGTACGCGGCCGTGCTGGTCTCGGGTGTGCTGTGCGGTCTCGCGGGCGCCCAACTGGCCCTCGGCAACGTCACGTTGTTCACCGAGAACATGACCGCGGGCCGCGGCTGGATCGCCGTCGTCGCCGTCATGCTCGGCCGCGCCCTGCCGCTGGGCGTGCTGTTCGCCGCGCTGCTCTTCGGCCTCGCCGAGGCGGCCGGCTTCCGTCTCCAGGGCCTCGGTCTGCCCCAACAGGCCACCGACGCCGCGCCGTACGTCGTCACCCTCGGCGCCCTCTTCCTCACCACGGCACGCCGTCGTCGCCGTGTCCGCCCGTCCACCGGAGCCGCCTCATGACGCAGGACCTGCTGCCCATCACCCGCATACCCCGCACCGGCCTGCCGGCCCACGCGGTCGTCGTCGGCGACCCGGCGCGCGCCGCGGCCGTCGCCGCGCTGCTCGACGGCGCCGAGGAGGTCTCGTACCACCGCGAATACCGTGTGTTCAGCGGCAGTTGGAAGGGCCTGCCGGTCGTCGTCGCCTCGCACGGGGTAGGCGGTCCGGGCGCGATCCTGCTGTTCCAGGAGCTCGCCGACGCGGGCGTGCGCACCATCCTGCGGTTCGGCACGGCGGGCGCGATGAAGCCCGGCATCGGCGACGGCCACCTCGTCATCGCGGAGGCGGCCGTCCGCGACGACGGCGTCACCCAGCAGCTGCTGCCCCCGGAGTACCCGGCGGTCTCCGCCCCCGAGGCGGTCCTCGCCCTCCAGCGCGCGGCCCGCGCGGCGGACGCCCCGCACCACCGGGGCATCGTCTGGACCCGGGCCGCCTTCCAGCCCGGCCTGCTCCCGATCTTCTCGTACGACGGTGCCGGGCTCGCGGCGATCGAGATGGAGCTGTCGGCGCTGCTGGTCACGGCGTCCCTGCGCGGGCTCGTCGCGGGCGGTGTGCTCGTCATCGACGGGGCGAACGCCGACGAGCTGGTGGACGACGAGGGCGCCAGCGCCTACGACCCGCACCGCGATGTCGTCGCGGCCGGTGTCGAGCGAGGCGCGGTGGTCTCTCTGGAGGCGCTGCGGCTGCTGGCGGAGGAGTACCAGGCGTGAGCATCGATCTGCTGGTCCACGGCGGCGACGTACTGACCGTGGACGACGAGGGAACTGTCGTACGGGACGGGGCTGTTGCCGTCCACGAGGGCGAGATCCTCGCCGTGGGCCCGGCCGCGGAGCTGCGCACGCGCTTCACGGCCGACGAGTCGGTCGACGCGGCGGGCTGTCTCGTCCTGCCCGGACTGGTCAACACGCACACCCATCTCGCGATGACCCTGCTGCGCGGCCGCGCCGACGACGTCACCCTCCAGGGCTTCCTGGAGCGGGTGCTGCCCGCGGAGGCCGAGCTGCTGGCGCCGAAGAACGTGGCGGCGGCGGTCCGGCTGGCGGTCGCCGAGAGCGTACGGGCGGGGGTGACCTCCGCGCTCGACATGTACTGGTTCCACGAGGCGGCCGAGCAGGCGGCACGGGAGTCGGGCTGGCGGCTGCACACCGGCCCCACCTTCATGGACGTACCGGAGCCGCCGGACGCGATCGCGTACGAGGACCGTCTTTCGTGGGCGCGCCGTGACCTGGAGGCGAGGGGCGCGGCCCGTCCCGGTACCCGGCCGGTCGTGTTCGCGCACTCCACGTACACCCTGAGCCCCGACCAGCTGCTGGACATCGCCGCGCTGGCGCGGGAGTTCGGGGCCCTGCTGCACATCCACGCCTCGGAGAACGCGACCGAGGTCGCCACCGTGGAGGTCAAGTACGGCAAGCGTCCGGTGGAGTTGCTCGACTCGCTCGGTCTGCTCGGCCCGGACCTGCTGCTCGCGCACGCCGTGGACCTCACCGGGCCGGAGATCGCGGCGCTGGCCCGCACCGGCACGTCGGTCGCCCACTGCCCGGTGTCGAACCTGAAGCTGGGCTGCGGGATCGCGCCGGTGCCGCGGCTGCTGAGCGCCGGGGTGACCGTCGGGCTCGGCACGGACGGGGCCGTCAGCTCCAACACCCTCGACATGCTGGGGGCGGTGCGGCAGGCGGCGCTGGTGCACAAGGCGGGCGGTGACCCCACTGCGGTCGGCGCCGAGCAGGCCGTACGGATGGCGACGATCGAGGGGGCGCGGGCGCTGGGGCTCGGGGACCAACTGGGCTCGCTGGAGGCCGGGAAGCGCGCCGATCTGGTGGTCCTCGATCTGAACGCCCCGCATCTGCGGCCGCTGCACGACCCGTGGTCGACGCTCGCGTACGCGGCGCACTCGGCGGATGTGCGGGACACGGTCGTCGACGGGCGGGTGCTGATGCGGGACCGGGTGCTGACGACGCTGGACGAGCGGGCTGTGATCGCCGACCTGGAAGCACTTGTCTGAGCGGGGCATTTGGGTCCCTGTTCGGCTGGTCGGCCCCCATAATGGCGTAAGACATCGGATGTCTTGACGGGCATGCGGGAACCACTGGGAGGCCGGCCATGGCAGTGACCGACGAGGCGATCGAGAAGATCAAGGGCATGATCGTCTCCGGCGCGCTGCGCCCCGGCGACCGGCTCCCCAAGGAGTCCGAACTGGCCGCCGAGCTCGGGCTGTCCCGCAACTCGCTGCGCGAGGCCGTGCGCGCCCTGTCGCTGATCCGGATCCTGGATGTACGGCAGGGCGACGGCACGTATGTGACGAGCCTGGACCCCCAACTCCTCCTGGAGGCGCTGAGTTTCGTCGTGGACTTCCACCGCGACGACACCGTCCTGGAGTTCCTCGCGGTCCGCCGCATCCTGGAGCCGGCCGCGACCTCGATGGCGGCGCTGCGGATCAGTGAGCAGCAACTGGACGCCCTGTCGGCCCAGTTGGACAAGCTGGGCACGGCGCCCTCGGTGGAGGAACTGGTCGCCTGCGACCTCGACTTCCACCGGGGCATCGTGCAGAGCTCCGGCAACTCCGTCCTCTGTTCCCTCCTTGACGGACTGTCAGGCCCGACGACCCGGGCCCGCATCTGGCGCGGCCTCACCCAGGAGGACGCCGTCAGCCGCACCCTCCACGAGCACCGCATGATCCTGGCCGCCCTGCGGGACCGGGACGCGGAGGCGGCGCGGTCGTGGGCGACGGTGCACATCGCGAGCGTGGAACAGTGGCTGCGGGCGTCGCTGTGAACTACCGCTCGCTGTCGGCCGGATGGCGGCCCGCGAGATGGTGCTGCAACTCGATGTGCCGGAACTGGTAGACGGCGCCGACGCGGCGCAGGACACCGCGGTTCTCGTGGGCGTCGGCGAGGAAGGCCATGAGGTCGCGGGGCAGCCCGGCGCGCAGCACCAGGTGCCAGCGGGCGACGGCGTAGCGGCTCCAGGCGGTCTGGCGCACTCCGGTGGCCAGGCCCATCACCAGGGCGGGGATCAGTCCGGCGAGGTAGAGCCAGCCGTATGCGTCGGTGAACAGCGCGTCGGGGAACCAGAGCCGCGCGACGGTGATCATGATCCAGTCCTGGGCGCCGAACATCGCGGCACCCAGGGCCGCCGCGGTGAACGTGCAGGTGGCCAGGGTGCGCCGGTCGTTGCGGAGCAGGGTGACCGCGTCGGCCGGTCCGGCGAGGTCCACGGGGGCCGCGCGCATCCCCTGCACCAGCACACAGATGAACGCGAACAGGGCGCCCTGCCGCCACGCCTCCAGGACGGCTTCGACCGGCTGCCCCGGTGCCACGTAGTACCGGGTCACGTCCCCGCCGAGGACCCCGGTGAGCAGCCCCTCCACCAGATAGACGCCGCCCAGCAGGACGCCGGCCGACAGGCCCGTGACAAGACCCCGTCGGCTCCACACCCAGCGGATGCGGGCGACGGGGCTGCGCGGCGGTGGCGTGCCGTCCACGCCGACGGCTCCGGCCGCGACCGTGAACGCCACCGCGCTGATGACCCCGCACGCATTCCCGTACGCCGCCACATACAGGAGCGCGACCACCATGCCGGTGAGCACCACGCGCCGGTCCCAGGCGGACGGTGGGCGCAGCGGCGGCCGGTGTCCGACCGCGAGTCCGCAGCAGACCAGTCCGGCCAGCACCACCGAACCGTCGTCGGCCAGCCGCTCCAGCACCAGCGCGGGGGTGAGGTGGCCGATCGCGGCGACCGAGCTCAGCCCGGCGGCGACCGAAGCCGCCGCGAGTCCGCCGACCAGCCCTCCGCACAGGCATCCGGCCAGCACGCCGAGCCCGCCGCGGTCGTCCCAGTACGGGGCGTAGACCGGGTCGCGGGTGAAGTGGAAGATCACCGACAGGGTCGCTCCCTCGACCAGCCACGCCAGCCCGCCGAGCAGCATCCCGGCCAGCACTCGTGGCAGTACCCCCGGCACCGCCCCGTGCAGCCTCCACCACGCCACCTCCGCCGCTCCGTCGCTCCCCCGCTCCGTGCGCCGGGCCAGGAACACCAGGGCGGTGCGTGCCTGTGTCGCCGTCCAGCGGCCGGGGCGGCGCGGGTGCGGGCGGTAGGCGGCGTCGATGAAGGCGTCGAAGAGGTGGACGGCCACCGCCGCCGGGGTGACGCACCGCAACAGCTCGGCGGGGTCGGGCAGTTGCCCGGTCCCCTCCCCGGGTCGCGGGTTGTACGCGGCTCTGGCGAGCGTGACCGTCAGCGGGCTGGTCAGAGCACGCGCGACCGGTGTGTCCGTGCCCAGCGCCTCGACCACCGGACGCCACCGCTCCGCGGCCTCCGTCCCCTCCCCTCCCGCGTCCCGCAGCAGATACGCGGCGACGTCCCGCGCGCCGAGCGGTTCGAGCCGTAGCCCCGCCATCCCCGTGAGCCGCGCCGGCACCCCGTCGCGCGGCCGCAGGGCGGCCCGGTACTCGGCGGGGCGGCTGGACAGGACCATGCCGCAGCCGTACGGCAGCATCTCGTTGATGCCGTGCAGCGCCAACGCGGCGACGGTGTCGGGCAGTTCGTCGAACCCGTCCAGCACCGGCAGCACCAGCCGCCGGTCCAGCAGCGTGCCGGCGAGGGTGCCGCCGTCGGCCGCGGCCCCCAGCTCGGCGTGGTCCTGGACCAGCCGCCGCTCCATCCACCCGCGCAGATCCTCGGCGGCCGGGTCCCAGGAGGCGAGCGGGAAGAGCACGGGTACCGGCTCGCCGTCGCGGCGCCGGCCGAGGAGCGCCAGGAGGAGTCGTACGAGCAGGACCGTCTTGCCCGACCCGGGGTCGCCGAGGACGAGCAGCCGCCGCCCGGGGAGCCCCTCGAACACCTCCTCGATGTCCCCGGACCCGCCGGTGAGCGGCACCTCCGCCAGTCCGGGGTCCGCCGCCCGCCAGGAGACCGGCAGCGGATACGGGTCCTCCAGCCGCCGCACCTGGGCTTCCGTCTCCCACTGTCGCCGTACCGCGACGGCGAGGCGGTCGGCGGCGGCCTCGGGGCTCTCCGCCGCGGCGGCCTCCACCCGGTCCGCCCGGTACGCGCTCCACGCCAGATACGCGCCCGCCCCGGTGGGCAGCAGCGCCGCCACCACGGCCGCCGGGTCCTGGACGTACAGGGCCGCCACCAGCGCCCCCACGGTTCCCGTGCCGAACAGGACGAGGTACACCGTCCCGACACGCCGTACCCGCGCCCCTGGGGCAACTCCGCTCACCCGACGAAGAGTTGCGCACGAGCCGCACGTCGGGCGCCCTGATCGACGTACCGCCACACGAGTGAGTGAACCGACTCGCTGGTCATCGGACCTCTCCCGGTCATCCGACGTCTACCCGGGTCATTCCCCGCGACCTGTGACAGGTGTGCAGGGTGATCCGGCACAGATCCGAGGAATGGGGGGTGTTCCGGGGTGGCTAATGGGGCAGTGATGCGTTCACTCCCCCGTGCAAGGGGGCTGCGGACGCCCCCGCTGGACGCCGTAAGGTTGGGGCGTACGTGAGGGCACGTCGGAAGGAGGCACTGGGTGATCGAGCTCGAGGGGGTTCCCGAGCTGATCGACCCGGTCATGGTGGCCGCGTTCGAGGGCTGGAACGATGCCGGCGACGCCGCCTCCACCGCGGTCGCGCATCTGGACAGGGAGTGGAAGGGCGAGGTGTTCGCGGCGCTGGACGCCGAGGACTACTACGACTTCCAGGTGAACCGCCCCACGGTGTGGCTGGACGGCGGTGTACGGAAGATCACTTGGCCGACGACGCGCCTCTCCGTGGTGCGTGTCGGCGGCGACAAGCCGCGTGATCTCGTCCTGGTCCGAGGTATCGAACCGTCCATGCGCTGGCGCTCGTTCTGCAACGAGCTCCTCGGCTTCGCGCACGAGCTGGGCGTGGAGCTGGTCGTGATCCTGGGCGCCCTGCTCGGTGACACCCCGCACACGCGTCCGGTCCCGATCAGCGGGACCACGTCCGACCCGGACCTGGCCCAGCGCATGGACCTGGAGGAGACCAAGTACGAGGGCCCCACGGGCATCGTCGGCGTCCTCCAGGAGGCGTGCACGCACGCGGGCGTGCCGGCGGTCAGCCTGTGGGCGGCCGTACCGCACTACGTGTCGCAGCCGCCGAACCCGAAGGCGACGCTGGCTCTGCTGAACCGGCTCGAAGATCTCATCGACGTGCGCATCCCGCTGGGCGAGCTGCCCGAGGACGCGCGCGCCTGGCAGGTCGGCGTGGATCAGCTGGCCGCCGAGGACAGCGAGGTCGCCGAGTACGTCCAGACGCTGGAGGAGGCCCGGGACACCGCGGAGCTGCCGGAGGCGTCGGGTGAGGCGATCGCCCGCGAGTTCGAGCGGTATCTGCGCAGACGGGACGGTGGCGGGCCGACGCCTCCGGGCGGTCACGCGACCGAGGGCGGCGACGGCACGTCGTATCTGCGGGACAACCCCAGCGGTCGTACGAAGCCTCCGAAGCCGCCGAAGCCGGATGCGGCGGGCGGGGAGGACGAGGAGTCCTCAGAGGAGTGAGCTGAAGGGCGGTGCGCGTCACGCGCACCGCCCTTCTCGTGCTCAGACCTTCGGCACCGACACCGCGTCGTACTCGGTGTCGGGCGTCGGCTCCACGTCGAAGCGGGCGTTGGGCAGGTAGAGCCGCTCGCCCCAGGCCGCGACGGTGGTGGGGATACGGAAGCGCGGGTCGGTGATCCGGGTGATCGCCGTGCCCTTGGTACCGGCCGCGTTCAGGCGGAACACGTCGATGGCGTTCTGCGCCTGCTGGACCACATAGAGGGTCTTGCCGAGGAGCAACAGGCCGTCCCCATTGGGGATTTTCGATGCGCCGAGGTCGACGGCCCGGGCGGCTCCAGTGCGTGGGTCGACCCGCTCCAAGGTGCCGCCGTTCGCGAAGGCGTTGACCACGAGCAGGGCGCTGCCGTCGGGCGTGCGCTCGATGCCGTTGGCGGTGAAGTCGTCTCCCTGGACCCAGTCGCCGGTCAGCGGCACCGTCTCCACGCCGGCCTTGGTCAGCTTGTACAGCTGCGGCTTGAACGAGTCGGTGAACCAGGCGGCGCCCGGGGTGAGGATCACGTCGTTCACGAAGGTGCCGCCGGTGGCGTACACCTTCTCGATCTTCCCGGAGCGGGCGTCGACCGTGCGGATCTCGCCGCTGTCGCCGCCGGCCAGGAACAGCCGGCCGTGGTGGTCGATCTTCAGACCGACGGTGGGGTGTCCGGTGCCGAGGCCCTCGCTGATCACGGAGCCGCGGCCGGTGGCGAGGTTCGCCCGGTAGACGGCTCCGGTGGCCAGCGAGCCGAAATACGCGAAGGGCCGGTGGCCGATGGTGATGCCCTCGGGCTGGAAGCCGTCGGGCAGGGGGAACTGGTCGGGCCACGCGGACTTCGGCGTTTCGGCCGCGTGGGCCGTGCCGCCGAGCAGCGCTGTCCCCGTGAGCGCCGCGGTCGCGGTGAGCAGTCTTCGACGTGCGAAGGAACGGTCTGTGGGTGCCACTGTGCGTCCTTCTGCCAAGGGGCCGGCGGTGGCCGGCCGAACGGTCAGCAAACGCCTCCCACCCCATCACACGACAGTAACCACCGCAGTCTTTGGCCGGATTGTTGCGTGACATCTGTTTCAGGACGGATTGCACACGTTACCCAATTCAACTTGTTTCCAAACCGAGTTCACGAAAAGGGGGGTGGACGGGAGGCCGCGGGAGTGCTTGGTTGTCCCCCGGAGGCGCACCAACCCGCAACCAGGCACCCGCAAGGAGCGAAGGGAGCGGTACCCGATGACCGACCAGGTACAGCCGGCGCAGGGCCCGGGAGCCTCCGGGCCGGGCCCCGACGGAGCGGGATTCACCTATCGAGGGGCCGAGCAGGAACTGATCGTCGTCGCCCGTCCCGAGGCCCGGCTGCGGGCCCGGGCGGAGGGCGTACGGTCGGCGGCGGGAGCGGACGTGTCGGCCCTGAACATGTTCCTCAGCGACGAACAGCTCACGCTTGAACCGCTGTTCGGAAGCGAGGAGAGGTTGCAGCAGTCGGCGACGGCGGGCGACGGGAACGTGCCCGATCTCGCGCTGTTCTACCGGGTCAGCGGCAACCGCGGCCGGGCGCAGGAACTGCGGTCGCGGATCGCCGCGTTGCCGGGCGTCGACACGGCGTACGTGAAGCCCGGTGCCGTCCCCGCCACCCTCGGGCAGGTCGGCGAGGAGAGCGGGCGGCTGAAGGAAGGCGCCCCGGTCACCCCGGACTTCAGCAGCCGCCAGGGCTATCTGCGCCCCGCACCCGAGGGCATCGACGCCCACTGGGCGTGGCAGCGGCCCGGCGGCGCCGGTCAGGGCGTGACCGTGATCGACGTCGAGGGCTCCTGGCAGCTGGGGCACGAGGATCTCGCCGCCAAGCTGGCCGGAGTCGTGGTCGGCACCCCGCTGACGGATGTCGCCTGGCGCAACCACGGCACCGCCGTGATCGGTGTCATCGGCGGCGACCTGGGCGAGCACGGCGTCACCGGCATCGCGCCGGAGGCGGTCACCGCGGCCGCGTCCTTCCAGGGCATCGGCACCGCGGCCGCGATTCACGCGGCGGCGGACCGGCTCGGCCCCGGCGACATCGTCCTGGTCGAACTCCACCGGCCCGGACCGAAGTTCGAGTTCGCCGAGCGGGACGACCAGCGCGGTTACATCGCGCTCGACTGGTGGCCGGACGACTTCGCGGCCGTCCGCTACGCCACCGCCAAGGGCGTCATCGTGGTGGCGGCGGCCGGAAACGGCGGCGAGTCCCTCGACGACGCCGTCTACGAGCGCCGTCCGGACGAGTTCCCGGAGTCGTGGCGCAACCCGTTCAACCCGTCCAACCAGTCCTCCGGTGCCGTCCTGGTCGGCGCGGGCGCACCCCCGCCCGGCACGCACGGCCGCGACCACGGCCCGGACCGCTCCAGGCTGGCGTTCTCCAACTACGGGGCCCGTGTGGACGCCCAGGGCTGGGGACGTGAGGTCACGACCACCGGAGGGTTCTGGGACAAGCCCGGCGACCTCCAGGGCGGGCCCGAGGAGATCGCGTGGTACACGGACACGTTCTCCGGGACCTCCTCGGCCTCCCCGATGGTGGTCGGCGCCCTGGCCGCGCTCCAGGGCATGCTCAAGGCGGCCGCCCAGGCACCGATGTCCCCGGAACGGGCCCGCGCGGTGCTGCGGGCGACCGGGTCCCCGCAACAGGACGCGCCGGGCCGGCCCGCCTCGCAGCGGATCGGCACCCGGCCCGACATCAAGGCGGCGGTGACCCATCTGCTGCCGCACGCGGTCGGCTCGGGCCAGGCCGAGAAGTACTGGGACGAGCTCCTGCCGTACCCGCGTGAACTCCCGCCCAGGCTCCGGCTGTTCGTGGCCGGCGGCTGGCGGAACCTGAACCACCCGTCCCCCGAGATCCGCCAGGCGGTGCACTCCGCCTTCGCGGGGGGACACCCCGACGTCCGCGTGTGGTTCGCGGACGACGAGATCGTCGGCCTGGTCGTCACGGGCTGACGGACGGCAATTTCCCAACCAGCAACGGCAATTCCCGACCATCAAGGGAAGGTGGCACCCGCATGAGCACCACCCCGCAGATGAGCCAACTGGGACAACTGGGACAGCAGCAGGGCCAGCAGGGACAGCAGTTCCCGAGCACCTCGCCGTACCAGCAGCAACAGCAACAGCCCTTCGGGCAGCAGAACTTCGGCCAGCAGCAGCCGTTCGGGCAGCAGCAGCCCTTCGGCATGGGCGGCGGCTCGCTGGAGCAGCTCCAGCAGCTCGGCCAGCAGCAGCCGTACCAGCAGCTGCTCCAGCAGCTCGGCCAGCAGCCCTTCGGGCAGCAGCAGGGCTACGGACAGCAACAGCAGCTGGGCCAGCAGCAGCAACAGCAACAGCAGGTCGAGCAGCAGGTGCAGCAGCATCTTCAGCAGATCGCGCAGGTGGCCGTCCAGTACATCCAGCAGCAGGTGCAGCAGCAGGCGCTCCAGGCCGGCATCGCGACCGGCTACATCGACGTCGTGCAGCCGCTGCCGGGGCAGCCGAGTGTGATCGGGCTGGTCATCAACAACCAGCTGAGGGTCCTGTTCAACCCGAACGCCCAGACCCACGACCAGGTCCAGGAGGCCTTCGCCTTCGGCCACCAGGTCATCGGCATCTGGGACTCCCAGACCCCGCAGATCCTGCGCAGCATCCAGATCCGCAAGATCTGACCGGTACCGGGTGACACGAAGGGCGCCTCCTCCACGCGGAGGAAGCGCCCTTTCGCTGTGACGTCCTTACAGCGCGACGCCGAGCAGCGCGTCCACGGCCCTCGACACGAGGCCGGGGGCGCCCTCGTCCGAGCCGCCCTGTTCCCGCTGCGACGCCGCCCAGCGGTCGACGGCGGCCAGCGCGGCCGGGGCGTCGAGGTCGTTCGCGAGGGCCTCCCGGATCTCCTCGACGAGGGCGTCGGCGGACGATCCGTCGGGCCGGGAGACGGCGGCACGCCACCGTCCGAGGCGCGCGGCGGCGTCTTCGAGCACCTGGTCGGTCCACTCCCAGTCGGCCCGGTAGTGGTGGGCGAGCAGGGCGAGGCGGATCGCGGCCGGGTCGACGCCGTCGTAGCGCAGCCTGGACACGAAGACGAGATTGCCCTTGGACTTGGACATCTTCTCGCCGTGCAGGGCGACCATGCCGGCGTGGACGTACGCCTTGGCCATGGGGAACTCGCCGGTCAGTACCTGGGCGTGGGAGGCGCCCATCTCGTGGTGCGGGAAGGCGAGGTCGGAGCCGCCGCCCTGGACGTCGAAGCCCATCCCGAGGTGGTCGAGGGCGATGGCGACGCACTCGATGTGCCAGCCGGGGCGGCCGCGGCCGAGCGAGCCGCCGTCCCAGCTCGGCTCGCCCGGGCGGGCGGCCATCCACAGCATCGGGTCGAGCGGGTTCTTCTTGCCCGGACGGTCCGGGTCGCCGCCGCGCTCGGCGGACAGCAGCCGCATGGCGGCGGCGTCGAGGTTCGAGACCTTGCCGAAGTTGGGGTCGGACTCGACGGAGAAGTAGACGTCCCCTTCGAGCTCGTAGGCGGCGCCCGCGTCCCGCAGCCGTTCGACGAGCGGAACGATCCCGGGTATCGCCTCGACCGCCCCGATGTAGTGCCGGGGCGGAAGCATCCGCAGGGCGGTCATGTCCTCGCGGAAGAGGGTCGTCTCCTTCTCGGCGAGGGCGGCCCAGTCGACGCTGTCCCGCTCGGCGCGCTCCAGGAGCGGGTCGTCGATGTCGGTGACGTTCTGGACGTAGTGAACCTGCCGCTTGGTGTCGAGCCACACGCGCTGCACGAGGTCGAACGCGTTGTAGGTCGCCGCGTGTCCCATGTGGGTCGCGTCGTACGGCGTGATGCCGCAGACGTAGAGACGGGCGACGGGACCGGGGTCGAGGGAGACCGGACCACCGGTCGCGGTGTCGTGGATCCTCAGGTCGCGGCCCTGACCAGGCAGGGCGGGGACCTCGGAAGCGGGCCAGGCATGCATGTCATGAGCCTAACCGGACGGATGTTCCGTATACGAACCGGACCGGGCCAGATGGCCGGTAAGGCGTTCTTGCGCAAATCCGGCCCCTGTGCAGGGCCACGCCCAGTGTGCTCCTACACCGGCGGCCAGGGAATGGCGGGCCACTCCCCGCTCGGCTCCGGGTGCTTTCCGGAGGCCAGCAGCGCGTCGACACGCGCGCGCGTGGCGTCGAGTTCGGCGGGCGTGATCAGGGCGGCCAGCCGGGTGGCCAGATCGCCCGTCAGAGCCTCCTTGAGGCCTTTGAGTACGTCGACGGCGTCGCCCGGCAGCGGTTCGCCCGCCCAGCCCCACAGGAGGGTGCGCAGCTTGTTCTCGGTGTTGAAGGTGACGCCGTGGTCGATGCCGTAGAGGCGCTCCCCGGCGGGCAGCAGGTGGCCGCCCTTGCGGTCGGCGTTGTTGATCACGGCGTCGAGGACGGCGAGGCGGCGCAGCCGTTCGTCGTCGGCGTGCACCAGCAGGGCCGTCTTCCCCTCGCCGACCTCGGCGAGGCCGATCGCCTTCCAGCCAGGCTCCGGCTCCTCGCTGTCGACGAGCGCCAGCAGCTCGGGGCCCGGCTCGGCCTCGATCCACAGCTGGACCATGCCCTCGCCGTACGGGCCGTCGCGGAGCACGGTGGGCGGCACGAGGCCCCAGCCGGTCGCCTCGGAGACCTCGTACGCGGCGACCTCGCGCTGGGCGAGGGTGCCGTCGGGGAAGTCCCACAGGGGGCGCTCGCCGCGGACGGGCTTGTAGACGCAGGTGACCTCCTCGCCCTCGTGGGCGACGGAGCAGTACAGCACCGCGTTGGAGGCGTCCCGGATCTGGCCGCGCACCGTGAGCTCACCTCGCGTGAGCAGCTCGGCCGTGGTCACGCTCCGCGACGGTATCCGTTCTGGCGCGGACATACGTGTCCTTCCGGGTCGAGCGGGAGGCTGCACAGCGGGCACGGCGGCCGCCCGGCGTTGACGACGTCCAGGGCACGCTTGGCGAAGGCTCTCGCCTGCGCGCCGGTGAGCCGGACCCGCAGCATCGGGGGGCCGTTCTCCTCGTCCTGGAGGAGGCGCTCCTCGGCCTCGGCGAGGTCCTCCTCGGTGTCCGCGTCGAGCTCCACGAGGGCCTGCGCCTCGACGATCATGCGCTGTTCGTCACCGTCCCAGGCCAGCGCCATGGTGCCGACGCGGAACTCCTCCTCGACGGGGGTGTCCAGGGGGGCGGAGTCGGAGATCTCGGTGGGCGCCATGGCCGGGACGGAGGCGCTGCCGCCGCTGCGGCGCACCACCTCGTCCAGCAGCTCGTCCATCCGCTCGGCGAGCGCGGCGACCTGGGTCTTCTCCAGGGCCACGCTGGTCACCCGGGAGCCGGCGGAGGCCTGGAGGAAGAACGTACGGCGTCCGGGCAGTCCGACCGTGCCGGCCACGAAACGCTCCGGCGGGTCGTAGAGGAACACCTGACGGGACACGTCCTGTCTCCATTGGAATCGTGAGTGCGTGAACGTCCATACGTGAACGCGCTTGTGCGGACCGCTTCACCCTACTGCGCCCGACGATCACGGTGCGCCCGCACCGCCCCCGACCGGGGCGTCGCCGCCCTGGGGCGTCTCGCGCGGTGCGAGGGAGGTGAAATCACCGGTGTCGCCGAGGCGTACGAGAAACGGCCGCAGCCGGGTGTAACGGATCGCGGTGATGGAACACGGTTCTACGGAGATCCGCTGGAAGAGGTCGAGATGGAGTCCGAGCGCGTCCGCGACGAGCGACTTGATGATGTCGCCGTGCGAGCACATCACGTACACGGCGTCGGCGCCGTGATCGCGCTCCACGCGCGCGTTCCACTCGCGTACGGCCTCGGCGGCGCGGGTCTGCATCGCGCGCATCGACTCGCCGCCGGGGAACGCGGCCGCGGAGGGGTGCGCCTGGACGACCTCCATGAGCGGCTCGTCCATGAGCTCGGCGAGCTTGCGGCCGGACCAGTCGCCGTAGTGGCACTCGCCGATCCGCTCCTCGGTGTGCGGGGTGAGCCCGGGGCGGGCGTCGAGGAGCGGCTGAATCGTTTCCTGGCAGCGCTGGAGGGGGCTGGTGACGACCTCGGAGATCGGCAGCCCGGCGAGCCGCCCGGGCAGCGCGGCGGCCTGTGCGGCCCCGCGCTCGTCGAGGGCGACACCGGGCGTCCACCCGGCGAGCAGTCCCTCGGTGTTGGCGGTGGATCGTCCGTGCCGGACGAGGATCAGCGTGGGCATGCGGCCCAGCGTAGGCGTACGCGCGCGTGCGGCGGATTGCGAGCGACGGGAGAATACGCAGCGTGATCGTCGACTGTGCCATCTACAGGGACGGGCACCGGACAGAGGGCCCCGATGACCTGTCCGACGCCCTGGACGAGGCGCGGGCCGCGGGCGGGTTCGTGTGGATCGGGTTGCATCAGCCGTCCGAGAAGGAGTTCGACCTCGTCACCCAGGAGTTCGGGCTGCACCCGCTGGCGGTCGAGGACGCCTTGAAGGCCCATCAGCGGCCCAAGCTGGAGATCTACGACGACTCCCTCTTCCTCGTCCTGAAGCCGGTCGTGTACGAGCCGAGGAGCGACCAGGTGTCCACCGGCGAGGTCATGCTCTTCCTGGGCGACGGCTTCGTGGTCACCGTGCGGCACGGCGAGGGCGCCCCGCTCAAGGCCGTGCGGCAACGCCTGGAGCGGGAGCCGAAGCTGCTCGGCAAGGGGCCCACGGCGGTGCTGTACGCCGTCTCGGACGCCGTCGTCGACCACTACCTGGACGTGGCGACGGAGCTCCAGACCGACCTGGAGGAGCTGGAGACGGAGGTGTTCTCGCCGGACGGCGGCGGCTCGCGCCACACCGCGTCCCGGATCTACACCTTCAAGCGGCAGATCCTGGAGTTCCGCCGGGCCACCGGGCCGCTGGCGCTGCCGATGAACCGGCTGGCGGCGGTCGGCCAGTTCGGTTCGGGCGTGCCCTTCGTCAACGAGAAGGCGCGGCCCTTCTTCCGTGACGTGAACGACCACCTCACGCGCGTGAACGAGTCGGTGGAGGGCCTGGACCGGCTGGTGTCGGACATCCTGTCGGCGCATCTCGCGCAGATGAGCGTCCGGCAGAACGACGACATGCGGAAGATCTCCGCGTGGGCGGCCATGGCCGCGGTCCCCACGATGATCGCGGGGATCTACGGGATGAACTTCGAGCACATGCCGGAGCTGCACTGGCTGTGGTCGTATCCGGCGGTGATCGCGGTCATGGCCGTCCTGGAGGTGCTGCTGTACCGGCAGTTCAAGAGCCGGGGCTGGCTGTAGGACCGCCGGGCGGGCTCACGCGAACTCGGGCGCGGACGTGGCCGGTCCGCCGAGGGCGTCACGCCGCTCGGGCATCTTCAGGGAGACCATCCGGCGCCAGCCCGCGGCACGTTCGTACGCGTACACCGCGTGGATGCCCGCCGCGAGGACGGCCGACTTCGCCGCGGACCAGCCGAGGATGCGGCCCATGTGGGCCATGACCGCGAGGCTGACGTCCCGGTAGATGCGGATCTCGGCGAGCGCGCACTCCCGCAGCGTCCGCTGGATGTCCCGGCCGTGCCCCGCGTGGGCGAAGCGCAGCAACTCCTCGTGGCAGTAGGCGAGGTGGTTGTCCTCGTCGTTGGAGATCATCTTCACCGCGCGGCCGAGTTCGGGGTGGTCCGCGAAGTGCTTGCGCAGCAGTTCCATCTGCTCGGAGGCGCGCTGCTCGGTGACCCGGCTGTGGGCGAGGTAGGTCACGATGTCCCGCACGGTCAGCGGCTGGTCGGCCTTGAGCTTCTCGTGGGCCAGGCCGATGCCGCCGCGCTCCAGGAGCATCGTGTAGTCGGTGTCGGGCGGTACGGGGACGGGGTCGAGGCCGCGCTTCTTCATCAGGGCGCTGAAGATCCGCCCGTGCTTGTCCTCGTCCGCGCCGTGCCGGGTGATCTTGGGGGCGAGGTCGCGCTCGCCGTCCGGGACCAGGGCCGCGATACGGGCGTTCTCCCAGCCGCCCTGGGACTCCCCGCTGGCCGCGATGGAGCAGAACAGCCGGAAGGACTCGTCGTTGTCGAGGATCTCCTGGAACAGACTCTTGGCCGAAAGCATCGTGGGCACCTCTCAGCAGGACTCCGCGGCACTCCGCGAAGAACGAGTCAAATGCGGTCAGAGAGGTGCTGCAACAGCTGTGTCGGACAACTCCGCCAAAAGGAGGACCCCCGGGGTCACGCCGGGGGCGTAACCGTGGGGGCGCCGGCGCGTTGTTCCGCGTGACGGCCGTGGCGGGGAAGACCCCCGAGCCCCCACCACGGCCGCGGAAACCTCCGGCGGTTTGACGCCCGTGTTACGCGAGTCCGGCCCGCTCCAGGGCCTCGAACCCGGCGCGGAGCGAGGCGATCCGCTCATCGAGCGTGAAGCCCGCCGGGGAGAGGCTCAGCGAGGTGACACCGGCGGCCGCGTACTCCTTCATCCGGTCCGCGATGCGGTCCACGGAGCCCAGCAGCGTCGTCTGGTCGATGAGGTCGTGCGGGATCGCGGCCGCGGCGCCCTGCTTGTCGCCGGACAGGTACTTCTCCTGGACCTCGGCGGCGGCCGCCTCGAAGCCCATGCGCTGGGCGAGCTGGTTGTAGAAGTTCTGCTTGGCGCTGCCCATGCCGCCGACGTACAGGGCGGTGTAGGGGCGGAAGGCGTCGGCGAGCGTGGGCACGTCCTTGTCCTCGCCTACGGCGATCGGGAGCGTCGGGTGGACGTCGAACCCGTCGAGGGTCTTGCCTGCCTTCTCGCGCCCGGCCCGCAGGTATTTGATCGTGGTCTCCTCCAGGTGCGCGGCGGAGGGGAAGATCAACAGCGCGCCGTCGGCGATCTCACCGGTCTGCTCAAGGTTCTTGGGGCCGATCGCGGCGATGTAGAGCGGAATGTGCTCGCGTTCCGGGTGCACGGTCAGCTTCAGCGGCTTGCCGGGGCCGCCAGGCAGCGGCAGCGTCCAGTGCTGACCCTCGTACGACAGCCGCTCGCGCGTCATGGCCTTGCGGACGATCTCGACGTACTCACGCGTGCGTGCCAGCGGCTTGTCGAACTTGACGCCGTACCAGCCCTCGGAGACCTGCGGTCCGGAGACGCCGAGGCCGAGGCGGAAGCGGCCGCCGGAGAGCGAGTCGAGGGTGGCGGCGGTCATCGCGGTCATGGCCGGCTGACGGGCCGGGATCTGGAAGATGGCCGAACCGACGTCGATGCGCTCGGTCTTCGACGCGACCCAGCTCAGCACGGTCGCCGCGTCGGAGCCGTAGGCCTCGGCGGCCCAGCACACGGCGTAGCCGAGGCGGTCGGCCTCCTGGGCGACGGCGAGATTGTCCGCGTCCATTCCGGCGCCCCAGTAACCGAGGTTGATGCCGAGCTGCATGGCCGATTCCCCTTACCCATCAGTAACGTCCCTGGTTTCCCGACCTTAGCGCGGGGTGTGCGGATCGGGGCAGTTGGCGGTCGTGTTCTTCCGCCCACATGAACGCGTGTGTCGATGCGGGAAACTGGTCGTCCACAGGCCCCCACGCCACTGGTTCCGGCCAGTAATGTCGGCGTTCATGGAGCAGAGGCATCTCGGCCGCACCGGCCTGCGCGTGTCCCGTATCGGCCTGGGCACCCTCACCTGGGGCAGGGACACCGACGAGCACGACGCCGCGGACCTCTTGAAGACGTTCTGGGAAGCGGGCGGAAGCCTCGTCGACACCGCGGACGTGTACGGCGACGGGGAGTCCGAGTATCTGCTCGGCCGACTCATAGAAGGCCTGGTCCCGCGCCGGGACCTCGTCATCTCCACCAAGGCGGGCAGCGTCCCCGACCCGGACCGCCGCGTCGACGGCTCGCGCGGCCATCTGCTCTCCGCGCTGGACGCCTCGCTCGCCCGCCTCGGCACGGACTACGTCGATGTGTGGCAGGTCCACGCGTACGACCCGGACACCCCGCTGGAGGAGACCCTCCAGGCCCTCGACCTCGCGGTCAGCAGCGGCCGCGCGCGGTACGCCGGGGTCTCCAACTTCTGCGGCTGGCAGCTCGCCAAGGCCGCGACCTGGCAGCTGACCGCCCCGGGCACCCGGACCCGCCTCGCGGCCACACAGCTGGAGTACTCCCTCCTCCAGCGCGGCGTCGAACGCGAGGTGCTGCCCGCCGCGCTGGACCTCGGCATCGGCCTGCTCCCGTCCTCCCCGCTGGGCCGTGGCGTCCTCACGGGCAAGTACCGCAACGCCACGCCGGCCGACTCGCGGGGCGCCTCGGAACACCTCGCGCCCTTCGTCGCCCCCTACCTCGACGACACGGCGAGCCACATCGTCGACGCCGTGCAGACCGCGGCCGACGGACTCGCGGTGACCCCGCTCCAGGTGGCCCTGGCCTGGGTCCGCGACCGGCCCGGAGTGACCGCGCCCATCGTCGGCGCGCGCAACGCGCAGCAGCTCACGGCGGCATTGTCAGTGGAGGCCCTTAGTCTTCCTGACGAGATCTGCCGGGCCCTCGACGATGTGTCGGCGCCCGTGCACCGCTATCCCGATCACGACTGGAGCACGCTGTGAGCACGGAGCCGGAGCCCACGGAGGAGACCGAGCCGCACTCGCCGGACACCACGGAGGACACGGCCGCGAAGGCCGACGCCGCCGGGGCGGGCGAGCCCCAGGCCGCCGGAGGTGACGGGGGCGACGGAGGCGACAGCACGGCTGAGTCCCAGGCCGCCGATGAGCCCCAGGCCGCCGGAGGCGACGGCACCGCCGCGGCTCAACTGAGCGAGGCGCAGGCCGAGCTCGCGGCGCAGAAGGTCGAGCGGGAGCGGATCGCGCGGCGGAAGGCGGAGAAGCAGGCGCCGGTCGAGGCCGGGACGAAGCTCAGCGGGACGGCCGCCGATCTGCTGGCCGCCGTACGGGCCGTCGAGAGCGGGGCGAAGCCCGTGGCGGCCGTCTTCGCCGAACCCGAGGCCCCGCGCCGACCCGCACCCGAGCCGGTGCGCCGGCCCCAGCCGGTCGCGGCCTCGCCCGACGTGCCCGTGGCTCCCGCGGCGGCGACCGTCGAGTCCGTACGGCAGGTACTGGCCGACGGCGGCGCCCCGGAGTCCTTCGTCCCGAAGGTCGCCGCCGCGCTCGGCGAGGGCGCGGCCGAGCAACTGCGGGAGGACCCCTGGCAGTTGCTGCGAGTCGCCGGGGTGCGGCCCGAACAGGCCGACGGGTTCGCGCGGGCGCTGCTCGGCGCGGAGTGCGGCCCGGACGACGAGCGGCGGGGCCGGGCGGTCACCGTGTGGCTCCTTGAGCAGGCGGCCGTGGCCGGACACACCGCCCTCGAACTCCCCGCGCTCACCGCCGCGCTGGGCAAGCAGGGCGTGCCGGACGCCGACACCGCCGTCCAGAACACCCTCGCGGAGGCCGAGGCGCTGGTCTTCCAGGACGCCCTCGACCCGCGGGCCCCGGAACCGGAGGAGGGCGAGGAGCGCCCGGTGCGCGTCCTGGTCGGCCTGGAGCGGTACGCGCTCGCGGAGGAGAGCCTCGCCGACGGACTGGCCCGGCTCATCAACTCCGTGCCGAAGCAGGACGGTTCGGCCGAGGACTGGGAGCGGGCCGCGGCCTCGGCCCAGGGCTCCGCCGCCGAACTGATCCGCGCGGTGGCGGCCGACGGCCTGGTCCTCCACACCGGCGGCGAGGCGTCCCTGGCGGAACCGGTGGCCCTGCTGCTCGCGGCCCGCGAACTCGGCCTGCGCACCTGGGCGACGGCTCACGGCCCGCTGGGCCGGGACCGGTTCAGGGCACTGGCCTCGCCCGACACGGAAACCGACACCGACACCACTGTCACGACGGTCACCGGCCTCCTCGCCGGCACCGAGGGCCCCGGCCGGGACCCCGAGGGCGCACTCGACCTCGATCTCCTCGTGGTCCTGGACGCGCCTCAGCTGGACGTGGAGACGGCGGCGCTGCTGACGGAGTCGTTGCCGGACGGGGCGCGCCTGGTGCTGGCCGGGGACCCGGCGGTGCTGTGGTCGGCGGGGCCGGGGCGGGTGTTCGCCGATCTCCTGGCCGCGCGGATCTGCCCCCAGATCGCCTCCCGGCGCCCGGACCCGGGCCCCCTCGGCGAGTTGGTCTCCGGCATCGGCATCGGCGAGCTGAACCAGGTCGAGGCCCCCGGCAAGGAGGTCGTGATCGTGCCCGTGCGGGACGCGGGCGAGGCCGTCCACCGGACCGTACAGCTGGTCGCCGACTCGGTACCGCGCGCGATCGGCGTCCCCACCGAGCAGACCCAGGTCATCACCCCGGGCCACGGCGGAGCGGCGGGCACCCGCGCCCTGAACGCGGCCCTCAAGGAGCGCCTCAACCCCGGCCCCGGCCGTTTCGGCGGCTTCGACCCGGGCGACCGCGTCGCCTACTCCCCCACCCCCGGCCGTACCCTCCCGGGCCACGTCGTGACGGCCGACGCGGACGGCCTCCACCTCTCCTGCGCCGGCGAGGCCATCGTCGTACCGAAGGACCAGGTCGAACAGTCGGTACGGCACGGCTGGGCCCTGACCGCCCACCAGGCAGCGGCGGGCCGCTGGCCGGCGGTGGTCGTGGTCCTGCCGGGAGACGCGACCCAGTCCCTGACCCGCCCCTGGGTGTACACGGCGTTCAGCCGGGCATCCCACCACCTCTCCGTGGTCCACGGCGCGGACCAGGCCCTGCCGAGGGCAGTGGCGGAAATCCAGGCGAAGCCCCGCACGACCCGCCTCCCCGTCCTGCTGGCAACACAGGTACCAACGCCCAGCTGACCCACCCAAGGGGCGCGGGGCTGTATCGATATGCGGCTCCGCCGCGTGGGCGCGATCAACCCCCACCGGCCCGCAGACGCAAAACGGCGGCGGCCACGGAAACCCTCCGCGACCGCCGCCGTCCGAGCACAGCGCTAAGCGTGCCGCTCCAGATCCTCGTCCTCGTCCTCGTCCAGGTCCGTATCGAGATCGTCCAGCTCGTCATCGGCCTCGTCGTCGAACACCGCGCTGACGTCGAACCGACACACCACCCGCTGCGCGTCGATCTGCTCGAACGGCCCCTCCAGCCACTCCCCGGGATCCGCCGGTTCGTCCGCCGCGGTCACCCACAGCGTGGAGTCGCCCTCCTCCAGTCCGAACTCCTTGTGCCGCGAGGCGATCTCGTCGGGCTCGAACTCCCCGAAGAGGATGCCCAACGCCCCGTGCACCGTGCCGGAGGCCTCCGCTCCGTCCTCGTAGTCCGCCGCCTCGATCCGCTGGGCCTGGGCCAGCAGCCGCTGCGGCTCGGCGACCGCGTAGTCACGGCGGATCAGCACGCTCAGGGCGTGCGGCTCCTCGGGACCGGTGTACGGCGGCAGGGCGTCATCCGTGCCGGGGATCTCGAAGGGGGTGACCTCGTCGTAGCGATCGTAGAGCAGCTCGTCGTACGTCTCCGCGGCCGCGGCGAGTTCGTTGAACGCCTCGTAGACGGTCGGGTCGTCCTCCCCCGACCGGCGTTCGACCGCGGCCAGGTGGCGGTCGAGCGCGGTCTTGACCGCCTCGGCGGCGGCACGTACCTCGGCAGCGGTGGGCTGCACAGCATCAGACATAGTGCAGACGCTATCCGTACCGGGCCCCAGCCCGCACAATAGATGCGATGCCGGAATACGAATTTGTCGACGTGTACGTACCGCGCGGGGTCTCCCGCAAGGACGCCACACGACTGCTGACGGACCATGCCGAGTACGGACACTGGGAGTTGGACCGCCTGAGCCTGCTGCGTGACGGAAGCCGCAGGGTGCGGCTGCGCCGCAGGATCATCCGCCAGGTTCGCGCCACCTGGTGAGATGACGCGCCGACAACGGAACGGGCCCCGCGGTGGCGGGGCCCGTTCCGTCATGTGCCGTGTTCCCTGCGCGGTGCGCCGTGTTCGCTACGCGGCCGCCCGTGCCTTGCGGTAGAGCACCGCGCCCGCCAGGAGGGCGCCCGCGCCGACCGGCAGGGTCAGCCCGAGCGGGAGGTCGCTGCCCGTGTGGGCGAGCTGGGCCTCACCGCGCGGCTGGGTGACCGTCTGCGTACCGGGGTGGTTGCCACCGGGCGTGCCCGGCGTCCCCGGCGTCTCGTCGCCCGAGGAGGGCGGCGTGCCCGGCTCCACCGGGTTGCCGGGGTTGTTCGGCTGCCCCGGGTTGCCCGGGTTGTCGGGGTTCCCGGGCTGCCCCGGGTTGTTCGGCTGGTCCGGGCTGCCGGGAGGCGGCGTCTGGTTCCCGCCGCCGGGAGGCGTGCCGGGGTGCCCGCCGCCGGGGCCGCCGCCGTTGCCGCAGTCGTTGCCCGTGGTGGAGTTGCCGATGCCGATGACGTCGACGCTGTTGCCGCAGACGTTCACCGGGACGTCCACCGGGGCCTGGACGTGGTTGCCGGAGCCGACGCCCGGCGAGTCGATGGCGTGCCCGCCGGCGGACGAACCGCCGCCGCCGGACGACGGACCGCTGCCGCCGTACCCCCCGGAATCGCCGTACCCCCCGGAGTCCCCGTACCCCCCGGACGAGCCACCGCCCTGGTTGGCGCACTTGTTGCCCGCCGCCGGGTTGAGCGCCCCGACGACATTGACCGTGTTGCCGCACACGTTCACCGGCGCGTGCACCGGCGCCTGCACCGTGTTGCCCGACAGCACGCCGGGCGAGTTCGAGCCGGCACCACTCGCGCCGGAGTCGGCGTGTGCGGCAGCGCCCGCGGCGGCGATCACGCCGGTCGCGGCCGCCACCGTCATCAGGCCTTTGCGGGTGACCTGTCGCATTCCTGAATTCCCCCTGCCTTTTCGATTCCGACCTGCGATCCTCGTGAAAAGACCGGTCGGCCCCGGAGCGCATGGCGCGCGCTCCGGGGCCGACGGGTGTCAAACGACCCTCAGTGGATCGACGTCACTTGTTGATGCAGGTGTTGCCGAAGGCGGGGTTCAGCACGCCGATCACGGAGATCGTGTTGCCGCACACGTTCACCGGGATGTGGACGGGCACCTGGACGACGTTGCCGGACGCGACACCCGGGGAGTGCACGGCGGCACCCTGGGCACCCGAGTCGGCGACGGCGAGGCCCGCACCCGCGAGAACCAGGCCACCGGTGGCAGCCGCAGCGGCGACGACCTTCTTGATCATTATTCCTCCTTGTTGGCAAAAGCGATCTCGTGTTGCTGATCGCATCACCTGTAACGAGGAGGGAGTAATGGAGCTACGAGCTTATGAGCGCATTCACCCGTCTCAGTCATTTCCGCACGCGCTGTCGAATATCCACGTCAACCATCCATGCCGACGTCTGTCACGACGCGTCGATGAAACGGTCGAGCACCCGCACACCGAACTTCAGGCCCTCCACCGGCACCCGCTCGTCGATGCCGTGGAACATGCCCGCGAAGTCGAGCTCAGGCGGCAGCTGCAACGGTGCGAAGCCGAAGCAGCGGATGCCGAGGTCGTCGAAGGACTTGGCGTCGGTGCCGCCGGAGAGCATGTAGGGCACGGCCTTCGCGATCGGGTCCTCGGCGCTCAGCGCGGTCTGCATGGCGTCGACGAGCCGGCCGTCGAAGTCGGTCTCCAGCGCCTTGTCCCCGTGCACGTCCTCGCGGCGCACGCGCGGGCCGAGGATGCGGTCGAGGTCGGCGAGGAACTCCTGCTCGTAGCCGGGCAGGAAGCGCCCGTCGACGTGGGCGGTGGCCTGCCCGGGGATGACGTTGACCTTGTAGCCGGCGCCGAGCATGGTGGGCGCCGCCGAGTTGCGCAGCGTGGCCCCGACCATCTTGGCGATGCCGCCGAGCTTGGCGAGGGTCTCGTCCATGTTCTCGGGGTCGAGATCGGTGCCGAGCGCGTCGGACAGCTCGTCGAGGAAGGACCGTACGGTCTTGGTGACCCGCACCGGCCACTTGTGCCGGCCGAGCCGGCCGACGGCCTCGCAGAGCTCGGTGATCGCGTTGTCGTCGTTGGTCATCGAGCCGTGCCCGGCGGTGCCGTCCACGGTGAGCCGCATCCAGTGCATGCCCTTCTGGGCGGTCTCCACCAGGTAGAGCCGCAGGTTCTCGTTGACGGTGAAGGAGAACCCGCCGACCTCGCCGATCGCCTCGGTGACGCCCTCGAAGAGATCGGGGTGCTTGTCGACGAGGTACCGGGCGCCGTACGTGCCGCCGGCCTCCTCGTCGGCGAGGAACGCGAGGACGATGTCGCGCGGGGGCTTGCGGCCGCTGCGCAGCCGGTCGCGGACGACCGCGAGGGTCATCGCGTCCATGTCCTTCATGTCGACGGCCCCACGGCCCCACACGCAGCCGTCGGCGACCTCGCCGGAGAAGGGGTGGTGGGTCCAGTCCGCCGCGTTGGCCGGTACGACGTCGGTGTGCCCGTGGATGAGGAGCGCGGGCTTCGAGGGGTCCTCGCCCTCGATGCGAGCGACCGTCGAGGCGCGCCCCTGGTGCGATTCGAAGATCTGCGGTTCGAGCCCCACCTCCGCGAGCTTCTCGGCGACGTACTCGGCCGCCTTGCGCTCACCCGGGCCCGAGTGGTCGCCGTAGTTGCTGGTGTCGATCTGGATCAGCTCACGGCAGAGGTCCACGACCTCGTCCTCGCCGGTGACGTGCCTGGTCGTGTCCGTCCCGCTCACGCTGGTTCCTCCCGCTGTCACTGCTGGTGGTTCCCCTCATCCTCCCTCTCCCACGGGCCACACCCAAGACCGGACCCGGCCCGTCACACGCCGTTCACGAGGGAGCGAGGGGGTGATCGGGGCACCCCGAAAGCCTGGTAATGTTTCCTCTGTCGCCGCGGGGGAAACCCCGCACGACAGACACCTTGTCCGGGTGGCGGAATGGCAGACGCGCTAGCTTGAGGTGCTAGTGCCCTTTATCGGGCGTGGGGGTTCAAGTCCCCCCTCGGACACCAGCGAAACCCCTGCTGAGCAGGGGTTTTTTGCTGTCCCCTGAGTTCCCTGAAATCTCCGCCGCCAGGTCGGCAACCTCCGTGCTCTCCGCGGTCACCACACCCTGACATCGCACCATCCAGCACCCCCTCTTTCAGGGACGAACAGGGACGAAGCGGATGAGACGAGCACGTGCACATTCACGATCACATTCACGTTCGCGCAGGCTGTACGCGGCGATCGCCGGGCTGAGCCTGGCCGCCGCGACCGGAGCCGCGCTGCTGCTGCCGGAGGCCTCCGCGGCCACCCCGACGGCGACCGGCTATGCCACCCAGAACGGCGGGACCACCGGCGGAGCGGGCGGCACCACCGTCCGGGCCACCACCGGCACCCAGATCCACCAGGCCCTCTGCGACCGGGCCGACAGCAGCACCCCGATCACCATCGAGGTCGAGGGGACCATCAACCACGGCAACACCACCAAGGTCTCGGGCGACAGCTGCAACACCGCCGCCGATGTGATCGAGCTGAAGCAGATCAGCAACGTCACGCTCATCGGCGTCGGCAGTGGTGCCGTCTTCGACCAACTCGGCATCCACGTCCGGGAGTCGAGCAACATCATCATCCAGAACGTGACGGTGAAGAACGTCAAGAAGTCCGGCTCGCCCACCTCCAACGGCGGCGACGCCATCGGCATGGAGAGCGACGTCCGCAACGTCTGGGTCGACCACGTCTCCCTCATCGCCTCCGGCGGTGAATCGGAGGGCTACGACGGGCTCTTCGACCTCAAGGACAACACCCAGTACGTGACGCTGTCGTACAGCACCCTGCGCGACTCGGGCCGCGGCGGACTCATCAACTCCAGCGACAGCGACCTGACCAGCAGCTATGTCACGTTCCACCACAACCTGTACGAGAACATCGACTCCCGCGCTCCCCTGCTGCGCGGCGGCACGGCGCACATGTACAACAACCACTACGTGAGCCTGAACGAGTCCGGCATCAACTCCCGGGCCGGTGCCAAGGCGAAGGTGGACAACAATTACTTCGAGGACTCCAAGGACGTCCTCGGCACCTTCTACACCGACCTCGCCGGGTACTGGCAGGTCAGCGGCAACGTCTTCGACAACGTGACGTGGTCCGCCGCCGGGGACGAGAACAACCCGGCGGGCCCCGACCCGGTGTCCAACACCACGGTGAGCATCCCGTACGCCTACACACTCGACCAGGCGTCCTGCGTGCCCGCCATCGTGGCCAGGACGGCGGGCGCGGGCACGGGGCTCGCGGTGTCGGACGGCAGCTGCACGGCGACCACACCGACGGCTACGGCCACCGCGACACCGACCGCCACGACGACACCGACGGCGACACCCACGGCCACCGCGACCAGCGGCACCAACCTCAGCATCGGCGCGGGCTCCGACGGTTCCAGCAAGGCGGACGGCACGAGCTACGGCAATGTCCGCGACGGTGACACCAGCACCTACTGGTCGCCGAGCGGCGCCACCGGGTACGTGTCGATCAAGTGGGGCTCGGCCACCAGCGTCTCGAAGGTGGTCATCAAGGAGACCTCGGCCGCGGCGGGCCGGATCGGGTCGTGGCAGGTCCTGAACGGCGACACCGGCGCGGTGCTGAACTCCGGTAGCGGAGCGGGCACGATCGCCGTTCCGCAGACCTCGCTGAAGAAGATCACCTTCAACGTCACCGGCTCCAACGGCACTGTCCAGATCGCCGAATTCGAGACGTACGCCCAGTAGAACGCCCTGTGGAACGCAATGTGGGGCATGTCTCGCCCTGCGTATCGAACCGCAGGTCAGAAGGGATAAGGCCCGTTCGGGAAACCACCCGGACGGGCCTCTCCAGTGGCTGCTCATCCGGTGCGGACCTAGCGTCGTACTAAAATTTCCGGCTTGTTACGGAGCTGGACCCGGACAACCCCAGGCAGACCTGCGGGCCCGCCAGCGCCCCGGAGGCTTCCGGGTTCGAGACGCGAGGACCGGATGGCAGCCATACACGAGGGCAGTGCCCTCGGCCTGCTCGACGAGGAGATCCGCGAGCGGTTCGGCGACACGGCACGTTTCTCCGGGGGGCCGGCGGCCTCTCCGCGCACGCTCGTCGACATCTTCGACGCCTCCGTGCGGTCCCACCCTGACGAGCCCGCGCTGGACGACGGTACGACCTGTCTGACCTACCGTGCGCTGGCCGTGGAGGTCGAGCGGCTGCGGCGCGGGCTCGCCGAGGCCGGGGTGGGCCTCGGGGACCGGGTGGGGGTGCGGGTGCCCTCCGGCACCAATGACCTCTACGTCGCGATCCTCGCCGTACTGGCCGCCGGTGCCGCCTATGTGCCCGTGGACGCCGAGGACCCGGACGAGCGGGCCGAGTTGGTGTTCGGTGAGGCCGATGTACGGGCCGTCGTCGGGGCCGGTCACGAGCTGACCGTCACCGGGCGCGGGGAGATCCCCGCCGGGCGGCCCGGTATCGAGCACGACGCCTGGATCATCTTCACCTCCGGGTCGACCGGGAAGCCCAAGGGTGTCGCCGTCAGTCACCGCAGTGCCGCCGCGTTCGTGGACGCCGAGGCCGCGCTGTTCCTCACCGACGAGCCCATCGGTCCGGGTGACAGGGTCATGGCGGGGCTGTCGGTCGCGTTCGACGCGTCCTGCGAGGAGATGTGGCTGGCGTGGCGGTACGGGGCCTGTCTGGTGCCGGTGCCGCGTTCGCAGGTCAGGAGCGGGGCCGATCTCGGGCCGTGGCTGGTGGAGCAGGAGATCACCGTCGTCTCGACGGTGCCCACGCTCGCCGCGCTCTGGGAGCCCGAGACCCTCAACGACGTACGCCTGCTGATCTTCGGCGGTGAGGCCTGCCCGCCCGAGCTGGCGCAGCGGCTGGTGACCGAGGGGCGGGAGGTCTGGAACACGTACGGGCCGACCGAGGCGACCGTCGTGGCGTGTGCGTCGCTGATGAGCGGTGAGGAGCCGATCCGGATCGGACTGCCGCTCGACGGCTGGGAGTTGGCCGTCGTCGACGAGGCGGGCGAACCCGTGCCGATGGGTGCCAGTGGGCAGTTGGTGATCGGCGGGGTCGGGCTCGCGCGGTATCTCGACGCCGAGAAGGACGCGGAGAAGTACGCGCCGCTGGAGTCGCTGGGCTGGGAACGGGCGTACCGGAGCGGCGACCTCGTGAAGGCCGAGCCGGAAGGGCTCGTCTTCCTCGGGCGGGCCGACGAGCAGATCAAGCTCGGCGGGCGGCGGATCGAGCTCGGTGAAGTGGACGCCGCGTTGCAGGCGTTGCCGGGGGTCGCGGGTGCGGCCGCCGCCGTGCGGACCGCCCGGAGCGGGAATCAGCTGCTCGTCGGGTATGTCGTGACGCAGGACGGCTGGGACCACGCGGCGGCGGTCGAGAAGCTGCGGGCCGAACTGCCCGCGGCCCTGGTGCCGTTGCTGGCGCCGGTCGAGGATCTGCCGACGCGGACGAGCGGCAAGGTGGACCGGAACGCGCTGCCGTGGCCCCTTGAGGGCCTCGAAACCGGCGGTCCCGCCGAGCAGTTGTACGGCACCGAGGCGTGGCTCGCCGAGCAGTGGAGCGAGGTGCTCGGCATTCCGGTGTCGAGTGCGCGTGACGACTTCTTCGCGATCGGGGGCAGCAGTCTCGCGGCGGCTCAGCTGACGACCAGGCTGCGTACCCGGTACCCGAGCGCGGCCGTCCTGGACATCTATCAGCAGCCCGTGCTGCGGAAGCTGGCCCGGCGGCTGGAGGAGTCGGGGCAGGACGACGGGGCCGAGCGGGTGGTCGCTCCGGTGCCGGTGCGGGCGCAGGTGATCCAGCTCCTCGCCATGGTCCCGCTGTTCACGCTGCTGGGGCTGCGCTGGACCGTGGTGCTGGCCGCGCTGGGGAACGTACTGCCGTACTCCTGGCTGCCGACCGCCTCCTGGTGGCTGGTCGGGGCGGTGGCGCTGGTGCTGTTCAGCCCGCCCGGACGGCTCGCGATCGCCGCGGGCGGGGCGCGGCTGCTGCTGCGGGGTGTGCAGCCGGGGCGGTACGCGCGCGGTGGCGGTGTGCATCTGCGGCTGTGGGCCGCCGAGCGGCTGGCGGAGTTCAGCGGGGCGACCTCGCTGACCGGGTCGTGGCTGGAGCGGTACGCGCGGGCGCTGGGCGCCAAGGTCGGCCCCGAGGTGGATCTTCATTCGCTGCCGCCGGTGACCGGCATGCTCAAGCTGGGGCGCGGTGCGGCCGTCGAGTCCGAGGTCGATCTGTCCGGGTGGTGGCTGGACGGGGACCGGCTGGAGATCGGCCCGGTCAAGGTCGGTGCGCACGCGGTCGTCGGGACGCGCAGCATGCTCTTCCCGGGCGCGCGGGTCGGCAAGCGGGCCGAGGTGGCGCCGGGGTCGGCGGTCACCGGGCAGATTCCCACCGGTCAGCGCTGGGCGGGCGCGCCCGCGGTCAAGCTGGGCAAGGCCAAGCGGAACTGGCCGAAGGAACGGCCGCGCAAGGGCACGTACTGGCGTGTCATGTACGGCATGACGGGCTTCGCGCTCAGCGCGCTGCCGGTGCTGGCGGGCGTGGCCGCGTTCCTCGTGGGGCGGGTCTTCTTCACGCCGGACGCGCCGCTGACGGGCGCCCTGCGCGCCCTCGTGCCGGCGACGCTGGCGTTCGGGGCGGCGTACGCGCTGCTGATCCTCGTCGGGGTGCGGCTGCTGAGCCTGGGGCTGCGGGAGGGGACGCATCCGACCCACAGCCAGGTCGGGTGGCAGGCGTGGACCGTGACGCAGCTGATGGACCGGTCGCGGGAGACGCTGTTCCCGCTGTACGCCGGGCTGGTCACGCCGGTGTGGCTGCGGCTGCTCGGGATGCGGATCGGGCGGGGCGCCGAGGTGTCGACCGTGCTCGCGCTGCCGAGCCTGACGACTGTCGGTGAGGGCGCGTTCCTGGCCGATGACACGCTGACCGCGCCGTACGAGCTCGGTGGCGGCTGGATGCGGATCGGGCGGGCCGAGATCGGGCGGCGGGCGTTCCTCGGGAACTCGGGGATGACCGCGCCGGGGCGGTCCGTGCCGGACGGCGGGCTGGTCGGGGTGCTGTCGGCGACGCCGAAGAAGGCGAAGAAGGGCAGCTCGTATCTGGGGCTGCCGCCGGTGAAGCTGCCGCGCAGCGCCGCCGACGGCGACCAGAGCCGGACGTACGACCCGCCGGCGCGGCTGCTGTGGGCGCGCGGTCTGGTGGAGCTGTGCCGGATCGTGCCGGTGTTCTGCTCGGCGGCGATCGGGGTGCTGACGGTGGCGGCGCTGTGCGCGCTCGGGGCGTGGGCGTGGCCGCTGGCCGGGCTCGTGCTGCTCGCGGCGGGTGCCGCGGCGGCGCTGGTGTCGGTCGTCGCGAAGTGGCTGCTGGTCGGGCGGCACCGCAGTGGGGAGCATCCGCTGTGGAGTTCCTTCGTGTGGCGCAATGAGCTGGCGGACACGTTCGTCGAGGTCGTGGCGGTGCCGTGGCTGGCCGGTGCGGTGCCGGGGACGCCGGTGATGACGGCGTGGCTGCGGGGGCTCGGGGCGCGGATCGGCAAGGGTGTCTGGGTCGAGTCCTACTGGCTTCCGGAGACCGATCTGGTGACCCTGGAGGACGCCGCCACCGTGAACCGGGGCTGTGTGCTCCAGACGCACCTCTTCCACGACCGGATCTTGCGGACGGATACTGTGGTCCTCCGTGAGGGCGCGACGCTGGGTCCTGGCGGGATCGTGCTGCCCGGCAGCACGGTCGGGGCCCGTACGACCCTGGGTCCCGCGTCGCTCGTCATGGCCGCGGAGTCCGTTCCGGACGACACCCGTTGGCTCGGCAACCCGATCGAGGCATGGCGTCCCTGAGCGCGGGCCACTCGGACCGCCCGCCGCAAGGGCGCGCCGGTGTCGGGAGGGCGAACGCGCGGAGGCCCGAAGGGTCGAGCACGATCGCCCTCCCGACACCGGCTTTGGCGCCCTGAAGGCAAAATCGAACAGGGCGCGGTGCACCGGAGCGGAGTGGCAGCATGGCACAGGGAGTAGACACAGCGGTGGCGGTTCAGCAGGCGGCGGGTTCGGACCCGTATTTCCCGGAGAACGGTGACGCGCGGTACCGGGTGCACCGGTACGAGCTCGCGCTGGACTACCGCCCGGGCCCGAACCGGCTCTCCGGCACGGCCCGGATCAACGCCATAGCGGGACGGGCGCCGCTGAGCGAGCTGTTCCTCAACCTCGCCGACTTCAAGGTCGGCCGGGTGCGGGTGGACGGCCGCCAGCCGCACTACACCCACCGCGGCGGCAAGCTGCGCATCCGCCCCGCCAAGCCGGTCCGGCCGGGCGCGGCCTTCACGGTCGAGGTGCACTGGGCGGGCAACCCCAAGCCGGTGAACAGCCCGTGGGGCGGCCTGGGTTGGGAGGAGCTGGAGGACGGGGCGCTGGTGGCGAGCCAGCCGATCGGGGCGCCGTCCTGGTACCCGTGCAACGACCGGCCCGCGGACAAGGCGTCGTACCAGATCTCGATCACCACGCCGTCGGCGTACTCGGTGGTCGCGGGCGGCAGACTGCTGACGCGTACGACCCGTGCGTCCACGACGACTTGGGTGTACGAGCAGTCGGCGCCGACGTCCAGTTATCTGGTGGGTCTGGCGATCGGGAAGTTCCAGACGGTGCTGCTCGGGGATCCCGGGCCGGGTGGGGTGCCGCAGCACGGGCACATTCCGGCGCATCTTCTCCCCCAGTTCTCCCGGGACTTCGCGCGGCAGCCGCAGATGATGGACGTCTTCCAGGAGATGTTCGGGCCGTACCCGTTCGAGGAGTACGCGGTCGTGGTGACCGAGGAGGAGCTCGATGTCCCCGTCGAGGCACAGGGGTTGTCGCTGTTCGGCGCCAACCACGTGGACGGGGCGCGGGGTTCGGAGCGGCTCGTCGCGCACGAGCTGGCGCATCAGTGGTTCGGCAACAGTGTGTCCATCGCGGACTGGCGGCACATCTGGCTGAACGAGGGGTTCGCGAAGTACGCCGAGTGGCTGTGGTCGGAGCGGTCGGGCGGGCGGACGGCACAGCAACTCGCCGCCGCCGCACACCGGTTGCTGTCGGGGCTCCCGCAGGATCTGCGGCTGGCCGATCCGGGGCGCAAGTCGATGTTCGACGACCGGCTCTACGAGCGGGGCGGGCTGACCGTGCACGCGGTGCGGTGCGCGATGGGCGACGTGGCGTTCTTCCGGATGCTGCGCGGCTGGGCTGGGCTGCACCGGAACGGGGCGGTGACGACCACGACGTTCATCGCGCATGCGTCGCGCTTCGCGGTGGAGCCGCTGGACGACGTCTTCGAGGCGTGGGTGCACGGGACGGCACTGCCGCCGCTGCCGATGCCGGAAACGCGGGCGGCGGGCTAGGTCGGGGGGCGCGCCGGGGGCGCCTGTGCCGGGGTCACTGTGGCGGGCCGGTTCCGGGAGAATGGCGGACATGAGCACGCGTTCCTGCCCCTGCGGTCTGTCCGAGCCCTACGCGCAGTGCTGCGGGCGCTATCACTCCGGTGCGGCCGCCGCGCCGACCGCCGAGGCGCTCATGCGGTCCCGGTACTGCGCGTTCGTGAAGCAGGACGCGGCCTATCTGCTGCGCACCTGGCACCCGAGGACCCGCCCGGCCCGCCTCGACCTCGACCCCGGCATGCGCTGGACCGGCCTGGAGATCCTCGGCACCGATGACGGCTCGGCGTTCCACTCCGTGGGGACGGTGACCTTCCGGGCGTCCTTCCGGGGCGGGTCACTGCATGAGCGGAGCCGGTTCGAGCGGGTGGACGGGGCGTGGGTGTATCTGGACGGAGAGTTCCTCGACGACTGACCGCTCAGGGCGCCAGGATGTCCAGTTCCTGGAGCGCGCCCACCGTGATCTCCCGGGTCAGGGTCTCCGCGCGGACCGCGTCGCCCGCTCGGACCGCCTCGGCGACCTGGACGTGGAGGGTGACGGCGGCTGGGTCGGGGTCCTCGAACATGACCTCGTGGTGGGTGCGGCCGGCCAGGACTTCGGCCACGACGTCGCCCAGGCGGGCGAACATCTCGTTGCCGGAGGCCGTCAGGATGACCTTGTGGAAGGCCATGTCGTGGATGAGATAGCCCTCCAGCTGGTGGCCGCGTGAGTGGGCGACCATGCCGAGGGCGCACTCGGTGAGCTCGGCGCACTGTTCCGCCGTGGCGTGTTTCGCCGCCAGGCCCGCCGCCACCGGTTCGATCGCCGAGCGGAGGACCGTGAGCGAGCGCAGCTGCTGGGGGCGGTCCGCGCCGGCCAGGCGCCAGCGGATGACCTGCGGATCGTAGACGTTCCACTCCGCCTTCGGACGGACCGTGACGCCCACGCGGCGGCGGGACTCGACCAGGTGCATGGACTCCAGGACGCGGACCGCCTCGCGCATCACCGAGCGGGAGACGTCGAACTCCTGGGCCAGTTCGTCCGTGCGCAGGACACTGCCCGGCGGGTACTCGCCCGCGGTGATCGCCGGGCCGAGTGATTCCAGTACTTGGCCGTGCAGGCCCCGGCCCGGTGTGCTCATGCACTCAGCGTACGCGTCAGATCACGGACCCAAAAAGTCAGACTTATTCATCACAGGCTCTTGAATTTGTCGTACCTAATGGGTTTCAGTTGCGTCGACATCACGTCAACGAAGACAGGTAGGCAGCGATGAACACCCCCCATGTCGTCGTGGTCATGGGCGTCGCGGGCACCGGCAAGACCACCATCGGTCCCCTGCTCGCGGCCCGGCTCGGCGTCCCGTACGCCGAGGGCGACGACTTCCACCCGCCGGCCAACATCGCCAAGATGTCGGCCGGCACCCCGCTCACCGACGAGGACCGGTGGCCGTGGCTGGACGCCATCGGCGACTGGGCGGACGGGCGGGCGGGGCTCGGCGGGGTGGTCAGCTGCTCGGCGCTGAAGCGGTCGTACCGCGACCGGCTGCGCGCCGCCGCTCCCGGGCTCGTCTTCGTGCACCTCGCGGGCGACCGCGCCCTCATCGAGGACCGCATGTCCCACCGCCAGGGGCACTTCATGCCGACCGCGCTGCTCGACTCCCAGTTCGCCACCCTCCAGCCCCTGGAGAGCGACGAGGCGGGAGTCGTCGTGGACGTCGCCGGCAGCCCCGAGGAGATCACCGCCAGGGCGGCCAAGGCCCTGACCGAGATCCCGTAACCCCCTTAACCCCCCGCAGCACCCCTCCCCCCATCCCCGTACCTGCAAGGGAATCCCCGTGACCAGACTCAGCGTCGAGATGCTGGCAGCGGACCCCGTCGAGCCCATCACCTCGGCCGGTCACGCTCAGCTGGGCATCGCAGTCCTGGCGGGCATCGCCGTCATCGTCCTGCTCATCACCAAGTTCAAGCTCCACGCCTTCCTGTCGCTGACCATCGGGTCACTGGCGCTGGGCGCGTTCGCCGGAGCACCGCTCGACAAGGCCATCACCAGCTTCACAACCGGCCTCGGCACCACCGTCGCCGGCGTGGGCGTGCTGATCGCGCTGGGCGCGATCCTCGGCAAGATGCTCGCCGACTCCGGGGGCGCCGACCAGATCGTCGACACGATCCTCGCCAAGGCGGGCGGCCGGTCGATGCCGTGGGCCATGGTGCTCATCGCCTCGGTGATCGGTCTGCCGCTGTTCTTCGAGGTCGGCGTCGTGCTGCTGATCCCGGTCGTGCTGATGGTCGCCAAGCGCGGCAACTACTCGCTCATGCGCATCGGCATCCCGGCCCTCGCCGGTCTGTCCGTGATGCACGGCCTGGTCCCGCCGCACCCCGGCCCGCTGGTCGCGATCGACGCGGTCAAGGCCGACCTCGGTGTCACTCTGGCCCTCGGTGTCCTCGTCGCGATCCCGACCGTCGTCATCGCCGGTCCGCTGTTCTCGCGGTACGCGGCCCGCTGGGTCGACGTCCCGGCCCCCGACAAGATGATCCCGCAGCGCGCCTCCGAGGACCTGGAGAAGCGTCCCGGCTTCGGCGCCACGCTGATCACGATCATGCTGCCGGTCATCCTGATGCTCTCCAAGGCGCTCGTCGACATCGTCATCGACGACAAGGAGAACACCACCCAGCGCGTCTTCGACGTCATCGGTTCGCCGCTGATCGCCCTGCTCGCCTCGGTGCTCCTCGGCATCTTCACGCTGCTGCGGCCCGCGGGCTTCGGCAAGGACCGGGTCTCCGGCCTGGTGGAGAAGGGCCTCGCGCCCATCGCGGGCATCCTGCTGATCGTCGGCGCGGGCGGCGGCTTCAAGCAGACGCTGATCGACACCGGCGTGGGCGCGATGATCCTGGACATCTCCAAGGACTGGTCGATCCCGGCCCTGCTGCTGGCCTGGCTGATCGCCGTGGCCATCCGCCTGGCCACCGGTTCGGCGACCGTCGCGACCGTCTCCGCCGCGGGGCTCGTGGCCCCGCTGGCCGCCGACATGTCGACGACCCACGCGGCCCTCCTGGTCCTCGCCATCGGCGCCGGCTCGCTCTTCTTCAGCCATGTCAACGACGCCGGGTTCTGGCTGGTCAAGGAGTACTTCGGCCTGAACGTCGGCCAGACCATCAAGACCTGGTCCGTCATGGAGACGATCATCTCGGTGGTCGCGGGCGGCATCGTCCTGCTCCTCTCGCTGATCATCTAGGGATATGGGGCCTACGCCGATGAGTCACCCTCTGTTCGACATCAGCGGCAAGACCGCCCTGGTCACGGGCTCCAGCCGCGGCATCGGCCGCGCGCTGGCCCGGGGCCTGGCGGAGGCCGGCTGCACGGTGGTCCTCAACGGGCGGGACGGCGAGCGGCTCTCCAAGGCCGCCGCCGAACTGACGGCCGAGCTGACGGCCGAGGCCGGACTGCCCGGCGACCGCGTCCACACCGCCGTCTTCGACGTCACCGACGGCGCCTCCGTGGCCGCCGGGATCGCGGACGTCGAGGAACGCGTCGGACCGCTCGACATCCTGGTCAACAACGCGGGCATGCAACTGCGCGCCCCGCTCCTGGAGTTCACCGACTCCGACTGGCACCGCATCCTGGACACCAACCTGACCAGCGCCTTCCTGGTCGGCCGGGAAGCCGCCCGGCGGATGACGGAACGCGGCCACGGCAAGATCGTCAACATCTGCTCGCTCCAGAGCGAGGTGGTCCGCCCCGGCATCGCGCCCTACGCGGCCACCAAGGGCGCGCTGAAGATGCTGACGAAGGGCATGTGCGCCGACTGGGGCCCGCACGGCGTCCAGGTCAACGGTCTCGGCCCCGGCTACATCGAGACCGAGCTGACCCAAGCCCTCGTCCAGGACGAGGAGTTCAGCGCCTGGGTGCGGCGACGCACTCCGGCGGGGCGCTGGGGCCGCACGGAGGACCTGGTCGGCGGGGTGCTCTTCCTCGCCTCGCCCGCCGCGGACTTCGTCAGCGGGCAGATCCTGTACGTCGACGGCGGAATGACGAGCGTGCTGTGATGACTCTTGGTTGTGTGACCCTCGGTTGTGTGATCCACGGGCAAGGCGACCTGCGCGTCGAGGAGTTGACCGTCCCCGAGCCCGGTCCCGGTCAGGCTCTCGTCGCCGTCCGGTACGGCGGGGTCTGCGGCTCCGACCTGCACTACTGGCGGCACGGCGGGGTCGGGGACTTCCGGCTCAAGGAGCCGATGGTGCTCGGGCACGAGGTGGTCGGGACGGTCGTCTCGTACGGTGCCGGTGCGTCAGGTCCCGCTCCCGGTACGGCCGTTGCGGTGCACCCCGCCACGCCCTGCGGGGTCTGCCCGGAGTGCGCCGACGGGCGGCGGAACGTCTGCCGGGACACCCGCTACCTCGGCAGCGCGGCCCGCTTCCCGCACGTCCAGGGCGGGTTCGCGGCCCAAGTGGTCGTGCCCGCCCAGCAGTTGAGGGCCATCCCGGAGGGGCTCGGACTCCGCCGGGCCGCTCTCGCCGAGCCCCTGTCCGTCGCGCTGCACGCGGTGCGGCGGGCCGGGGAGGTCGCCGGGAAGCATGTCCTCGTCACCGGTGCCGGGCCCATCGGGTGCCTGGTGGTCGCGGCGGCGAAGGCGGCCGGTGCGGCCCGGGTGACGGTGACGGACCTGCTGCCGGAGGCGCTGCGGTACGCCCAAATCGCCGGCGCCGACACCGTCGTACGGGCCGATGATCCGGAGGATGCCGGGTGGCCGTCCGAGGTGGATGTGGCCGTCGAGGCCTCCGGGGTTGCCGCCGGTCTGGACACGTGTCTGCGGCTGGTGCGGCGCGGGGGTGTGGTGGTGCAGCTCGGGATGTTGCCGTCGGGGCAGTCGCCGTTCGCCGGGAATCTGGTCGTGAGCCGGGAGATCGAGCTGCGGGGGGCGTTCCGTTTCGACGGGGAGTTCGACGCGGCGCTGGCACTGCTCGCCGCCGAGCCGTCGTTCGACGGGCTGGTCAGCGCGGTGGTACCGGTGCGGGAGGCGGAGTCGGCGTTCGCGCTGGCGGCCGACCGGAGCGTCTCCTGCAAGGTGCTGCTCGACTTCGGGGACTGACCCCGCTCTGACCTCGCCCCGCACTTCGATATCTGAATGCGCTTCCCTGGCGGCGCGCCCGGCCCGATGATGGGAGGCCCCTGGGAAGGGCGTCCCAGGGGTCGATCGTGTCGGGGGGCGTGATGGCGGTTTCCCTCGGGATGCGCGTCTCGGGGCTGCTCGTGGTCGGAGCGGTGGCGGTGGCCGCGGCGGCGTTCACGAGTGACGGAAGGGGTACGCCGGACAGCGGCTACGGCGGGGGCAGGATCGTCACGGTCGGCCCGTCGGACAGTGCTCCGGCCGGGCGTACGGCCGCACCGGCGCCGCCCGTCGTCTCCACCCGGCCGAAGGCCGACGGGCATGTGAACAGCCCCGCCGTCACGTCCCCGCCTGCGGTCGGCGGGAGTTCCTCCCCGTCTCCCTCCTCCTCTCCGAGCGACAGGCCTCTGGAGATTCCCTCCTGGCTGCCGCCCGGTCCCGACTCCCCTGACACCGACGGGGTTTCGGACGCGTCCAGTCTGTACGACCGGCTGCGGGCGCCGACCGCGTGCGGGGCCGCGCTCGACGCGCTGCCGAAGGAACCGGCGGACGTGGAGGGGCAGTTGCTGCGGGGGCTCGCGTCCGCCTGTCTCGCCGTCCAGGGCGAGGGCGGCAGCTGGGAGACGGCGGCGCGGGACTTCGCCGGGCTCGCGGGGAAGTCCGACACCTGCAAGGGGCGGGCCGCGTACACCGTGCTGGGCGGGCTGCTCGACTTCCATCGGCGGCATCCCGGCGCGACCGTGCGGCTGAAGGCCTCCTCCGGTGCTACGCCCGCGTGCGCCTACCGGATCGCGGGGGTGGCCGCGGGGGACGACGGGGAGGCGCGGCCCGGAGAGACCGTCGGCGTCGAGCTGGCGGGCACGTACTTCGACCACGCCGAACTGCTGCGGGACGGGCAGGTGTTCATCGACGGTCAGCAGGTCGCGGGGCCGCTCGTGCTCGCCTCCGAGGCGGGTGACCATATGGTGCTGAACGTGGTGGTGCCGGTGCTGGAGGGGCTGCCGAAGGCCGTGGACGTGGCCGTCCGGTTCGGGGGTGCCGAGGTGCGGGCGGAGGACGCCTTCAAGGTCGTCGCGCCCGCTCCCGTCATATCCGAGTCGCCCACCGGGTCCGAGTCCGGGTCACCGTCGGTGTCAGTCGCGCCGTCCGTCTCGGGGACGCCACAGGGGGTGTTCCCGCTCGGCCCACTCCCGGCTGACGGTCCCCGTCCGCAGGCCGCGCCGGGCCTCCGGGTCCCCTAGGGCCATGCCGATGTGGCCGGCGAGGACGATGCCGATGGTCAGCGCCAGCCAGTCGTGGACGAAGGTCGCGCTGGTGCGCCACTGGATCGGGGTGAGGTGGGTGAACCACATCAGCAGCCCGGTGCCGAGCATCACCAGGGTCGCGCCGGCGATCCAGGCGGCGTAGACCTTCTGCCCGGCGTTGAACTTGCCCGCGGGACGGGACACGCGGCGCTTGTCGCGGCGCAGGGCCGCGCGCAGCCAGACCTTGTCGTGCGGGCCGAAGCGGTTCAGGAAACCCAGGTCGGCGCGGAAGTGGCGGGAGGCGAGGCCCAGCAGGGCGGGGACCGGCAGGGCGAGGCCCGCCCACTCGTGGACGCGGACCACCAGCTCGCGGCGGCCGACGAGTTCGGCGAACTCGGGGATGTAGAGGAAGGCCGCGGTGAGCACGCAGACGCCCATCAGGGCCGCGGTCGTGCGGTGCACCCAGCGCTGGCTGCGGCCGAAGCGGCGTACGCGCGTCTCCGACGGCGCCTCAGCTCGTAGGCTCATCGTCCCGTCCGTTCGACTTGCCGACCCAGGCGTCGACGTCGTAGCCGCGGTCCTCCCAGTAGCCGGGCTCCACGTCCTCGGTGACGGTGATGCCGGAGAGCCACTTGGCGGACTTGTAGAAGTACATGGGGGCGACATAGAGGCGGACCGGGCCGCCGTGGCTGTGGCCGAGGTCCTTGTCCTGCATGCGCAGGGCGACCAGGACGTCCGCGCGGCGGGCCTGGTCGAGGGTGAGGCTCTCGGTGTAGGTGCCGTCGAAGCAGCTGAAGCGGATGGCGGTGCCCTTCGCCTGGACTCCGGCGGTGTCGAGGAGGTGGGAGAGGCGTACGCCCTCGAAGGGGGTGTCCGGGACCCGCCAGCCGGTGACGCACTGGACGTCCTTGACCATCCGGGTCTGGGGCATCGAGCGCAGGTCGTTCAGGGTGTAGGTGGCCGGGCGGTCGACGAGGCCGTCGATCTTCAGGCGGTAGTTCGAGGCGTTCTTGTGCGGGACGGAGGAGGCGACCGAGTAGTAGCGGAAGCCACCGCCGTTGGGGAGCAGGCCGGTCAGGCCGGTGGGGTCCTTGTCGGCGGCGCTGCCCAGGAAGGCCTCCAGGCCCCGTTGCAGGGTGGGGGCGGCGACCACACCGAGGGCGCCCAGGCCGAGGGTGCCGAGGAGGACGCGGCGGCCGATGGGGCGGCCCGCCTCCTCGGGTTGTTCGGAGTTCACCCATCCATTCGAACACCCGCGAGCCCTGGCGGACCAGGGTTCGCGGGTGCTCGTCAGACTTCCGTAACCAGTTCTTACGCCGGTCTCAGGAAGACGCCGCCTTGTCCAGCTGGAACGCCTCGTTGCCCAGGCCGATCCGGGCGTGCGCCTCGGGGGCGCGGGCGCGCAGGTACAGGCCCTGGAGCAGGCCGACGACCAGGGCCAGGGCGATGATGCCGGGCAGCAGCCAGCTCAGGGACGAGCCCGGGCCCGAGCCGACCAGGACGTCGAAGTCCTTCACCGTGTAGACGGCGATGACGAGCAGGGCGGTCCCGGCGAGCGCGGCGGTGGCCAGGCGCCAGGCCTGGGCGCCGGCGGCGCCGCGGCGGACGAAGAAGACGATCACCGAGAAGGAGGCCGCCGCCATCAGCAGGATCACGCCGAGGGCGCCGATGTTGCCGCCCCAGGTGAACAGGTGCAGGACGGGCTCGGTGGGGTCGCCGGTCGGCTTGTCGTCGGCGATCGCGAAGGCGCCGACGATCACGACCGCCACGGCCGTCTGGAGCAGGGAGCCGGTGCCGGGGGCGCCGCTGGAGCCGGTGGTGCGGCCGAAGGCGGCGGGGAGCAGGCCCTCGCGGCCCATGGCGAAGGCGTAGCGGGCGACGACGTTGTGGAAGCTGAGCATGGCGGCGAACATGCCGGTCACGAACAGGACGTGCAGGACGTCGGTGAAGGTGCCGCCGAGGCGGGCGTCGGTGAGGCCGAACAGGAGTCCGGCGCTCTGCTTCTGGGACTCGCCGACGATCGCGGAGGGGCCGGTGGCGACGGTGAGGGCCCAGCAGCTGAGCGCGAAGAAGACGGCGACCCCGCCGACGGCGAAGAACATCACGCGGGGCACGAGGACGTGCGGGCGGCTGGTCTCCTCGGCGTACACGGGTGCCTGCTCGAAGCCCAGGAAGGCGGCGATGCAGAAGCACAGGGCGGTGCCGACGCCCGCGCCGGAGAGGGTGTCCGGGTTGAAGGCGTGCAGGGACAGGCCCTCCTTGGCCGGGTCGGCGACGGCGGCGATGTCGAAGATGACGACCAGGGCCATCTCGATGACGAGCAGGACGCCGAGGACCTTCGCGTTGACGTCGATCTTCAGCCAGCCGAGCGCGCCGACGGCGAGGGCGGCGACCAGGGACGGTATCCACCAGGCGATCTGGAGGTCGGCGTAGGTGGCGAACAGGCCGGAGACCTCGAAGCCGAAGATGCCGTAGATGCCGACCTGGAGGGCGTTGTAGGCGACGAGGGCGACGAGCGCCGCGCTCGCTCCGGCGGTGCCGCCGAGGCCGCGGGAGATGTACGCGTAGAAGGCGCCGGCGTTGTGGACGTGCCGGCTCATCTCGGCGTAGCCGACGCTGAAGAGGATGAGGACGGCGCCGAGGACGACGTAGAGGAGGGGCTGTCCGACGATGCCCATCACCGCGAATGTGGTGGGCATGACACCCGCGACGACCATGAGGGGGGCGGTCGCGGCGAGGACGGAGAGCAGCAGGCCTCCGGTGCCGAGGCGGTCGGCGCGCAGGGCCCGCTCCTGGCCCTTGTACGTACTGATGCCGTCGCCGGCGCTGGCTCTGCTCGTGGTCATCGGGACCGTCCTTACGTGGGCTCGGGGGTTCGGGGGCGTTACGCCGTGCCGAGCGCGCTGTCGCGGGCGGCACGGAAGGCGGGGTACGGGGCGCGGTCGGGGTAGGACCAGGGGGCCGGGGTGGCGTGCTCGCCGATGCGGTGGAACAGGGCGGCGGCCTCGGCGCCCCGGCCCTCGCAGACCTTGGCGTGGGCGAGGAAGTTGAGGTCGACGAGCCGGCGGGGGTGCCCCTCCTGCCCCCACTCCAGCCACCAGTCGAAGGCGGCCTTCATCACCTGGCGGGCCCGGCGGCCGACCCAGTGGCCGGAGGCGGCCGGGTCGGGGGGCTCGTGGCCCGCGAGGGCCAGGACGCGGTAGCGCTCCGCGTGCGCGACGACCGGGAGGACGGCGAGCGGGGAGTCGGCGGGGGCCTGCTCGGCGGCCCAGTTGGCGAAGTCGTAGACCGCGTGGAGGGGGTCGGGACCGGCGTCGGCGCGGTGCTCGGCGAGGCGGGCGACCATCAGGTGGTGGGCGTGATGGTGATCGGCGTGCCGACGGCGGACCTCCTCGAAGATCCGGACGGCGCCGATGGGGCCGACGGCGGAAGGACCGACAGTGCCGGGGCCGAGGCCAGGACCGACCGCGCCGGAGCCGCTAGTGCCTCGGCCGCTGGTGCCGGGGCCGACGGCAGGACCGACCGTGCCGGAGCCGGCAGTGCCAGGGCCGACGTCGCCCGGATCGACGCTGCCGTCTTCCAGCATCAGCAGGCCGAGCCAGGGGGTGGGGTCGCCGGGGGCGCGTTCGGCGGCGGTGCGGCAGGCCTCGCGGGCGGTGGCCGGCTTCTCCTTGCCGCGCAGGGCGCGGTGGACCTGGGCGAGGGCGAGCAGGACGGCGGCGTCGGCGGACTCGGGTTCGGCGAGCAGCCAGTCGCGGGTCCAGGCGGCGCTGTACGGCTCCTGGGCGAGGACGGTCACCCGGTGGCCGCGCAGGTCCCACTCGTCACCCGTGTGCACGAGCAGGGAGCGGGCGGCCTGCCAGCGGCCCTGGGCGAGCGCGGCGCGGGCGGAGACGAGTTCGGCGTCGTCGAGGGCGGCGTCGAAGGACTGGGCCGCGCGGCGGCGGCCGCGGCCCAGCGGGGGCGGGGGTGGAGACACCGCGGAGACTTCCTCACGCGACGTTGCTCGACGTCGAAGTTCGGTTCTGTGGGCAAGTGGTCACGGACAGCAAACCCGCAGCCAACGCTTTCCGTCAAGGCCGAGACAGGCGTTACACGGTTCAACTTCCGTTACTGATGGGGCAGTTGTGATCAAGGAGGTCGGGCCGCACGGCACGTATGCGGCACATATGTGGCGTACGCCATGGCGCGGTGCGGTCCGTCGCCGCACCATGGCGGGACGGTCGTCCGGGGTGACCGAGTCAACTTCCCGGTTCCGGGTACTCCAGGGAGCAAGCCTGGCCCAAGGGCGCTACAGTCAGCCCCTAACCCGCCCCGTAGCCCGGCCCAGTGATCGAGGTACGCAGCGTGTCGCTTCTTGTTCTGGTTCTCGCCGTGAGCGCCGCCTGCTGCCTGGGCTTCGGCTTCGTCCTCCAGCAGAACGCGGCTCAGCGGGCACCCCTGAACGACTTCCTGTCACCCCGGCTGCTCCTGGACCTCGTGAAGGTCCCGCGCTGGCTCGGCGGTATCGGACTGATGGTGGCCGGCATGGTCCTCGGCGCGATCGCGCTGGGCCAGGGCGAGATCTCCCTCGTGGAACCCCTGCTGGCGACGAACCTGCTGTTCGCGATGGCCCTCTCCCGCCACCAGACCAAGCAGTCGCTGGGCCGCCAGGGCTGGGCGGGGCTGCTGCTCCTCGCGGGCGGCGTGACGGCGTTCATCGTCGCGGGCGAGCCGCGCGGCGGTACGGCGGTCTCGGACCCCTTCCGGCACTGGCTGATCATCGGCGCGATGATCGGACTGGCGCTCCTGCTCACGACGTACGCGAAACGGTCCAGGCTGGTCGCCGGCCCGGCCCTCCTCGCGGTCGCGGCGGGCCTGCTGTACGGCGTCCAGGACGCCCTCACCCGGGTCAGCGGCGAACGCTTCTCCGAGGGCGGCCTCATGCACGTCCTCACCGGCTGGCAGCCGTACGCCGTGCTGGCGCTGGGCGTGACCGGCCTGGTCCTCGTCCAGAGCGCCTTCGAGACGGCGTCCCTCCGCATGTCCCTGCCCGCCCTGACCGCCGCGCAGCCGCTCGCCGGGATCATCTGCGGCGTGGGGTTCCTGGGCGACCGGTTGCGCACGGACACGGGGGCGCTGGCCTGGGAGGCGGCGGGGCTGGCCTCCATCGTGGTGGGGATCGTGCTGCTGGGGCTGCATCCGGCGATGCCCTGCGGGGCGGTGGAGCGGCCGGTGCGGGCGCGGGATCTTCAGCCGAACTGACTTCCCGCGGAGCATCGGCCAGGGGTCGGCGGCACCGAAAGCCCCTGCTTGGATGGGCCCATGAGCTCTGCTGACGAGATCCTCGACATCGTCGACGAGAACGACCAGGTCATCGGGCAGTCCCCACGCGGTGAGGCGTACGCCAAGGGGTTGCGGCACCGGTGCGTCTTCATTCAGGCGCGGGACGCCGAGGGGCGGTTGTTCGTTCATCGCCGCACCCCCACCAAGCTGGTCTTTCCCTCCCTGTACGACATGTGGGTCGGCGGGGTCGTCGGCGCGGGTGAGTCCTATGACGACGCGGCGCTGCGGGAGGCGGAGGAGGAGCTGGGGGTGTCCGGGCTGCCGTCCCCCGAGTTCCTCTTCAAGTTCCTCTACGACGACGGGGCCGGGCAGACCTGGTGGTCGTCGGTGTACGAGGTGCGGTGCGAGCTGCCGGTGAATCCGCAGGTCGAGGAGGTGGCCTGGCACGACTTCCTGCCGGTGGAGGAGGTCGAGCGGCGGCTGGCGGAGTGGGAGTGGGTGCCGGACGGGCTGGACGCCTACGCACGGCTGAAGGAGTACCGCGCACACCGTTCGGATACGTCTCGCTAGAGTCACCGGGTGATCGATTTCGCACGTAACGTCCGGCTCTGGTTCGCGCCCGAGGAGGTCCGGGAGGAGGGCAGTACGCCCGACTACCGGTTCTCGCTCGCCAATGAACGCACCTTTCTGGCCTGGCTGCGTACCGCGCTCGCGCTCATCGGTGGCGGGTTCGCCGTGGATCAGTTTCTGCCGGATCTGCGGTGGGGGTGGCGGGTGGGGCTGGCGCTCGCGCTGCTGGGTGCCGGGGTGCTGTCCTCGTTGCGGGCCGTGAATCACTGGATGCGGTGCGAAAGGGCCATGCGGCGGGGTGAGGATCTGCCGATGTCGCGGTTCCCGGCACTGTTGAGCGTCGTGGTGGCGGTCGTCGCCGTGGCGATGGTGTTCGTCGTGCTCGTGGGGTGGGAGGGGTGAGCCCCGCCGATGCCGCTGATGGCGCAGACGCCGCGCAGGAGCGGGACCCCGGGCTCCAGCCCGAACGTACCCGCCTCGCCTGGCGTCGTACGACCCTCTCCGGCACCGTCTCCGCCGTGCTCGCCGTGAAGACCGCGCTGCACGGCGGGCCGTCCGCCGGCGGGATCGTCGCCTGTGCCCTGGCGTGTGTCCTGTGGCTGGGCTTCCTGCTGCTCGCGCACCGGCGGATCCGCGCGCTCTCCGCCGCCGGAAGCCCCGCCGCGCTCGCCCCGCGGCACGCCACGGCGGCCGTGCTGTGCACCGTGGCGATGGCCGTCTGCGGAGCCGCGCTGGCCCTCTAGACGGCCTCCGCTTCCGTCTCTTCCTCCGCCTCAGCCTCTACCTCTGTCTCTGTCTCTGTCTCTGTCTCTGTCTCCCAGTCCACCGTCACCACGATCTTCCCCCTGGTCCGCCCCTCCTGGTTCAGCGTCTGCGCCTCCGCCGCCCGCTCCAGGGGGAACGTCTCCGAGACATGCACCGACACCACACCCTGTTCGGCGAGTTCGGACAGGCGTCGCAGGTCCTCGGCGTCGGGGCGCACCCAGTAGTAGCGGCCGCCGTAGCCGACGACCTCGCCGTCCGCGATGGAGACCAGGCGGCCCTCGGGAGCGAGGAGGTTGGCCGAGACCGTGAGGGTCTCGCCGCCGATCGTGTCGAAGGCCGCGTCGACGCCCTCGGGGGCAAGGCCGCGGACCCGTTCGGCCAGGCCCTCGCCGTATGCGACGGGCTCGCCGCCGAGGGCCCGTACGAAGTCGTGGTTGGCCGGGCTCGCCGTACCGATGACACGGGCGCCGAAGTGCCGGGCCAGCTGCACCGCGATGGAGCCGACGCCGCCCGCCGCCGCGTGCACCAGGACCGTCTCGCCGCGCTTGATCCGGAGGGCTTTCACCAGCACCTGGTACGCCGTGAGCCCGACCAGCGGGAGTCCGGCCGCCTCCTCGAAGGAGAGGTTGCGGGGCTTGCGGGCGAGGGTGCGGACCGGGGCGGCGACGTACTCGGCGAAGGTGCCGCGGGAGAGGAAGTCCTCGCGGACGTATCCGATGACCTCGTCGCCGACCGCGAACTCCGTGACGGACACCCCGAGTCCGACCACCACCCCGGAGACGTCCCAGCCGGGGACCACCGGGAAGACGGGGTCGAGGATGCGGTCGAGGTGGCCCTCGCGGCAGTGCCAGTCGACCGGGTTGACCGCCGCCGCCCGGACCTTGACCAGCACCGCGTCGACCCCGACCTTGGGGTCCCGGACCTCCCCGTATGCGAGGACCTCGGGGCCGCCGTAGCGTGAGTAGCTGATGCCCTTCATGGCACCGACCCTCCGGGGTACTCGGACGCCACGCAAGCGGGATGCCCGGATATGCGGCGTTCGCGTGGCAGCCTGTCCGACGTCATCGGCAAGACCCAGGTTTCTCCGAAGGTGAGCACCATGAGCACCACCCTCCACCAGGAACACGCCTCCCACGCGCACACCCACGGCCCCGACTGCGGGCACACCGAGGTGCCGCACGGGGACCACGTCGACTACGCGCACGACGGTCATCTGCACCGCGAGCACGGCGGCCACTGGGACGAGTGCGAGCCCGACGGGCATGTTTCGCACGAGGGTCATGAGCACCGGCACGGCCAGGACTGCGGCCATGAGAGCGTGCTGCACGGCGACCACGTCGACTACCTCCACGACGGGCACCGGCACGCCCCGCACGACGGCCACTGGGACGACCACTGAGCAGGCACTGAGCAGGCCGTGACCTGACCTCGCCCGGCCGAGAAGCATCGCCGACAGCTCCCCGTCGTATCTCGCGGGGAGCTGTCGGCCTATCGTGGTTCAGATCACGTTCGCGCCCCGCACTGGACGGCATACCGACCGGTCGGCATGATGAGTCATGTTCCGTTCACCTGCCCGTAGGAGCGAAGCATGAGCCCCGACCACCCGCCCGGACTCGACCTCGATCGGCTGCGCGTCCTGCTCGACCGCGAGCGGCCCGGCCTGGTCCAGGGTTCCCTGACCGGCCGGCTGATCGAGGGCGGGCGGTCGAATCTGACGTACGCGGTCTCCGACGGCACGTCCAAGTGGGTCGTACGGCGTCCCCCGCTCGGCCATGTCCTGGCCACCGCGCACGACATGAAGCGCGAGCACCGGGTGATCAGCGCGCTGCACCCGACGAACGTGCCGGTGCCGCGGCCTGTGCTGCTGTGCGAGGACGAGGAGGTGCTGGGGTCGCCGTTCTACGTCATGGAGTTCGTGGAGGGCACCCCGTACCGCACCGCCGACCAGCTGTTCCCGCTCGGCCCGGCACGCACGCGTGACGCGGTCCTGGGGCTCGTGGACACCCTGGTCGAGCTGCACGCGGTGGACCCCGCCGAGGTGGGCCTCGCGGACTTCGGGCGTCCCGAGGGCTTCCTGGACCGGCAGTTGCGGCGCTGGGGCAAGCAGCTGGACGCCTCCCGCAACCGTGATCTGGCCGGCATCGACGAGCTGCACGCGGCGCTGGGGCGGCAGTTGCCGGCCTCGCCGACGGCGACCGTGATCCACGGCGACTACCGGCTCGACAATGTCCTGATCGGGGACGACGACCGGATCAAGGCCATCCTCGACTGGGAGATGTCCACGCTCGGCGATCCGCTCACCGACCTGGGCCTGCTGGTGATGTACAGCCTGCCGCTGGGCGCGCCGGACTCCCCCGTCTCGACCACCGCCGAGGCCCCGGGCCACCCGGATCCGGCCGAACTGGTCGCGCGGTACGCGGAACGCTCGGGGCGTGATGTCTCGGCGGTCTCCTGGTACACGGCGTTCGCGTGGTTCAAGCTCGCCGTGATCCTGGAGGGCATCCACTACCGCTACACCCTGGGACAGACGGTCGGCGCGGGCTTCGACCGCATCGGTGACCTCGTCCCCGTCTTCATCTCGCACGGCCTGACCACCCTTCAGGAAGGCTGATCCGCCATGGACTTCGCGTTCGACGCGCGCACCGAGGAACTGCGCGCCAAGCTGCTCGCCTTCATGGACGAGTACGTCTACCCGGCCGAGGCCGTCGCCGAGGAGCAGCGCGACCGGCTCGCCTCGCCGTGGGACACCCCGGCCGTGGTCGAGGAGTTGAAGGCCGAGGCGCGCAGGCAGGGGCTGTGGAACCTCTTCCTGCCGGACTCCGAGTACGGTGCCGGGCTGACCAACCTCCAGTACGCGCCCCTCGCCGAGATCACCGGGCGTTCCCCGCAGTTGGCGCCGACCGCGCTGAACTGCGCGGCGCCGGACACCGGCAACATGGAGGTGCTCACCCAGTTCGGGGACGAGCAGCAGAAGAAGCAGTGGCTGGAGCCGTTGCTGGCCGGTGAGATCCGCTCGGCGTTCGCGATGACCGAGCCGGAGGTGGCCTCCTCGGACGCCACCAACATCACGACGTACATCGAGCGCGACGGCGATGACTACGTCATCAACGGCCGCAAATGGTACATCTCCGGGGCGATGAACCCGGACTGCAAGATCTTCATCGTGATGGGCAAGACGGACCCGGACGGGGCGGACATCCGCCGTCAGCAGTCCATGGTGCTCGTGCCGCGCGACACCCCGGGCGTCACCGTGAAGCGGGCCATGAAGGTCTTCGGGTACGAGGACCACTACCACGGCGGCCACGCCGAGGTGATCTTCGACAACGCGCGCGTGCCGGTGTCAAATTTGATCGGCGAGGAGGGCGGCGGCTTCGCCATCGCGCAGGCCCGCCTCGGTCCGGGCCGGATCCACCACTGCATGCGGCTGATCGGCATGGCCGAGCGGGCGATCGAGCTGATGTGCAGGCGGGCGGTGTCCCGTACGGCCTTCGGGAAGGCGCTGGCCCAGCAGGGTGTCGTGCACAACTGGATCGCCGACGCGCGCGTGACCGTCGAGCAGCTGCGGCTGCTGGTCCTCAAGACGGCCTGGCTGATGGACACCGTCGGCAACCGGGGCGCCCACACCGAGATCCAGTCCATCAAGATCGCCACTCCGCGTGCGGTCGTCGACATCATCGACCGGGCGATCCAGCTGCACGGCGCGGGCGGGGTGAGCCAGGACTTCCCGCTGGCCGAGCTGTACGCCGGGGCGCGGACGCTGATGATCGCGGACGGTCCCGACGAGGTGCACCAGCGGTCGCTGGCGCGGCGGGAGTTGAAGAAGTACCTGTGAGCCGCTGGGGCCGGTGGGGCGTGCGCGCCCCACCGGCCCCGCTCCCCCGAGGTGATGGTCAGCTGGGCTGGGTGGTCGCGCTCAGCGTCCAGCCCTGACGGCACGAGTGGCCGAACACGCCCACGTCGCAGCCCTCGACACGGAAGGTGTAGGCACCGGTGGTCTGCTGCCGCACCCGCACCCGGCCGGAGGTCCCGCCGCCCACCTCACGCTGGGTGCCGTTCGGGTCGGCGGCGCTGGTGTAGCGGACCAGGAAGCTGTCGTAGGAGTACGGGCTGGTCGTCCCCCAGTTGAAGTAGGCGTAGCCGGCGTCCTGCCACGCGGCGACGACCATGTTCCGCCCCTGGCGCGGCGACCAGGTGACGGTGCCGTAGTCGAAGTACTGGCGCTTTCCGGCGTAGACGTTGTTCAGGTACACGTCCCTGGTGCCGGTGGTCGGGCAGCCGAGCCAGCCATTGGCCCCGCCGAGCGCGTTCCAACGCCCGTTGATGTGCGGCTCGTTCACCGCGATGCCACACGCGGCCCGGGCCTGTACGGGCTCCGTCGAGGTGTGCGCCGCGGCCGGTACGGCGGCCGTGCCGCCCAGCGCGAGCAGGGATCCCAGGACGACGCCGGTCAGACGCCGGTTCAAAGACAGCTTGGACATTCGTTCTCCCCCGTGATGTCCGGACTCCCCCGTGGTTTCCGGTCGGTCCCCCTGAGCATCGCGCCCCGGGCGGCCGGGAGTTGAGAGGGATCCGGCGGGCGGTCCCCGGAACTTCTCCCGGGTGGACCGGGAACGGTTCCCATGACACCCGGGCCACCGGGCCGGGACGATGGGGTGCATGACGGACCGGCAGGGGCGGACCCGGCGGCGCACCGCGGCGGTGTACGCGCTGCTCGGCCTTGCGCTCGCCCAAGTCGTCGTGGGCGCGACCGCGTTGGCGGTGGCCGGGGTCTCGCCGGCCGACATCGTGCGCTACGACATGGTCGTCGACATGGCGGTCGCCTTCTCCTACTCGATCTGCGGCGCGGTGATCGCGCTGCACCGGCCGCGCAATCCCATCGGCTGGCTGCTCATCGGGTACAGCCTCGGGCACGCGTTCACGGGCCTGTCGATCGGGCTCGGGGTGGAGGGGCTGCGGCTGGGCTGGCCGCCCGATGTGCTGCACGCGCTCACCACGGTCGGGCGGCACACCTGGATCGTCGCGAGCTCGTGGGCGTTCGTCTTCGTGTTCTTCCTGTTCCCCGACGGACGCCTGCCCGACCGCCGCTGGCGCTGGGTCCTGGCCCTCCAACTCCTGTCCTCGCCGATCGACTTCGCGGTCTGGGCGCGGGACGACTGGGGGCTGTTCCAGGGGACGCCCGCGCAGCCGTCGTATCTGCCGGTGCCGGACGGCTGGCTGCCGCTGCTGAGACATCTGGAGACCGGGAAGGCGCTGCTCGTCCTGACCGGTGTCTTCGCCGTGATGTCCCTGCGCTACCGGCGCGGCGGGGAGCAGGACCGGCGCCGGATGCTGTGGCTGATCGCCGGGATGACCCCGCTGGCGCTGAGCGTGCTGCTCCAGCTCATGGGCCTCCCTCCGATCTACACCTCGTGCTGCACGCTCGCCCTGCCGGTCGCCATCATGATCGCCGTGGTCCGCCACGAGCTGCTCGACATCCGGCTCGTCGTCTCGCGGAGCCTGCTGTACGGCGCGCTCACCGTCGGCGTGATCGCCGCGTACATCGGCCTCGTCACCTTCGTCCAGTCCCTGCTCGGCCCGCTGCCCCGGCTCCTCGGCCCCGCGCTGGTCACCGTCAGCCTCGCGGTCGCCTTCGAGCCCGCCCGGAGGCTGTTGCAGCGCATGGTCGACCGGGCGCTGTACGGCGACCGCCACGACGCGGTACGCGCCGTCTCCCGCATCGGCGAGCGGCTCGCGGGCACCGGAGTGGCCGCGGTGCCGGAGGCGGTGGGCGAGGCGCTGCGCCTGCCGTACGTCTGCGTGGAGTCGAAGTCGGGCGGCGGGAACGGGAGTTGGGGCGCCCCGGGCGGGCCCGTGCACACCGTGCCCCTGGACTACGACGGCCGTACCGTCGGTGCGCTCGTCGTCGGCCTGCGCCCCGGCGAGCAGCAGCCGGCGCCCGCCGATCTCGCCGTCCTGGAGCTGCTGGCCGTACCGCTGGCGGCCGCCCTGCACGCCACCGACCTGACCCGGCAGCTCCAGCACTCCCGGGAACGGATCGTCGCCGCCCGCGAGGAGGAACGCCGCCGCATCCGCCGCGATCTGCACGACGGGCTCGGACCGACGCTCGCCGGAGCGGCCTTCCAGGCGGACGCGGTACGGAATCTGCTCGCCTTCGACCAGGAGCGCGCGTCGGGCCTGCTGGCCGAGCTACGGGCGGAGATCGGGGGCGCGGTGGGCGAGGTGCGCCGCCTGGTGGACGGGCTGCGGCCACCGGACCTGGACCAGCTGGGCCTGCTCGGCGCGTTGCGGGAACGCGCGGCCCGCTTGTCCTGGCGCCCCGACGGCACCGAACTGAAGGTGCGGATCCGCGCCCCGGAGTCCCTCCCCGCCCTCCCCGCCGCGGTCGAGGTGGCCGCCTACCGGATCGCGGTCGAGGCCCTCACCAACGCGGCCCGTCACGCCCGTGCCTCCCAGGTGGAGCTCCGCATCGAGATCGGCGAGGGGCTGCGCCTTGAGGTGTGCGACGACGGCACACCGGTGAACGGGGATGCCGGCTGGCGGCCGGGCGTGGGTATCACGTCGATGCAGGAGCGCGCGGCGGAACTCGGCGGCCGGTGCGTGGCCGACCGGGGGCGGGTGACGGCGACGTTGCCGCTGGGAGGGAGGGTGTGATGGCGGAGTCGGCGGACGGGGTCGGTGGGGGCGTGAGGGCGGAGTCGGCGGAGAGAACCGGCGAGGGGGCGAAGCCGGGGCGAGCGGAAGGGACCGGCGAGGGGGCGGTGCCCCAGCCGACGGACAGAAGCCTCGCGGCCGCGAGAGCACGGCCAGCGGACGGGCCCGGTGAAGGTGCGATGACCCAACCCACGGACAGAAGCCACGCAGGTGCGAGAACGCGGCCGGCGGGCGGGCCCGGTGACGGTGCGATGGCACAGCCGACAGAGAGAACCCGCACGGGCGTGGTGGCGGGCCGAGCGGAAAGGGTCGGTGAGGGTGTGGTCGGGGAGATGGTGGAGGGGGCCGGGGCCGACGCGTTGCGGGTCGTGTTGGCCGATGATCATCCCGTGGTCCGTACCGGGCTCGCCGCGCTGCTGGAGTCCGTGCGGGACGGGAGTCCGGCGGTCAAGGTGGTCGGGGTGGCGGCCAGTGGGCGGGAGGCCGTGCGGGCGGCGGTGACGCTGCGGCCGCAGGTGATGGTGATGGACATCCGGATGCCCGACCAGAACGGCATCGAGGCGACCCGGGAGATCGGCCGGGTGGCCCCGTCGGTGGCGGTGCTGATGCTCACCATGGTCGAGGAGGACGACTCGGTGTTCGCGGCGATGCGGGCGGGCGCCCGGGGTTATGTGCTGAAGGGGGCGGGCCAGGACGAGATAGTGCGCGCGATCCGGGCGGTGGCCGCCGGTGAGGCCATCTTCGGCCCGGGCGTGGCACGCCGCGTCCTGAGCCAGCTGGGCCGCCCGCTCCCCCGCCCCGACCCGTGCCCGACCCTCACCCCGCGCGAACGGGACGTCCTCCTGCTGATCGCCGAGGGCCAGCCCAACGGGGTCGTGGCCGCCAGGCTCGGCCTGTCCCCCAAGACGGTCAGCAACCACATGTCGGCGGTCCTGGCGAAGCTCGGCGTCGCGGACCGCGCCGAGGCGGCTACGTGGGCCCGGGAAGCGGGACTGGGCCCGGCTCCGGAGGTCTGAGGGGGCGGTGCGAAGTCACCTGCGGCCCAGCGGCGCCCCGACAGGGGCGCGGGGAACTGCGCGACAAGCCACGAGGGCGCCGCTGACGAAAGACGACGCCACCTCGCCGTCAGGGACGCAGTGCTCGCAGCAGCAGGTCCGCCAGATGGTCCGCGACCTCCTGCGGGCTCATCGGCCCGTCGGGGCGGTACCAGGTCGACAGGTGGTGGACCGAGCCGAAGTGGTAGTCGACGACGAGGTCGGCCGGGGTCGCGGTCGAGAAGACGCCGGACCGCTGCCCCTCCTCCACCAGCGCGCGGAACTGCTCGTGGTAGCGCCGCCGCTCCGCCCGCACCTGCTTGTTCTTCTCCGGGCTCAGATGGTGCATGGACCGGAAGAAGATCGACGCGTCGTCGAGGTTCTCGATCGTCGTCACGACGACATCCGCGGCGGCCCCCCGCAGCCGCTTCTCGATCGGCTCGTCGGAGCTGGAGAAGGCGTCGAGGCGCTCCTGCTGAACGCGCAGCACGCGCGCGTACACCTCGTGCAGGAGGTCGTCCTTGGAGCCGAAGTAGTGGTACAGCGCCCCCTTGGTGACGCCGGCCGCCTCGACGATCTCCTGCACGGAGGTGCGGTCGTAGCCCTGTTCGGCGAAGAGCCGGGTGGCGGCGGCCAGCAGCCGCTGCGGGACGGGCGTACCGTCCCCGTCCGTCGTCCTGGCCACTCTGTCGCCACCTGCCCTTCCGTTCACTGCCGCTCGTTCGCTGCTGCGCGTCGGCTACCGCTCGTCCTGACCGCGGGAACGCAGTTCCCGTCGGAGGATCTTCCCACTGGCCGTCTTCGGCAGGTCGGGGAGGATCTCCACCTGCCTCGGGTATTTGTAGGCGGCCAGTCTCTCCTTGCAGAACACCGCGAGTTCATCCGGGTCCGTGTCGGCCCCCGGACGCAGGCTGATGTACGCCTTCACGGTCTCCCCGCGGTACCCGTCGGGCACCCCGACGACCGCCGCCTCGCGCACCGCCGGGTGGGTGTACAGCACGTCCTCGACCTCGCGGGGCCACACCTTGAAGCCGGACGCGTTGATCATGTCCTTCTTGCGGTCGACGACGTACAGCCAGCCGTTCTCGTCCATGAACCCGATGTCGCCGGTGCGCAGTTCGCCGTCCGGGAGGGTCTCGGCGGTGGCCTCGGGGCGCCGCCAGTACCCGGGCACGACCTGCGGCCCGCGCACGAGGATCTCGCCCTGCTCCCCGAACGGCACCTCGGCGCCCTGCTCGTCGACGATCCGTACGACCGTCTGGGGCCCCGGCACACCCACGGCCAGCGTCCCGGACACCGGGTCGACGGGCGCCTCCAGCTGGGGCGGCACGGAGGCACAGGGCGCGGTGCACTCGGTGAGCCCGTAGCCGTTGCGGATGTACGGCCCGAAGCCCGCCCGGAACTTCTCCACCAGGGCGGGCGGCAGCGGGGCACCGCCGGAGGAGATGTTGACGAAGGAGGAGAAGTGTTCGCGGGTGACGTCCGGGTGGGCGGCGAGCGCCATGAACGCCGTCGACGGGCCGACCGTGTAGTGCGGCCGGTGCTCGGCGAACGCCTCAAGGACGACCCCCGCCTCGAAGCGGTACGTCAGCACGAGCGTGCCCGCGCTGTCGAGGCACGCCCCGAGCTGGCACACCATCCCGGTGATGTGGAAAAGCGGCGCGAGCGCGTAGTACACGGGCGCGTCCGGAAGCGCGAGCCCCGTCCGCTGCCGCTCGGCGTTGTACATGATGTTGCCGTGCGTGTTGGTGGCACCCTTGGGGGCCCCGCTGGTGCCCGAGGTGTAGCTGATGAGCGCGGTGTCGGACGGACCGAGGTCCCGCCCCTCCGGCGCCTTGTGCCCCGCCCGGGCCACCGCGACGAGATCCTCGGCGTCGGCGGCCTGCGGCAGCCGCTCAAAAGCCAGCACGCGCGCGTCACCGCGAGTTTGGAAGTCCAACTCACACCCGGTGAGCACGATCCGCACCGGCGAGTCGGCCGCCGTCTCCCGCAGATACGACTCCCAGGCCCGGTCGGAGCAGATCAGCGCGGCCACCTCACCGTCCCGCAGGACGTGCGTGACCTCCCCCGACTTGTACATCGGGTTGACGGGCACCACGATCGCGCCCGCCTTCCACGCGCCCAGCAGGGCGAGCACGAAGAGCGGCGAGTTCTGGAGCAGGACCGCCACCCGGTCGCCGCGCTCCAGGCCACGGTCGGCGAGATACCCGGCGACGGAGTCGCTCAGCTCGTCGACCTCGCGGTAGCTGAGGCGGCCGTCGAAGTACGCGAGGAAGTCACGGTCCGGGACCTCGGCGACGACCCTGCGCAGCGCGTGCACCAGGGAGTCGTCGGGGTCTATCGGGGCCCGCTGGGCATCGCTGAGCAGCGCCACCCAGGGCTTGGCGGCGTACAGGGACTCGGTCACCGGGTCTCCTCCCACTTCTGCTGGAGGTGGTTCATACTGCCCAACCAGCGATCCGGGTCGGCGGCCCGGGCCCGGTAGTACTCGGCGACCTCGGGGTGCGGCAGGATCAGGAACCGGTCCTCGGCGATGCCCTTGAACAGCGCCTCCGCTACATCGTCCGGCTCGACGGCGGTGGGCTTGAGCACCAGGTCACCCGCGCTGCCGGTGGCGGCGAGCATGTCGGTGCGCACGCCCTGCGGACAGATCGCGTGGACCTTGATCCCCCGGTGCCGGTAGGTCAGCGACAGATACTCGGCGAAGGCGTACGCCCCGTGCTTGGTGACGGCGTAGGGCGCGGCCCCGATCATGGTGAGCAGCCCGGCCGCGGACACGGTCGACACGAACCGCCCGCTCCCCCGCTCCAGCCAGGCGGGAAGCAGCTCATGCGCGGCACGCACGTGTGCCATGACGTTCACGTCCCAGGACAGCTCCCAGGCCTTGGCGTCGGCGAGGTCGTCGACCTCGGGGCCACCGAAGGCGACGCCGGCATTGGCGCAGTAGACGTCGACGGTGCCGCCGAGGGCCGCGCGGGCTTCACCGACGATGGCGGAGGCGTCACCGGGCACCGCGATCCCGCCGATCTCCTCGGCAACGGCCTCGGCTCGGCCGCCGTCCAGGTCATTGACGACGACCCGGGCCCCTTCAGCGGCGAACCGCCGGGCAAGAGCGGCCCCGATCCCCCCTCCGGCCCCCGTGACGACGACACCAGCACCCTGAACGGCTTCCACCATCAATCTCCTTCGACTGCGGCTCTGCGAAGACGACCAGACTAACCAGTCGGTATGTAAGAAAGAAAGGGTCAGATCACCCACCTGGGGGCGCGGGGCTGCATCCATGTGCGGCTCCGCCGCGGGGCGCGACAAGCCACGACGGACCGGCACCTTCCACGCAACCCGCGGGAGCAATACCGTGCCCCCCATGCGCCTATCCAGACGAGCCCTCCTCGCAGCGACAACGGCAGCAGCCTCCCTCACCTCCACACCCCCGGCCGCCGCGAAGCCCCACCGGTTCCGAACCGGCTTCGAGAACCTCACCGCATCCGGCTACGCACAGCTCAGCGGCCAGCGCACCGGCATCGTCACCAACCCCACCGGCATCACCCGGGACGTCCGCCACATCGTCGACGTCATGCACGCCGACCCCCGCGTGAACCTCACCGCGGTCTTCGGCCCCGAGCACGGCTTCCGGGGCACCGCCCAGGCCGGCGGCTCCGAGGGCCGCTACGACGACCCGGCGACCGGCCTCCCGGTCTACGACACGTACCTCAAGAGCGGCCGGCCTCTCGCCGACGTCTTCACCGCGTCCGGCGTCGACACGGTCGTCTTCGACATCCAGGACGTGGGCGCGCGCTTCTACACGTACATCTGGACGCTGTACGACTGCATGGAGGCGGCCCAGCTCGCGGGCAAGCGCTTCGTCGTGCTCGACCGCCCGAACCCGGTGACCGGACGCGCGGCCCAAGGCCCCGTCCTGCACAAGGAGTTCGCCACCTTCGTGGGACGGCAGCCCATCTCCCAGGCGCACGGAATGACCGTCGCGGAGCTGGCGGGGCTGTTCAACCGGGAGTTCCTGACCACGCCGGTCTCCCTGGAGACCGTACGCATGACCGGGTGGAAGCGATCGGAGTTCTACGACACCACCGCCCTGCCCTGGGTGCCGCCGAGCCCCAACATGCCCACCGCGGACACCGCGTTGGTGTACTCGGGGACGTGTCTCTTCGAGGGGACGAACCTCTCGGAGGGCCGTGGCACGACCCGCCCGTTCGAACTGCTGGGCGCGGAGGGGATCGACGGCCGCTGGGCCGCCGCCGTCGACGAACTCGCGCTCCCCGGCGTGCACTTCAGGGAGGCGTACTTCGCGCCCACGTTCTCGAAGTTCCAGGGCAGGACGATCGGCGGCGTACAGATCCATGTGCACGACCGGGCCGCCTACGACCCCGTGCGCACCGGGATCGCCCTCCTCGTGACCGCGAAACGGGTGTGGAGCGGCTTCGCGTGGCGCTCGGACAACTGGATCGACAAGCTCACCGGATCCACGCAGGTGCGCACCGCCATCGACGCGGGCGCCGGCACCGACGAGGTCGTCAACGGCTGGCAGGAGGAGCTCGCCGCGTTCCGGGCGGTCCGCAGGGAGTACCTGTTGTACAGATGATCCCTTCTCTGTTGAGCCGTTGAGTATGGCCAACTTCGCCCCGTAGCAGGACGATGCGACCGCATCGCACCACTACGGGGGACAAGGGGGCCTGTCATGGCGGATCCGGCGATGAGTGTGAGTCCGTACTGGGAGCTGACCTTCGACGCGGACGGCGACCCGGACGGCAGGCGGCGCGACCGGCTGATCGCCGGTGTCACGGAGCACCACGTCCGGGATCTGATCGTCTTCGCGCACGGCTGGAACAGCGACCGCTCCGGCGCGACGAGGCTCTACAGCCGCTTCTTCGCGCCGGTCCCGGAGCTCGTACCGAACGCCGAACTCGGGTTCGTGGGGGTCGTGTGGCCGTCGATGCGGTTCTCGGACGAGCCGATCCCGGACTTCCCGAGGTCGGTCGCGGCCGAGTCCGTACGGCGTCCGGCGCTCGACAAGGACACGCGGCACGCTCTCCTTGAGACGTTCCCGGGGCGGGCGACCGTGGTCGAGCAGATCGCGCGGCTGCTGGATCAGCAGCCGCGTGAGGAGGCCGAGTTGGAGGAGTTCGGGCGGCTGGTGCGGCTGCTGGTCGAGCTGGTGCCGCCGGGGCCGCAGGCGCTGTTCGGGGCGGACACGCTCGCGGAGGGGGTGCCGCAGAGCGAGCCGGACATGTTCTCCGGGTCGGTGGCGGCGGTGTGCGAGGACTTCGCACAGGCGCTGGCGCATCTCGAATCGCCGGACGGGGCGGCCTCGTTCACGATTCCCAACCCGTGGGACGGGGCGCACGAGCTGCTGCGGCAGGCGACGTACTACGCGATGAAGCGGCGCGCGGGGACCGTCGGTGAGCGGGGGCTGGGGCGGGTGATCGGGCAGCTCGCCGCGAAGGCGCCGAACGTGCGGGTGCATCTGGTCGGGCACAGCTTCGGCGGGCGGCTGGTGTCGTTCGCGCTGCGCGGGCTGCCGGAGGGGGTGCGCACAGTGAAGTCGGTGACGTTGCTCCAAGGGGCCTTCTCGCACTACGCGTTCGCGGCCCGGTTGCCGCACGACGCACGCGCGGGTGGGGTGTTGCAGGGCCAGCAGAACCGGATCGACGGGCCGTTGGTGTGCTGTTTCTCCAGCTTCGACTCGGCGTTGAGCACGATGTATCCGCTGGCCTCACGCATGGCGGGGGACGCGCAGGGGGTCGCCGGGGTGGACATCGGGCGGCTGCTGGGCGCCAAGTGGGGTGCGATGGGGCACGACGGGGTGCAGGCGGTGCCGGGCACGCGCGCGTGGAAGCTCGCCGAAGCGCTCAGGACCACGCTGCCCACCTCGGGGTGCGTCAACATCGACGCGGCCGAGGTGGTCAGGCGTGGCGGCGCGCCGGCCGGGGCGCACAGCGACATCGTGCACCGGGAGCTGGCGCGGGTGGTGCTGGCGGCGGGCCGTATCGAGTAGCCCGCCGCCATGGGTCTGTCACCCGCGTGGGTCGGTCACCTGTGTGACGTGAACTCCACGACCTGCTGGTAGGTCGGCCGGTTCTGCCAGCTGATGTTGTAGTGCTTGATGCCGCCGAGGGTGCGCTGGACGATCGAGTCGGCGCACCACTGGTTGCCCGCCGAGCAGAGGTCGTCACCCGGGTAGACCTGGGCCGCGGTCTTGCCGGCCGCCGTCTTCAGGGTGCTGATGAGGAGGTCCCGGCAGGCGCTGAGGGTGCCGCCGCCGCAGTACTTCTGCGCCAGCGGGCCCTGCACGGTCTCGCCGAGCACCGCCCGGATGTCCTTGTCGACGTAGGACCACCAGCCGTACTGGAACGAGCTGCCCGCGTGTGCGCCGGTCGGGCCGTGCGCGGCGGACGGGGACTCGTCGATGGGCAGGTTGGCCTGGAACGCGGTGTACAGCTCGGTGCCGAGGCCAGGTTCGAACTCGGCCTGCACCAGCAGCGGCCACCAGGCGTCGAGGATGCGGATCGCGTCGGGGTTGGCGTACGCCTTCGAACCCGCCGATGTCTCGGTGCGTTTGCCGCCCGCCGTGAGCCAGGTCTGGAGCTTGGTCACCGCGGCGGCGGCCGTGGAGTCGGTGACGGTACTGCTGTTGATGACCTTGAGCAGGTCGGGCAGTACGTCCTCGGCGCGCAGGTCGGCGAGTGCCGCGTCGGCCATGGCCTTCACCAGCGAGGCGCGGGTCACACCGCCCGCGGCGGCCAGCGTCTTCACGCGGTCCTCCAGGAGGTTGCCGCGGTGGACGGAGCCGTCGCCCCAGGGGGCGGTCGTGTAGTCCTTGGCCTGTTTGTTGTTCCAGGAGATGTAGTAATCCTGGTCGATGGAGTTGGGGTGGGCCGAAGCCGCCGTGTACGTCGCGGTGTTGGTGGTCGGGTTCCAGCCCTGCCAGTCGTACGCCGCCTGCGCCCACACGGGGAACTCGGGGTCGACGCCGGTGGCGCGGACCGGGTTGTCGCCGCTGTTGTAGTACGCGGTGTGCGTGGAGTCGACGTAGAACCAGTTGAAGGTGTAGTTGATGTGCTGCACCGCGCTCTGGAAGGTCTGCGGACTCTTCACGTAGTCGGGGTCGTTGAGCATCTGGAAGCCGATGATGGAGTCGGCCTCGTGCATGTACGACGAGCGCAGGGTCGTGTAGGCGACCCTCTTGCCGCCGACGGTCGCGCGGTACTCGACGGGGCCGTACTTCGTCTTCCAGACCCGCATCGTGTACGAGCCGGCCGCCGTGCCGTCGGCCGTGGTGGGCGCCCAGGAGTTCTTCTGTTCGATCTTCTCCATCGCCGTGCAGGTGCCGTGGTACAGGTAGTGGTAGTCGTCCGTGCACAGTTCGACGGCGTAGGTGTCGATGATGTCCTGGCCGGAGGTCGTGGCGGACCACGAGTAGTCCTGGCCGCGGCCGAGTTCGACGTACATGCTCAGACCCGCGAAGGAGGCGCCGCGGGCGCTGATGCCCGGGCCCTGGATCTCCTGGAGCATGAGCAACTGCGGGGCGAAGTAGCCGGTTTGCGGGCCGAAGACGGCGATCGGGTGGCCGCTGGCGGTCTTCGCGCCGCTGACGACCAGGGCGTTGGACATACCGCGCCGCGCGGAGCTGAGGGCGTTCGCGGTGGCGGTCGCGGAGGCCTCGGAGGCGCTCTGGTCGGCTCCGGTGCCGGTGGCGTCGTAGATGAGCGGCTCGGTGGCGGTCGTGTCGGCGTCGGGCAGCGCCTGGCCGGCCGCGGTGGCGGGCTTGGTGCCGTACGGGAAGCTCTCGCCGTTGTGGACGGTGAGGACGGCCTCGGGGTCGTTGCGCTCGCGGAAGGACTCCCAGACGGCGGTGCCCTGGGTCACGCCGTACTTCTCCTGGGCGGCCAGCAGTGAGATCGCGTTGTTGACCTCGCCGCCGCCTCCGGAACCGAACAGGGCGCCGATGACGGAGGCCAGCGCGACCAGGTCGGTGATCTTGAAGTGGTCGATGGTGCCCGCGTTGGTGACGGAGTCCTTGTGGCCGGTCAGGACGTACTCGCCGGGGAAGTAGCGGCCGCTGTCGGAGGCGTCGATGTAGGCGTTGATGCCCGCGAGGTAGGCGTTGGCGTCGGCGAGCGCCTGCTGGCCGCGCGTGCCGTTGCTGGCGACCGCGTTGTCGATCTGGGCCTGGAGATCGGCCTCGCTGTAGGGGGCGTTGCGCCAGAACTGCTGTTCCAGGCCCTGGTTGGAGGCGGCGCCGCCGGCGAACGTGGTGAGCTGGCCGCGGCCGACGTGGCGGAAAACGTCCATCAGCCACAGCCGGTCCTGAGCCGCCGCATAGCCGGCTCCGTACTCAGTGCCGTATCTGGTGGTACCGGTGATGTGCGGAACGCCCGTCTTCTTGTCGCGGACGATCGTCACATCGGTGCGGCCACCGGGATTGAGCGTGGAGGCGACTTGATCGGACGCGACCCCGAACGACGCGTCGTTGAAGAACGTGTTGATCGTGGCATTGGTGAGCGTGGAGTAGCCCTTGGCCAGGTTGTTGTACGGGCCGAGCTGGTCCTCGGCGTGGTCGGGCTGGGTGCCGAAGGCCTGGTTGAGGAGGATCTGGGCGAGCGTGGCGTTGCCGTTCTCACCCGGCGGCAGGATGTCGGAGCACTGACTGCCGCAGTAGTCGTTGGCGGCCGTCGCTTCGGCGGCGGCTGCCGCTTGACCAAGGGGGGACAAAAGACCGGCAATCAGGACGCATATGGATGCGGCCTTCAGGAACCCGGTGAGTCTGCCGGGAGTTCTCAGTCTGTCGAGTGCGGTGCGTGAGGTGCGCCGTGGCATGGCAGCTCCTACCGACGGGAGTTGAGTCGGACGTTACCGCCGGTATCCCCGGGTTCGAAGATGAACATGCGTCAAGTTTTGGTAGCCGATCCGGAGGCTGATGGAGGGCATCGGAAATCGGATGGAGCCGAATCGCGTGTCGATACGTCTATTCGTCAACGTCGTGCGAAGTCCGGACGACGACGCCGAAGTGACCGAAGTACAGGTGCAGGTGTGACGGAGGTGCAGGGCGATGGCCGGTTTCCGGAGTCTGGCGAGACAGGTGCGAGATCCGCGGTGCGATCTGGCACTGCGGCGCTACTCACTGCGTAAGTGCCTGGAGCGATTCGCTCCCTACGGGCACAGGGCGACCTGGGACCACTTGTGCTCCCGGGCGGGATTCGGCCCTGAGGACCGGTCCCCCGATCCTGCGCGGCTCGTGGCCGCGTTGGACGAGCTGGAAGAGGCGCGTTCGGTCTGGCTGGCCTATGAGGTCGAGTTCGCCGAGCGGCGCAAGAAGGAGAAGCACGACGGGCTGCGCAGGCCGGGCAGTGTCGATGACTGGCACCGGCTGACCTGGGGCGGTTTCGGTGTCGCGTGGTGCGACGACCCGCGGGTCCACCCCCGTGAACCGCTGGCCGAGGTGCTGCGCAGGCTGATCTCCGCGTTGGAGCGCGAACCGGGCTCGGTGTGCCCGGCGTGCGGCGGGGAGCGGCTGCTCTGGAAGTACGACCTGGCCCATGAACCCTCCTCGGGCCCCGTCTGCACGGACTGCGGAATCGTGGTGCCGCGTCCGGTGCTGACCCCCGAGGCCCTGGCGTCGTCCCGACGAGGACGGCTGCTGGTGTCCGCCTGAGCAGCGCGACCGGGGGTGCGCCGGGGATGCCGCACCCCCTCTTTGACGGGCCGGTTGTCAGTGCCGAGTGTCAGTGCCCGTTGTCAGTGCCCGTTGTCAGTGCCGGGTGGCACCATGCAGACATGGTTCAGGTGTGCCTCAACGGGTCCCGGGAGGCCGTCGACGGTGCCGTGGTGCCGTTGTCACCGCAAGCGCTGGCCGAGTCCGCGGCCGCGGCGGTCACGGCGGGAGCCACGGACATCCATGTCCACCCCAAGTCCCCCTGCGGTGACGACACCTTGTCGCCCCGGGTCCTCGCGGCGACCCTCGACGCGATACGGGCGCGGGTGCCGGTGCCGATCGGGGTGACCACGGGCGCGTGGGCGGAACCCGATCCCGTACGACGCCTGGAGCGGGTGCGGGACTGGACCGTGCTGCCCGATCACGCCTCCGTCAACTGGCATGAGCCGGGTGCGGAGGAGCTGGCGGCCCTGCTCATCGAGCGGGGTGTGGGCGTGGAGGCCGGCATCTGGTCGGGCACGGACGGGGCCGCCCGGTTCGCCGCCTCACCGCTCGGGCCCCGGGTGCTGCGGGTGCTGGCCGAGGTGACGGACACCTCGCCGGACACCGCGCCGGACACGGCTCGCGCCCTGCTGGCCGAGCTCGGCGCCGCGCACGGCCGCCCGGTGCTGCTGCACGGCGAGGACGGCGGTGCGTGGCCGGTGCTGCGGCTGGCCGGGCGGCTGGGGCTCGCGACGCGGATCGGGCTGGAGGACACCCTGGTCCTGCCGGACGGGGAACCGGCCTCCTCCAACGCTCAGTTGGTGGCGGCGGCGCTGGTCCAGTACGGGTGGGCCCAGCGGTCGTCGTAGGGCGTCGTAGGGCAGGGCGAGGAGTTCGGCGCGACGAGGTGGGCGTCGGCGACCGGCGTGCGGGGCCAGGGGTCCAGGAACGGGGTCACCGTCCTGGCGATGGTGGCGCAGGCGCTATCCGGCCCGATGCCCTGTCGGGTCCGCTACCGCATCCCCTGTCCGCCGCCCTGTCCGGGGTGCGTCAGCAGCAGTTCTCCGCGTCCTCCCGTGGCGCTCGGCGCTGCTTGTTCCCGGGGCGTTCCACCAGGAGCCGCGAGCCGGACTGGCGTTCGCCGAAGGCGTCGTCCGGGTTGGAGAGGACGCAGGTGTCCAGGGAGAGGCAGCCGCAGCCGATGCAGTCGGTGAGGTGGTCGCGGAGGCGGTTGAGCTGCTTGATGCGTTCGTCGAGTTCGGAGCGCCAGGTCTCGGAGAGGTGGGCCCAGTCCTCGCGGGTCGGGGTGCGTTCCTCGGGGAGTTCGGCGAGGGCCTCGCGGATCGTGGCGAGGGGGATGCCGACGCGCTGGGCGGCGCGGATGAAGGCGACCCGGCGCAGGGCGTCGCGGTGGTAGCGGCGCTGGTTGCCGGAGGTGCGGCGGCTGGTGATCAGGCCCTTGGACTCGTAGAAGTGCAGGGCGGAGACGGCGGCGCCGCTGCGGGCGGAGAGCTGGCCGACCGTGAGCTCGTGGATCTTCTCTGGAATCTGGGGCACCCCTCGGACCCTACCCAAACGGGGGCCTCCGTGGTCCGTTGACAGGGAGGTCATGGGCGACCATGCTAAGCAGTTGCTTAGACGATACGTTGCGATGCGGGAGGCCGGGACATGGCAGAGCCGAGGGTGTTTGCGGGGGCCGACGAACTGAAGGCCGCGGTGGGTGAGCAGCTGGGGTACACCGACTGGCTGGAGGTCGACCAGAAGCGGATCGATCTGTTCGCCGAGGCCACCGGTGATCATCAGTGGATCCATGTCGACCCGGAGAAGGCCGCCGCCGGCCCCTTCGGCACCACCATCGCGCACGGGTATCTGACCCTGTCCCTGCTGCCGCTGTTCGGACCGCAGCTGATCAAGGTCGAGGGCGTGAAGATGGGCGTCAACTACGGCACCAACAAGGTGCGGTTCCCCTCGCCCGTGCCGGTCGGCTCGCGACTGCGCGCCACCGCCGCCATCACCGGTGTCGACGATGTGGCGGGCGGTGTCCAGGTCACCGTCGCCTTCAGCGTGGAGCGCGAGGGCGGCGACAAGCCGGTGTGCGTCGCGGAGTCGGTGTCCCGGTACTACCTGTAGGCGCCGACCGCAGCCGACCGCCTTCAGGCGCCGCCTATTTGATGCCCACCATCCGCAGGACGAGGTCGGCGTAGAGCGAGCCGACCTCGTCGGGCGTCATCGGGCCGTCGACGGTGAACCAGCGGGCCACGTCGATGCAGAGGGAGAGCACGGCGAGGGTGGTGCCCTTGACGTCGAGGACGTCGAACTCGCCGGAGGCCACGCCGTCCTCGATGATGCCGCGCACCTCCGCGTCGCACTGGCGGCGCAGGGCGAGGATCTCGGCGCGGGCGTCCGGGCCGAGCGAGTCCAGTTCGTACTGGACGACGCGGGCCGTGGTGCGGCCGCCCGCGTGCCAGCGGACGAAGGAGCTGACGGCGTCCGCGAGGCGTTCCGCGGCGGTGCCCTCGCGGCGGGCGGCCGTCTGGAGGATCTCCAGCGCCTTCGCGTGCCCGATCCTGCTGATGCGGTGGAGCAGTTCTTCCTTGGTCTTGTAGTGGATGTAGAGAGCCGCCGGGCTCATCCCGGCCCGGCCCGCGATGTCGCGGGTCGTGGTGGCGTGGTACCCGCGCTCGGCGAAGGCCTCCACCGCGGCGATCAGCAGCCTCCGTGCCGCGTCGGGCGTGACCTCGCCCCACGCCGACGCCTCGCCGCCGGCCGTCTCCTCCGCCGTACTCATCGCTTGCTCGCCCCTCTCCACTGACAGAAGCACCACCATACCGCCGAAGGTGAGCGAGCGCTTAGCGTGGCCGCTCAGAGCTTTTCGACGCTCAGAGGTTTCCGACGCTCAGAGCTTTCAGAGCTTCTCGAAGGGGTCGTGTTCCGCGAGCAGCTTCTCCAGACGCGCCTGGTCGACCCGGCTGACGATCTGCCCGGCCTCCTGGCGGTCCCGGATGACCTTGGCGAGGGTGAAGGCGGAGGTGACGAGGTAGAGAACGGCGATGGCCAGGAAGCCGCGGACCCAGGCGTTGGCGTCCAGACGGAAGATGCCGATGGCGGTCGCCGCCATGGCGACCGCGAAGGAGGCGACGGCCTGTCCGTAGAAGGCGGCCGTGCTCTGCTGCTTGACCGGTGTGTCACTCATGGGGTCGAGTCTCGGCGGGCGGGGCCGGTGCCACATCCGCCGAGGTACTCAGATGTCGTACTCAGAAGGCCGAGACCCCGGTCAGCGCGCGGCCGATGACCAGCTTCTGGATCTGGCTGGTGCCCTCGTAGAGGGTCATCACGCGGGCGTCGCGCAGGAGCTTGCCCGCCGGGTACTCGTCGATGTAGCCGTAGCCGCCGAAGACCTGGAGGGCGTTGTTGGCGGCGCGGACCGCCGCTTCCGAGGCGAAGAGCTTGGCCTTGGAGGACTCGGTGGTGAAGGGTTCGCCGCGGTCGATCAGGTCGGCGACCCGCCAGGTCAGGAGGCGGGCGGCGTCGACGTCGACGGCTATGTCGCTGATCAGCTCCTGGACGAGCTGATGGTGGGCGATCGACTTGCCGAACTGCTCGCGTTCGCCCGCGTACTTCACCGCCGCGTCCAGCGCTGCCTGGGCTATGCCGACGCAGCCCGCCGCGACCGACATCCGCCCCTTGGCCAGGGCCGACATGGCGACCGAGAAGCCCTTGCCCTCGGGGGCGAGCATCGCGGAGGCGGGGACGCGGACGTCCTCCAGGACGAGTTCGGCGGTCGCCTGGCCGCGCAGACCGAGCTTGCCGTGGATGGTGCGGCGGGTCAGACCGGGGGTGTCGGTCGGGACGAGGAAGGCGGAGACGCCCTTGTGGCCGGGGGCGTCGGTGGAGCGGGCGAAGAGGAGGACGACGTCGGCCCAGGTGCCGTTGGTGATGAACATCTTGGTGCCGTTGACGACGTACTCGTCGCCGTCTCGGACGGCCCGGGTGCCGAGGTTGCCCGCGTCGGAGCCGGTGCCGGGCTCGGTGAGACCGAAGCAGCCGACGAGTTCGCCGGAGGTGAGTCCGGGCAGCCACTGACGCTTCTGCTCCTCGCTCCCCCAGGCGGCAATCGTCTTGGCGACGAGACCGAGGGAGACGGACACGATCCCGCGGACCGACGAGTCACCGCGCCCGAGTTCCTCGGTGACCAGGCAGTACGCGAGGTGGTCGCCGCCCGAGCCGCCGTACTCCTCGTCGATGGTCAGGCCCAGGAAGCCGACCTCGCCGAGCTTCTTGACGATCCCTCGATCCACTTCTTCGGCACGGTCCCAGGCGATGACGTGCGGGGCGATCTCCCGGGCCACGAAATCCCGGGCGAGCTGCCGTACGGCCTGCTGCTCCTCGCTGAGACCCAGGTTCACCACGCGATCACCCCACTTGGACGCCGTTCGAAGGCCATTCGGAAGCCGTACCTTGAAAACCGCACATTTAAATTAGCACTGCTAGTTTCTTGTCGCAGCCCTACTATGTGCGCCATGGCCCGACCGCGCAAGCCCCTCCTCAGCACCGACCGGATCGTCGACACGGCACGCGCGCTGGTGGACGCGGAGGGCCTCGCGGCCGTGTCGACGCGTCGGCTGGCCGCCGAGCTGGGCGTGAGCGGGCCCTCGCTCTACAACCACTTCCGCACCAAGGACGAGATCCTGGAGGCGGTCGCCGACTCGGTGAGCGCACAGGTCGACCTGTCGATGTTCGAGGACGGCCGCGAGTGGCGGACCGCGCTCCACGACTGGGCCGCGTCCTACCGGGCCGCCCTGCGCGACCATCCGAACATCGTCCCCGTGCTCGCCCAGGGCCCGGGACGGCGGCCCGCCGGACTGCGGCTCGCGGACGCGGTCTACGGCGCGATGGTCGACGCGGGCTGGCCGCCGGCGCAGGCCACGTCGATCGGCGCGCTGATGCGGTACTTCATCATGGGGTCCGCCCTCGGTTCCTTCGCCGGGGGTTTCGTGGACGACCAGAGCGCGTACGACCCCGCCGACTACCCGCATCTCGGGCAGGCCCATCTGCTGGCCGAACAGCAGGAGAAGATCGACGAACGGGCCTTCGAAACGGGACTTACGGCACTGCTGGACGGGCTCGTGCAGCAGTACGAGCAGGTACGGCGGACCGCGTAGGACGCTTCGGTGGGCGCCGAAGTGTCCGGGGGCCATGCTGGGAGGCATGACCTCCAGGAATCCCCAGGCGGCGGGCTTGGCCCGGCTCGCCGCGCTGCTCGCCGACGAGACCCGGGCCTCCTGCCTGCTGGCGCTGCTGGACGGACGGGCCTGGACCGCCGGTGAGCTGGCCCGGCACGCGGGGGTCGCCGCGTCGACCCTGAGCGAGCACCTGGGCAAGCTCGTCGCCGGCGGGCTGCTCGCCGAGGAACGGCAGGGTCGGCATCGGTATGTGCGGCTCGCGGACGCGCGGGTGGCTCAGCTGGTGGAGGAGCTGGCGTCACAGGTGACGCCGGGTTCGGCCGCGCGGCCTCGGAATCTGCGGGAGTCGAGTGCGGGGTCGGCGATGGCTCGGGGGCGGACCTGTTACGACCATCTCGCGGGGCGGCTGGGGATCGCGGTCACGGACGCGATGACGGCACGTCGACTGCTGTCGCAGGACACGGGGTTCGCGCTCACGGGGGCGGGGGTGGAGTGGTTCGACGCGGCGGGGATCGCCCTCGACCGGAAGGGGCGACGGCCGCTGGCCAGGGCTTGCCTCGACTGGACGGAGCGGCGGCCGCATCTGGCGGGGGTGGCGGGAGCTGCGTTCTGTCGGCATGCGCTGGATGCGGGGTGGTGTCTGCGAATCGGGTCCGAGAGGGCGGTGAAGGTGACGGGGGAGGGAGAACGGGCGTTGGCGGAGCTGTTGGGGATCGAGGCGGGGGTGTTGGGGTGATGTGGCACTCCGGGCCGTGCGCCCCTGCGGGTGCGTTGTGGCTGGTCGCGCCCCGCGGCGGAGCCGCTGATAGATGCAGCCCCGCGCCCCTAGGTCCGCTGCAGGCACCGCGTCTGAAATCCGCGGTCCCCGCGCCCCTAGGTCCGCTGCCAGCACCGCGTCTGAAATCCGCGAGCTCTTTTCCCCTGTCCTTCCTAACCTCAGGAGCATGATGAACCCCCGCCGCCCCGACCTCCTCGCCGCCGGCGCAGCCACCGTCACCGTCGTTCTCTGGGCCTCCGCCTTCGTCTCCATCCGGAGTGCCGGAGCCGAGTACTCCCCGGGCGCCCTCGCCCTCGGGCGGCTGCTGGCGGGGGTGCTGACGCTGGGTGCCCTATGTGTCGTACGACGAGAAGGGCCACCCCCACGCGCCGCGTGGCCCGGCATCCTGGTCTCCGGAATCCTCTGGTTCGGCTTCTACATGGTCGCCCTCAACTGGGGCGAGCAGCAGGTGGACGCCGGAACCGCCGCGCTCGTCGTGAACATCGGCCCGATCCTCATCGCCCTACTGGGGGCGCGGATACTCGGGGACGCGCTGCCGCCGAGGCTGCTGGCGGGGATGGCCGTGTCGTTCGCGGGGGCCGTCACCGTGGGGCTGTCGATGTCCGGTGAGGGGAAGTCGTCCGTGCTCGGGGTCGCGCTGTGTCTGCTCGCCGCGGTCGCGTACGCGGGCGGGGTCGTGGCGCAGAAGCCCGCTCTCGGCTCGGCGAGCGCGCTCCAGGTGACGACGTACGGCTGTCTCGTCGGGGCCGTCGTGTGTCTGCCGTTCGCCGGTCAGCTGGTCCACGAGGCGGCCGACGCGCCCGTGTCGGCGACGCTCAACATGGTCTATCTCGGCGTCTTCCCGACCGCCCTCGCCTTCACCACCTGGGCCTACGCCCTGGCCCGTACGACCGCCGGGCGGATGGGCGCGACCACCTACGCCGTGCCCGCGCTGGTGGTGCTGATGTCGTGGCTGGCGCTCGGTGAGGTGCCGGGGCTGCTCACGCTGGCGGGTGGGGCGCTGTGTCTTGCCGGGGTCGCGGTGTCCCGGTCTCGGTCCCGGTCCCGTGCCGGCTCGCCTTCGCGGGCCGCGGCCGATGAGCCGCGGCCCGCGAAGGCCACCGAGTCAGCCTGACCGAGTCAGCGTGAACGCGCCCTGTCCGCAAGGACCTTGATGGAGATCAGGGCGATGACGGAGAGGCCGATGATGTAGGCGGAGACCGACATCGACGTGCCCGTGGTCTCCAGCAGCAGGACCATGACGAACGGGGCGAGTCCGCCGCCGGCGACCGCCGCGATCTGGTAGCCGAGGGAGGCGCCCGTGTAGCGCATCTCCGGGGTGAACAGCTCGGCGAACAGGGCGGCTTGGGGGCCGTACATGATGCTGAGGAAGCAGCTGGCGACGAAGGTGCCGACGGCCAGCCACAGCAGTGAGCCGGTGTCGATGAGGAGGAAGAGCGGGATCGCCCACAGGGCGATGCCAACCGCGCCGAGCGTGTAGATCCGGATGCGGCCGTAGCGGTCGGACAGGGCTGCCGCGGCGGGGATCAGGACCAGCTGGGTGAGGCTCACGCAGAGCGAGACCGTGAGGACCGCGCTCTTCTTCATGTCGAGTTCGCGGGTGGTGTAGTCGAGGACGCCTGTGATGAGGATGTAGAAGGTCGCGGTGTTCACGGCGAAGGAGCCGCCGGCCAGCAGGACCGTGCCGCGGTGGTCGCGCAGGATCGTGCGCAGCGGGGAGCTCTGCTCCGACTTCTCCTTCTCTGCCAACGCCCGCTCCGCGTCCCGGAATTCGGGGGTCTCCTCGACCTTGGCGTGGATGTACCAGGCGAGGGCGAGCACGAACAGGCCGATCAGGAACGGCACTCGCCAGCCCCAGGCCGCGAACTCGGAGTCCGTGGTGAAGGCACCGGCGAGGAGGAAGACCGTGTTGGCGGTCACCACGCCGATGGGGACACCGAGTTGGACGACGCTGCCGTACACACCGCGCTTGCCCTCGGGGGCGTACTCGGTGGCCAGCAGCATCGCGCCGCCCCACTGCGCGCCGACCGCGATGCCCTGGAGGACGCGGAGGGCGACGAGGAGGATCGGGGCGGCGACGCCGATCGTGTCGTACGTGGGCAGGAGGCCGATGCCGGTCGTGGCGAGGCCCATGAGGGTGAGGGCGAGGACCAGCATCGGCTTGCGGCCGCGCTTGTCGCCCAGCTGTCCCGCGACGATGCCGCCGAGCGGGCGGGCCAGGAAGCCCACGGCGAAGGTCGCGAAGGAGGCGAGGACCCCGGCGGTGGAACTGCCCGCCGGGAAGTACAGGTCGCCGAGGACGAGGGCGGCGGCGATGCCGAAGACGAAGTAGTCGTACCACTCGACGGCGGAGGCGAGGGCGGCCGCCGTGGCGACGCGGCGGCGGTTGACCGTGGGGAGGGCGGCCTGGGTGACGGGCTGAGCGGAGGGGGCCATGTCCATGCGGTGCACACTCCGATGGGTGCGGTGGGGACGTTGGCGGCGAACATACTGTCCGGTCGGTATGGGGTCAACGGTTGTGCGGGAAGGTTGCCCGGAGCACTCAAGGGGCTGGTGGGCAGGGCAATGACCCCGGCCTCGGGTCGGGCCGGGGTCACGACAGCGCGCGTCAGATGGCGATCAGAAGACGACCAGCGCTCTGCCGCCCTTGCCCGCGAGCATGTTCTCGAAGGCGGCCGGGATGCCGTCCAGGGCGATCCGTTCCGTCACCAGCGCGCCCAGGTCGAGGCGGCCCGCGCGGACGTGTGCGGCGAGCACCGGGAGGTCCTCGGCCGGGTCGGAGTTGCCGTAGACGCAGCCGGAGAGGGTGCGGCCCCAGTGGAAGATCTCCAGGGCGTTGAAGGTGACCTGCTGGTCCTTGCCGCCGATGCCGACGACCGTCGTACGGCCGCCCCGGCGGGTGGAGTCCCAGGCGGTGCGGATGGTCGTGGCGCGGCCCACGCACTCGACGGCGACGTCGACGCCCTGCTTGCCGGTCAGGCCGCGGATCTCGCGGGCCGTGTTCTCGGAGGCGATGACGTAGTCGGTGGCACCGGCCTCGCGGGCCAGCTCCTCCTTCTCCGGGGAGACATCGACCGCCACGATCTTCGCGGCGCCCGCGATCCGGGCCGCCTGGAGAGCCGCCAGGCCCACTCCCCCGACACCGTAGACGGCGACCGTCTCGCCCTCGCGGACCTTCGCCGAGTGGTGGACGGCGCCGTAACCGGTGAGGACGGCGCAGCCGAGGAGGGCCGCGTCCGTGAGGGGGATGCCCTCGGGGAGCGGGAGGACGCAGGACGCCGGTACGACCGTCTCCTCGGCGAACGCGGCGACGTTCAGGCCGGGGTGGAGGTCGGTGCCGTCGGCGGTGCGGGCGTAGACGTCGGCGGCGCCGTTGAGGGCGTTGGCGCACAGCCAGACCTCGCCGAGGGTGCAGGCGTGGCAAGTGCCGCAGGACGGGGCCCAGTTGAGGACGACGTCGTCGCCCGGGGCCACCCCCGTGACGCCTTCGCCCACCGCGAGCACCGTGCCCGCGCCCTCGTGGCCGAGCACCGCCGGGACCGGCACCCTCATCGTGCCGTTGGACAGGGACAGGTCGGAGTGGCAGACGCCGGCGGCGGCGAGGCGGACGCGGACCCGGCTGGGGCCGGGGTCCGGGAGTTCGATGTCGGTGACCTCCAGGGGAGCGCCCACGGCGGGAAGGACTGCTGCGCGAACCACGGACACGCTCCTAGAACTGGAGGGACTTGGTCTGGAGGTACTCGGCGAGACCGTGCGAGCCGAGCTCGCGGCCGACGCCGGACTGCTTGTAACCGCCGAAGGGGGCGAGGGGGTTGAAGCGGCCGCCGTTGATGTCGACCTGCCCGGTGTCCATGCGGCGCGCGAAGGCCACCGCCTCCGCCTCCTCGCCCGCCCAGACGGCGCCCGCGAGGCCGTACACCGTGCCGTTGGCGATCCGCAGGGCGTCCTCCTCGTCCTCGTAGCGGAGGATCGAGAGGACCGGGCCGAAGATCTCCTCCTGGGCGACGGTCATGTCGGGGGTGACGTCGGCGAAGACGGTCGGCGAGACGAAGTAGCCCTGTTCGCGCGGGGATTCGGGGCCTCCGGCGATCAGGCGGGCACCCTCGGCGACGCCCTTCTCGATGTAACCGCGCACCCGTTCCCGCTGCTTGGCGTTGACGACCGGGCCGATGCGGTCGCCGTACTTGGCGGCGGCTGCCGCGGCGAGCTCGACGGCCTCCTCGTACTGGTCCTGATGGACGAGCATGCGGGTCCAGGCGCTGCACGTCTGACCGGAGTTGGACATCACGTTGGCGACACCGACGTTGACCGCCTTGGCGAGGTCGGCGCTCGGCAGGATGACGTTGGCGGACTTGCCGCCGAGTTCCAGGGCGACCTTCTTGATCGCGGCACCGGCCGTGGCGCCGATCCGGCGGCCGACCGCCGTGGAGCCGGTGAAGGAGACCAGGTCGACGTCCGGGTGCTCGGCGAGAGCCTGTCCGGCGACCGGGCCGAGGCCGGTGACGAGGTTGAACACGCCCGCCGGGACCCCGGCCTCGTGTACCGCCTCGGCGAAGAGCTGGGCGACCAGCGGGGTGTCCTCGGCGGGCTTCAGGACGACCGTGCAGCCTGCGGCGAGGGCCGGGGCGACCTTGGCGACGATCTGGTGGAGGGGGTAGTTCCAGGGGGTGATCGCGCCGACCACGCCGACCGGCTCCTGGCGGACGATCGAGTTGCCGACCTGCTCCTCGAAGGCGTACGTCGCCGCCAGCTCGGCGTACGAGCCCGCGACGGCGATCGGGACGGCGGCGTGGACGTTCTCGGAGAACTTGAGAGGTGCGCCGAGCTCGGCGGTGACCGTCTCGGCGATCTCGTCCTTGCGGGCCACGAGGATGTCCCGGAGGGCGGCCAGTCGGGCGGCGCGCTCGGCGGGCGCGGTCGCGGCCCAGGCCGGGAGGGCGGCACGGGCGGCCCGTACGGCGGTGTCGACGTCCGCGGCGGTACCGGCCGGGACATGGCCGATCACCTGCTCGTCGACCGGGTTCACGACCTCGATCGTGTCCCGGCCGGCGGCGGGCCGCCACTCGCCGTCGATGTACATGCCGTCGTGTGCCTTCATCGTGCTTCCTCCCGGCGGGACCGTCTGGCCGTTCAGCTCCTTAAACTAGCGGCGTTAGTTTTCGCACGCCAGGGGCCCCCGCCATCAGAAGTCGACCCGGGCCCTGTCGTCCACCCTCCCGACCGACTCCTGACCGAAAGCCTTCTCGTACGCCCGCCGGATCTCCTCGATCTTCCGGTCACCGGGACCGGCCTGCGCGACCGGATACAGCAGGATCAGCTCGTACGACCGCTCCTTCTCGATCCTCCCGCTCGCGTCCCGCCACTGCCCGCGCCCGTTCTGCACGGTCAGCCCGTCCGGGAAGTCCGGGGTGACCTCGCGGTCGACGAAGGCCATGAACTGCCGGTCGGTGACCGCCGGGCCGCCGTCGGGGCGCTCGGTGCCGAAGAAGAGCGAGGTCTCGATGTACGCCTCGCCGCGCTGCGGGACGGCGGTGTCGTCGAGGGTGGCGTAGGCGGCCGGGGCGCCGACGGCGAGGAGGAGACCGACGGCGGCGAGGACGGACCGAGTCCGGATACGGGCGCGGGTGCGGATGGCGAGCTGGGGCATGGGGGACCGCCTTTCACGTGGGGGGTGTTGGTGCGGCGGTCGCTCACTCTCGCAGGGCAGAGCGCACCAAAGGGCGCGGAAACGCCCGATACCGCCGAATTGCCCCCACGGGCCCTGGCCAGTCTGCTTGTCACTCCTCCAGGTCCGGCAGCCGGGCCGGTGCCGGGCAGATCCGTTCGCCGTGCTGGTCGAAGACGAAGAGGTGGGCGAGGTCGACGAGGAGGGGGACCTGCATGCCCTGGCGGAGGTCGATGTCGGGGGTGGTGCGGACGATCAGGTCGCCGGGGAGACGGCCGTCCGGGGGCGCCACCGGAGTGCTGTCCGGCGGCTCGTCGAGGACGACCACCGGGCCCGCCCGCAGGGCGTCCGCGCGTTGCCTGAGGCGGTCCAGGACCCCCGGGCCGCCCTCCTTGCGGCGGCGCCGGGTGGGGCGGGCGGCGGGGCGCGGGGCCTCCAGGTCCGGCACGAAGGCGGGGCTGGAGCCGGTGTTGAAGTGGACGAGGACCTCGTGGCCCTGGAACTCCACATGCTCCACGAGCCCGGTGAGCGCCATCTCGCCCGGCCGCGCGGAGGACCGTTTGGCGATCCGGACCGCCTCCGAGCGCAGGCCCACGATGACCTCCCGGCCCTGCTGGACCCGGAGCAACTGGTGGTCCAGGGAGAGCGGTTCGGGCAGGCGCAGATACTGCTTGCCGAGGCTGATGGTCATCGCGCCGTCCAGCGGGGCGCGGACCAGGCCGCGCAGGAGGTTGATGCGCGGGGTGCCGATGAAGGCTGCGACGAAGACGTTGCGGGGCAGCGCGTACACCGAGCGCGGGGTGCCGACCTGCTGGAGGACACCGCCGCGCAGGACGGCGACCCGGTCGCCGAGGGACATGGCCTCGGCCTGGTCGTGGGTGACGTAGACGGTGGTGACGCCCAACTCGCGGGTGAGCGCGGATATTTCGGCGCGCAGATGGTTGCGGAGCTTGGCGTCGAGGTTGGAGAGCGGCTCGTCCATCAGGAACGCGGAGGGGTGGCGGGCGATGGCCCGGCCCATGGCGACGCGCTGGCGTTCGCCGCCGGAGAGCTGGCCGGGGAAACGGTCCAGGAGCTCCTCGATGCCGAGCATGCGGGCGGTGGCGTCCACGCGCGGGCGCGGGTCCGCGCCGGGTGCCTCGATGCGCAGCGGGAAGCCGATGTTGTCGCGGCTGGTCATGCTCGGGTACAGGGCGAAGTTCTGGAACACCATCGCCATGTCCCGGCCGGACGGCGGCAGGTCGTTGGCGTACTCGCCGTCGAGCAGCAGCTCCCCCTCGTCGATCTCCTCCAGCCCGGCGATCATTCTGAGCACGGTCGACTTGCCGCAGTCGGAGGGACCGAGCAGCACGAGGAACTCGCCGGGCTCGATGTCCAGGGCCAGCCGGTCCACCACTTTGGTGCCCCGGGTGTAGCTCTTGCTCACGTCGTGCAACGAGATGGCGCGTGTCATGGCAGGTGCCCCCGAGGGCTGACTGAGCGCTGATGCTCCGTGGTCGAATGCCCCGCTCGATGCGAACGGGGCTTATGAGTCACGGAAGTTAACGGAATGTGTGCGGCCGGGGGAAGGGAATCGGCCGGATCGGACGGTCCGGTCCAGCAAGTGAGAAAGCGGACGTCCGGATTCAGCGCCGGGCGGGGTGCGCGGGCCTCTCTCGCGTCTCGACGAGGTGCGCGAAGACGACCGTGTTGCCCGAATAGCCGGTCCTGCGGTTGTAGTCGCCGCCGCAGGTGATCAGCCGGAGTTCGGGGCGGCCCCGGGCGCCGTACACCTCGCGGTTGGGGAAGCGGTCCTTCTCGTACGACTTCACGGCGTCGACGGCGTACACGGCGGTCCGTCCGTCGGCACGCGTCACCTCGATCAGCCGGCCGCGCCGCAGTTCGTCGAGCCCCGCGAAGACGGCCGGGCCGGTGTCGGTGTCGAGATGCCCGACGGCCACGGCGGTACCCCGCTCCCCGGGCGACGGGCCGCCTGCGTACCAGCCGACCAGGTTCGCGTCATCGCCGGGCGGCGCGGGCAGCCGCCGCTTGCGGTCGAGCCGGAGGCTCATCACCGGGGCGTCGACATCGAGGAAGCGGATGACGAGGCGGGTGGCACGGGAGCGGGGCAGGGGGCGGGGGCCCGGTGCGGACGCCCGGGGCGGGGTGCCGTGCGGGGGCCGCTGCGGTCGGGCGGGAGGGCGCGGGACGGACACCCCGGCGCGGGGCGGGACTCCGGTGCCCTGCCGGGCCGACCCGCCGCTCGGCGGAACTCCCGTACCGTGCAGGGCCGACTCCCCGGTGCGCGGCGGCACATGCGGATGCTCTCGGCCCAACTCGCCGGCGTGTGGCGGCACATGCGGACGTTGACGGCTCGATTCCCCTGCTCCCGGCCGCGCTTGAGACCCCGGGCGCACCCCGGTACCCCGTGGAGCCGCCTCCCCCGGGCGCCGTTGCGCTGCCCCGCGCGCGTCGGTCCGGTCCCTGGCGGAGGACGACCCGGCCGAGGAGCCCGACCGGGCGCCCGCGGCCTCCCCGCCGAATCCTCCGTTGGCGGACCCCGCCGTGGACCCCGCCGCAGACCCCGCACGGGAACCCGGCTCAGCCCCCGCCGCGGACCCCGTGCCGGAACCCGACGCAACCCCCGCCTCAGACCCCGCACCGGAACCCGCCACAGACCCCGCCGGTCCCCCCGCCCCGGCGACCGCCGCGCCCCCGCCCGGCTCCTCGCCCTGTGCCCACCAGACGCCGCCTGCCACCAGCGAGACGGTCACCGCGACCGTTCTCGCCAGGCGGTAGGCGCGCGTCCGGTACCAGGGCCTGCGTCGGTGGCTACGCGCCATGCGGGCGACGGCGGAGCCGGAACCAGGCCACTGCGCCGACGGCGGCGATTCCCACGGCCGCGGCTCCGGCGACCGGGGTGAAGGCGTCGGTGCGGGCGAGGCCGCCGCCGCCCGCGGGCGGGCCGCCGTTCGGACCGCCGGGGCCGCCGCCGGGCCCACCGGGACCGCCACCGGGGCCACCGGGCGGGCAGTCGACCCAGAACACCTTGTGCTTGCCCGCGCCGTGGCCCGCCGCGGTGAGCCACGTGAGCTTGTAGTGCCCGTTGGACAGCGAGAGCACCTCGGTGGTGCCCGCACCGCTCGGGCCCAGGGTGAGGTCTCCCTCCTTGGCCGTGCCACCCGGGGACGGGGCCTGGCCCGCGATCTTCCAGTGGACGATCTCACCCGCGTCGAAGTTGAACGCGTCGAGGTAGAAACGGCAGACGTGGGGGTTGTTGTCCGGCTCGGCCTCGGGCTTGAACTCCACGTGGATCTTGACGTCCCCGTTGTCCCCCGGAGGTGCCGCGACGGCGGGTGCGGCGGTCAGGACGCCCCCCGCGAGGGCGAGGGCCGCGACGGCGGCGGCACGGCGTTGGCGGGCCATGGTGGTCATGCGAAGTCCTCCGAGTCAGACGATTTTCGTACAAATCGCGTTTCGCCTGACTCTCTTTCACATTCCGCGCGGGAAACGACGTCGACCCGCCCTACGACCCGTCACTCCTCCCTCTTTCGGCCGAGGGGCACCCGGCCGAGGGTCACCCTGGACCGGCGCCGCACGACGGACACACCGGGCTCCCCCTCCGGCTTCGCCGGTGACCGCAGCGCCACGCCCGAGGAGAGCAGCAGCAACGCGCCCAGCATCACGAACGGCGCCGCGACCCCCGCGACGCCCGCGACCAGCCCGGCGGTAGCGGGGGCGGCGACCTGGCCCAGCCGGTTGCCGGTCAGCCGCAGGGCGAGGGCCGTGGAGCGGGCGCCCTCGGGGGCGGCCTGGACGACCGTCGTCATGGACAGCGGCTGTCCGACGCCGAGGCAGAAGCCGAGGACGGCGAGCATCAGGGCGAGCGTCCACACCGGCACCGGCAGGGCGATCCCCGCGCACAGCACGGCGCCCAGCAGGCAGGTGACCGTCAACAGCAGGCTGCGGCCCAGCAGGCGCAGCAGCGGGGTCAGCACCAGCCGGCAGGCGATCGTGGCCGCCGCGCGGAGACTGAGCAGGAGGCCGATGACGGACGGGGCGATGCCCCGGTGTTCGCCGACCACCGGGAGGTAGGCGGTGAGGATGTCCGTCGCGGACAGGACCGCGAGGCTGATGAAGATACCGGCCGGGACGCCCCGGGCGCGGAGGATGCGGCCCACGGGGACCGGTTCGCCGTCCGGCGTACGGGACTTGGCCGCCGTATCGCGGTGTTCTATGCGCCACAACGACGTGATCGCGACCGCGCCGCCCGCGCCCGCCACGATCAGCGCGAGCGCGCTCGTGCCCGCCATGTCCGGGCCGCCGATCAGGGCGCCCGCCGCGACGGGGCCGACGAGTTGGCCGAGGGAGGCGCCGATGGTGAAGTGACCGAAGTTGCGGTCCTGTTCGTGCGGGGCGGACTGGCGGGCGACGAGGGACTGGGCGCCGATCACGAAGCAGAGGTGGCCGAGGCCCATCACCCCGCTCCAGACCGCCATCGCCCACAGGCTCCCGGCGAGACCGCTGAAGACACAGCCGCCGGATATGAGGACCACGCCCACCGGCAGCAACGGCGCACAACGGCCGTGGTCCGTACGGCGTCCCAGCGGGACGGCGGCGAACAGCGGGAGCAGGGCGTAGACCCCCGCGATCACACCGATCGCCCGCTCGTCGGCGCCCAGCGCGAGGGCCCGGTAGGAGACGGCGGGCCGGGCCATCGACACCGCCCCCTGCGCGAAGCTGAAGGCGATGACGAGGCGGAGCAGCCAGCCGCGGTTCCCACCGGGCGCCATGATCAGGTCCTCCCTGGTCCCTGGAATGACTCGGATGATCAGATGATTCCGAAGAGGATCCCTGCCCCCAGGATGATGAGGCATGTGAGGGCGGCCCACTTGACCACGAACTTCGTGTGGTCGCCGAACTCGACCTTGGCCATGCCGACGAGGACGTAGACGGCCGGGACGAGCGGGCTCGACATGTGCAGGGGCTGGCCGACGAGCGAGGCGCGGGCCATCTCCAGCGGGGAGACACCGTGGGCGGCGCCGGCCTCGGCGAGGACCGGCAGGACGCCGAAGTAGAAGCCGTCGTTCGACATGAAGTAGGTGAGCGGGAGGCTCAGCAGACCGGTGACGAGGGCCATGTGCGGGCCCATGCCCTCGGGGATGACGTCGACCATCCAGCGGGCCATGTGGTCGACCATGCCGGTGCCCTGGAGGACGCCGGTGAAGACGGCGGCGGCGAAGACCATGCCGGAGACGTTGAGGACGTTGTCGGCGTGGGCGGCGAGCCGGGCCTTCTGGTCGGGGATGTGCGGGAAGTTGACCGTGAGCACGAGCGCGGCACCGAGGATGAACAGCACCGGGATCGGCAGCCACTCCATGATCATGGAGGTCAGCAGGGTGACCGTGACCAGCGCGTTGAACCAGTACAGCTTGGGACGCAGGGTGGCGCGCTGGGGGTCGAGGACCGTGAAGCGCTCCTGGTCGTCGTCCTCGGCGTCGGTGCCGGAGCCGGAACCGCCGGTGGCCACAGCGGTCTTGACGTCGCCGGAGCCGCCGGCTCCGACCAGAACCGTCTCGGTCTCCTTCTCCTCGACCAGGACCTCCTCCAGCGTCAGCACACCGAGGCGCTTGCGCTCCTTCAGACCCAGGAAGTACGAGAGGACGAAGACGCCCAGCAGACCGACGGCGAGGGCCGGGATCATCGGGACGAAGATGTCGCTGGCATCGAGCTTGAGCGCGGTCGCGGCGCGGGCGGTCGGGCCGCCCCACGGCAGGGTGTTCATGACGCCGTTGGCCATGGCGGCCACACCGGTCATCACGACCAGGCTCATCTTGAGGCGCTTGTACAGCGGGTACATCGCCGAGACCGTGATCATGAAGGTGGTCGAGCCGTCGCCGTCGAGCGAGACGATCGCGGCGAGGATCGCCGTACCGACCACAATCCGCATCGGGTCGGCCTTGGCGAACTTCAGGATCCCGCGCACGATCGGGTCGAAGAGACCGACATCGATCATCACACCGAAGTAGACGATCGCGAACATGAGCATCGCCGCGGTGGGGGCGAGGCTGGTGACGCCGTCGATGACGTAGTCACCGAGGTGGGCGCCCTTCCCTACGAAGACGCAGAACAGTGCCGGGATCAGCACGAGCGCCGCGATCGGCGACATCTTCTTCATCATGATCAGGACCAGGAAGGTCGCGATCATGGCGAAGCCGAGGATGGTCAGCATGTGTGGATACCTAACGTTCGCCCTTGAACTCCCACCAGGGCCGGCGGTGCGATGACGTTAGGTCTCTTCAAGTGGCGTTAACAAGACGTTGACGTGCGAGCAATAAGCGCAAAACCCCAGGTCACAGCTTTGCGCTGCTCACAGCGCCGCCACGGTGGCCAGTTCGACCGGTACGCCGTTGAGGACGGCGTTGCCTGACAGAGGGTCGAGCAGGCTGCCGTCGAGGAGCTGGTTGACGTTGACGCCGGGCTCCTTCAGGGCGTGGTTGAGGCGGGTGCCGGGGCGGTCGTGACCCCAGCCGTGCGGCAGGCTGACCACGCCGGGGCGCACGCCGTCCGTGACCTCGGCGGGGGCGATCACCTCTCCCCCGGCCCCCTTCACCCGCACGGCCGCCCCGTCCGCCACGCCCAGCCGTTCGGCGTCCTCGGGGTGGATGTGCAGGGTGCAGCGGTTGGTGCCGCCGGTGAGCGCGGGGACGTTGTGCATCCAGCTGTTGTTGGACCGCAGATGGCGGCGCCCGACGAGGACGAGTCCCTCGGGCCGCTCGGCGAGGGCCTGCCGCAGCCGCGGAAGATCGTCGACAATCGGCCGCGCCAGCAGCTCGACCTTCCCGCTGCGCGTCTTCAGCGGCTGCGGCAGCCGCGACGCGAGCGGCCCGAGGTCGATGCCGTGCGGATGCGCGAGCAGCCGCTCCAGGGTCAGCCCGTCGGGGCGTACGCCGAACCCGTCGCCGTACGGACCGAGGCGCAGCATCATGTCGAGCCGCCGCTCGGGGCCGCTGACGCCGGTGAGCTGGGACGCGAGCTCCTGCGGGTCCCGCCCGAACACCGGGGACCACGTCTCCTTGACCGCCTTGCCGAGGGTCTGCCCGACGACCAGGTCGTCGACGGCCGACGGGTCGGCGCCGTGCATGCCGGTCGCGGCGAGGACCAGCCGGGCCAGGATCTCCGTCTCGGCCATCCGGCCGGGCTCCAGCGGGACGGCCGGGCGGTTGTAGCGAACCTGGTTGCGGACGGCGAGGGTGTTGAAGGCGAAGTCGTGGTGCGGGCTCTGGGAGGGCGGCGGCGGGGGCAGTACGACGTCGGCGTGGCGGGAGGTCTCGTTGAGATAGGGGTCGACGCTGACCATGAAGTCGAGCGAGTCGAGCGCCTTGTCGAGCCGGTCGCCGTCGGGCACCGACAGCACGGGGTTGGAGGCGACCGCGATCAGCGCCCGGATCGGCTCGCCCTCGGGGGTCGCGGTGTCGATCTCCTCGGCGAGCGCGGAGATCGGCAGCTCGCCCTTGGCCTCGGGGTGCCGGCTGACCCGGGAGCGCCAGCGGCCGAGCGCGAAGCCGTGGCTGGGTCCGGCGGGCCGGGGTGTGCGGTCGGTGGCGGCCTGCGGGAAGAGCGCGCCGCCGGGCCGGTCGAGGTTCCCCGTCAGGATGTTCAGCACGTCGACGAGCCAGCTGGCCAGCGTGCCGTGCGGGACGGTGCAGCTGCCGATGCGGGCATAGACGGCGGCGGTGGGAGCGGCGGCGAGCTCGCGGGCGAGGACGCGGATGGTGCCGGCGTCGATGTCACAGGCCTCGGCGACGGCCTCGGGGGTGAAGTCCCGTACCTCCGCGCGGAGTTCGTCGAGACCGAGCAGGTGAGGCACCAACTCCCCGGTGTCCACGAGGTCTTCCTCGAAGAGCGTGTACGCCATCGCCGCGAGGAGCAGTGCGTCCGTGCCGGGGCGGATCGCGAGGTGGCGGTCGGCGAGCTTGGCGGTGCGGGTGCGGCGCGGGTCGATGACGGTGAGGGTGCCGCCGCGGGCCTTGAGGGCCTTGAGCTTGCCGGGGAAGTCGGGGGCGGTGCACAGACTCCCGTTGGACTCCAGGGGGTTGGCGCCGATCAGCAGCAGATGGTCGGTGCGGTCGAGGTCGGGGACGGGGATCGCGTTGGCGTCGCCGAAGAGGAGGCCGCTGGAGACGTGCTTGGGCATCTGGTCGACCGTCGAGGCGGTGAAGACGCTGCGGGTGCCGAGCCCGGCGAGCAGCACCGGCGGGTAGAGGGCACCGGCCATGGTGTGCACGTTGGGGTTGCCCAGGACGACGCCCACAGAGTTCGGTCCGTACCGCTCGACGACCGGCCGGATCCCGGCGGCGACCGCGTCGAATGCCTCCTCCCAGGTGGCCTCGCGCAGCTCGCCGTCCCTGCGGACGAGCGGGGCGCGCAGCCGGTCGGGGTCCCCGTCGACGGCCCCGAAGGAGGCGCCCTTGGGGCAGATGAACCCCTTGCTGAACACGTCGTCGCGGTCACCTCGGGCGCCGGTGACCTGGGTCCCCTCGATGGTGAGCGTCAGGCCGCAGGTGGCCTCGCACAGGGGGCAGATACGGAGAGCGGTGCGGGACACGGGTCCTCCCGGGGCAACGGTGCCTGTCCCCGCGAGCATACCGACCGGTAGGCATGGAGGGGAGGGCCGGCGAGATGTGAAGTGGCCGACCGTCGATGGAGGAGAGGTGGCCGCCCCTCAGTCCAGCACCCGCGCCAGATACGCCCGCAGCATCTCCCGAGCCTCCTCGATGATCCGCTCGTCCCCCTCCGGAGCCACCCGGAACGCCAGATGCACCAGCGTGTCCGCGGTCTCGACGGCGATCAGGAAGGTCCGCCGCAGATCCTCGTCCGGCTCCCGGTCGATGTATCCGGAGAGCAGGTCGGTGAGCCGGTCGGCGACACGGTGGTTCGGTTCGGCGTGGCGCGCGCCGACCGGGATCTGGTTGCCGAAGTCGACGAGGGAGAAGCCGGGGGCGGTGCGCTTCATGGCGAGGTACTCGTCGAGGACCGCGTCCATCGCGGCCCGCCAGCCGCCGCCCGCCGCGCCTTTGAGGCGCTCGGTGACCCGGGCGGTGAACCGCTCCAGGTTGCGCTGGGCGAGGGCGTCGGCCATCTGCCGTTTGTTGCCGAAGAAGCGGTAGACGGAACCGATGGGGACGCCCGCGCGCTGGGCCACGGCCCGGGTGCTCAGGTCGTCGTAGCCGACCTCGTCGAGGAGGTCGGCGCAGGCGTCGAGGATCCTGGTCAGCCGTTCGGCGCTGCGCCGCTGCACGGGCGCTCGGCGTAGCGATGTCGCGTGGGGCACGGGCTTCATGATGCCTTTCCGCCGGGGTCCGGTGAACCTCGCCCCCCTGTACGGAGATCGTTGCCCGGTGCACTCAGTGCGGAGGGGGTGACGGAGGTCTCCGCACCCGACGCCGTGATGTCGGCGGCGCTCTCGACGGGGTCGCCGTCGACCGCCCAGACCGTGCCGTCGTCGGCGTAGAGCCGTGCGGTGACGGTGTGGGTGCCGCGCGGGACGAGCTCGCCCGGGATGCGGCAGTCCGGGTTGCGCAGCCGGGAGACCAGCCGCCCGTCGACGAAGAGATAGACGAGGCCACGCCCCTCGACCGCCTTCGGCTTGACGCCGGTGGGCGAGAAGCGGAAGTTGTGCACGGTCAGCCGTACGTCCCAGCTGTCGTCGGCGTCCGGCTGCACCTCAATGTCCACCTCGGGGGCGTCCTTGCCGTCCACCTCGCGGTAGTGCCGGCCCTCCTCGTCGGTGTCGTCGAGGACCTTGCCCACCGGCGACGGCGACGCCATCTGCTCCGGTTTCCCGGGGTCGCCGGAATCGCAGCTCACGGTTCCGGTCAGCAGCAGGACACAGACCGCGAGCGCAGCCAGAAGTGCCCGCGTCCACGACATGCCCCGGAGACTAGAACAACGGTCCGAAAGTCGGATCCCCCTGGAGTCGGGTTCTCCTCCTCCCTGATGAGGAGGCCCACCGACGGAAAGCACTCCTTCCGGACCTCTTGCGCCCCCGAAACCGCAATCCTACGGTGATACATAGGAATGAACGCGGGACAGAGTCGCAAGGGAGCGATCGATGAGCGGGGACGCGCGGAAGACCGCCGAGGGACTGGCCTACCTCTCCGGTTTCGGCAACGAGCACAGCTCGGAGGCCGTCCCCGGCGCACTGCCCGAGGGCCGCAACTCACCCCAGCGAGCCCCCCTCGGCCTCTACGCGGAGCAGCTCAGCGGTTCGGCGTTCACCGAGCCCCGCGCCCACAACCGCCGCTCCTGGCTGTACCGGATCCGCCCCTCGGCCGCCCACCCGGCGTTCACCCACACCCACAACGGCTGGGTGCGTACGGCCCCCTTCACGGAGTCGGTCCCCGACCCGAACCGGCTGCGCTGGAACCCCCTCCCGGAGCCGACGGAGGGCACCGACTTCCTGGCCGGCCTGTGGACCCTGGGCGGCAACGGCGACGTGACCCAGCGCACCGGCATGGCCGTGCACCTCTACCACGCCACCGACTCCATGGACCGCGTCTTCAGCGACGCCGACGGCGAGCTCCTGATCGTCCCCGAGCGGGGCGGCCTCCTGCTGCGCACCGAGTTCGGCCTGCTGCACGCCGAGCCCGGCCAGGTGGCCCTCATCCCGCGCGGGGTCCGCTTCCGGGTGGAGCTGCTGGACGCCTCGGCCCGCGGCTACGTCTGCGAGAACTACGGCGCCCCCTTCCAGCTCCCCGACCTGGGCCCGATCGGCGCCAACGGCCTCGCCAACGCCCGTGACTTCAAAGCCCCCGTGGCCGCCTACGAGGACACCGACGGCCCGGTCGAGGTGGTCAACAAGTTCTGCGGCAACCTCTGGACGGCGACCTACGACCACTCCCCGCTCGACGTGGTCGCCTGGCACGGCAACCACGTCCCCTACGTCTACGACCTGCGCCGCTTCAACGTCATCGGGACCATCTCGTACGACCATCCCGACCCGTCGATCTTCACGGTGCTGACGTCCCCGTCGGACACCCCGGGCCTGGCCGGCGTGGACTTCGTGGTCTTCGCGCCGCGCTGGCTGGTGGGCGAGGACACCTTCCGGCCGCCGTACTTCCACCGGAACGTGATGAGCGAGTACATGGGCCTGATCGAGGGCGCGTACGACGCGAAGACTGCCGGAAAGGGGGGTTTCGTGCCGGGCGGCGGCTCGCTGCACAACATGATGTCGGCGCACGGTCCCGACCGGGAGACGTTCGACCGGGCGAGCGCGGCCGAGCTGAAGCCCCAGAAGGTCGACGACGGGCTGGCGTTCATGTTCGAGACGCGGTGGCCGGTGACGCTCACCGCGCACGCGGCGCAGGCGGACCATCTGCAACGGCACTACGACGACGTATGGAAGGGACTTGAACGCCACTTCCGCCCGTTGCACTGATCGTCGACGACCGGTACGGATAGCCCGTGACCTCCTTCGCCCCGGACTCGATCGTCCTGAACCGCAAGCTGCCGCTCTGGTACCAGGTCTCGCAGTCGCTGCGCGCCTCGATACTGGGCCGCTCGCCACGGGATCCGCTGCGACTGCCCACCGAGGAGCAGTTGGCGGGCCATTACGGGGTGAGCGTGCTGACCATGCGGCAGGCGCTGAAGGAGCTGGAGGACGAGGGGCTGATCTCGCGCCACCGCAGACGCGGCACGTTCATCGAGCCGCACGCGCTGCGGGGCGCCCCGGTCCGGCTTCTCGGCTCGGTGGACGCGATCGTCGCCCAGCAGTCGGGCATGACCACAGAACTGCTCGACCACGGCAAGGGCCCGGTCCCGGCCGAACTCGCCGAGCACTTCCCCGACCTGGACGAGTTGGCGACGTACCACCGCCTGCGAGGCGACGAGAAGACGGGCGAGCCGACCAACCACGCCCGCAACTGGATCCGGCCCGAACTCGCCGCGCGTATCGACCCCGACGATCTGATCCGCTGGCCGATGACCAAGGTGCTGCGGGACGCCGTCGGGGCGGACATCAGCCGCATCACGGACACGGTGGAGGCACGGCTCGCGGACCCGGAGACGGCCCAGCTGCTCCAAGTGCCGCTGCTGAGCCCGATCCTGCACTACACGGGGGTGACCTACGACGGGGAGGGCCGGGTGCTGGACGTGGCGGTGATCCACTACCGGGGCGACCGCTTCTCCTTCACGGTGACCTTGGAAGCCAACTGACCCCGGTGTCATCGCCAAGTCGTACGATGCCCAGCGTGACGCACGACGACGCTCCGCTGCTCGCGGACCTCATGCCGTGGTCCGTCGCACCGCCACGGCTGGGCCGGGGGTGGCCGACGGGCCCCGACCCGGCATCCCTGAAGGCCCGCTGGGACGCCCTGCTGAAGGCCGAGGGCCCGGACCGGGAGGCCCTGTTCGAGCCCACCCGCTCCCGCACCCTGCGTTCGGCGGTGGGGCAACTGCCGGGCCAGTCGGGCGGCACGGAGAAGCTGGCCCGCGCGACCGGCCCCTGCCCGGAGCCCGTACGCGTCCTGCACGCCCCCTTCGACGAGCACTGGCTGATCCCCGACCACCGCCTGATCGACACGGCCCGGCCGGAGTTGTGGCGTGTGGCGGACGACCACCAGGTCTTCGTGGCCGAGACGTCGGGCGGCCCCGGCCCGATCCTGATCGCCACGTCCCTGCTCCCCCTGCTCCGCCCCGGCCGCATCCGCCCGCTGTTCCGCCGCCCGGACGGAGCGGAACCCAACCTGGCACCAGGCCTGTTGGCCCACCTGAGCGAGCGGCTGGGCCGCCCGGTGGAACCGGCGGACTTCCTCGCCTGGACCCTCACCGCCGTCCGCCCCGACCTCACTGTCCCTCTGACGGACGACCCCGAACTCTGGTCCCAGGGCACCGAGTCGGGCCACCGCCTCCTCTGGCTGATGCGCCGCGACGGCGACCGCCCCAAACTCCCCGGCGGCCGCCGCCCCTACGTCCGCGCCCCGCTCCCCACCCGCCCCCTCGGCCTCCACTACGACCGCGACGAGGAGACCCTCCACCTCGACGAGGGCCGCATCTCCCCCGTCCCGCCCGAGGCCTGGGACTTCGAGGTGGGCGGCGTGCGCGTCCTGGAGGAGTGGTTCACGACGAGGACGACGGACCCGGAGCCGGGCACGCTGGCGGCGATCCGCCCGACGACCTGGCCGCAGACCTGGACATCGGAACTGCTGGAACTGATCACGATCCTGGCTCTGATCGCGGAAGTGACCCAGCAGCAGGACGAGTTGACGGTGACGGGCCGGATCACGGCGACGGAGTTGCGGAAGGCGGGGGTCTTCCCGGTCCCGGAGCAGGCAAGGAAACCAGCCTCGGTCCTGGACCACCATGAGGAGGGCCCAGAAGGCCAGTTGGGGCTGATCTAGTTCTTGGGCTCGAAGGAGTCCAACAACCGCCCGAGCATGCGGTCGAACGCCCCCTCCGGGTCGTCCGGCGGAGCCACCCCCTCCGCGAACAGCGCCGCCAGGTGCGGATACCCACCCCCCATGACCTGCCCCATCATGTACGCCCCCCGCACCGCCTCCTCCCGCTCCGCCGACCACGGCACCGACCGCGTCCGCTCGGCGATGGCCTGCTCGTTGGCGACGAACGTCATCACCGACCCATTGACCATCCCGAACAGTTCGAGCTTGGTCCCGGCCGGCGCATCGAGCCCCTCCAGACAGGCCAGTACCCGGTCCAGCACCCGCAGGGCGTTCGGGCTGATGGCGTACGCGGTGGACATCACCCGCACCACCCACGGATGCCGCCGCATGATCCCGCGAGCCTGACGCGCGAAGTCGAGCAGGTCGGCCCGCCAGTCCCCGCTCGGCTCACCGGCCCACTCGTACTCGCCGCTGATCAGATCGACCATCAGCTCGTAGAGGTCCTCCTTGCGCGGCACGTAGTTGTACAGCGACATCGTGCCGCAGCCGATCTCCGCCGCCACCCGCCGCATCGACACCGCGTCCAGCCCGTCCGCGTCGGCGACACGGACCGCCGCCGCGGCGATGTCCGCACGGCTGTACGCCGGTTTCGGGCCTCGGCCCGTGCGCTCGGGGCGCGCCCAGATCACCTCGGGTTCGGCCGCTCGGCCCGCCATTGATCATCACCTCCCCACCATCGTAGTTACGTACAGCGTACATAGTGGGGTACCGTGCCCGTATGACTTCTACGTACGCTGTACTTAGTGAAGGTCTGGAGCGTCGCTTCCGCGAGGTCCACGCGCTGCGCGGGCTCGATCTCGCGGTCGAGGAGGGCACGGTCTGCGGGCTGCTCGGGCCGAACGGCGCGGGGAAGACGACCGCGGTCCGGGTGCTGACCACGCTGCTGCGGCCGGACGCCGGGACGGCCCGGGTCGCCGGGTACGACGTGGTGCGCGAGGCCGATCAGGTGCGTCGGCGGATCGCGGTCACCGGGCAGTACGCCTCGGTGGACGGCGATCTCACCGGCGCCGAGAACCTCCGCCTGTTCGCCCGTCTCCTGCGCACCCCGCGAGGCCGCGCCGATGAACTCCTCGAACGGTTCGGACTGACCGGTGCCGCCGACCGGCCCGCGCGCACGTACTCGGGCGGGATGCGCCGCCGCCTCGACCTCGCCGCGAGCCTCGTGACGCGGCCCTCCGTGCTGTTCCTGGACGAGCCGACGACCGGGCTCGATCCGCACAGCAGGAACGAGATCTGGGCCGCCGTGCGGGAGTTGGTGAGCGAGGGGACGACCGTGCTGCTGACCACGCAGTATCTGGAGGAGGCCGACCGGCTGGCCGACCGTGTCGTGCTGATCGACGAGGGGCGGACCGCCCACCAGGGCACCCCGGCCGAGCTCAAGGCCCAGACAGGGCGGTACGCCGAAGTGGTCGTCGCCGAGGACGCCGGCACCGCCGCGCTGCACGCCGCCGCCGTGGTCCTCGACCAACTGACCGGCGCACAGCCGGTGCTGGACCCCGAGCGGCGCACCGCGGGCGCGGTGGTCCTCGACGCGGCCCTCACTCTCCCCCGCATCGTCCGCGAACTGGACGCCGGCCGGGTGCCGGTGGTGGACGCGAGTCTGCGCCCGCCCACCCTCGACGAGGTGTTTCTGCGCCTCACCGCCCGAGAGGAGGCCGCCGCATGAGCGCGGTGATCCACGACGGTACGGCGGTCCTTGGCCGGCATCTCCAGAGGGTGCGGCACGCGCCCGCGATCACGGTGATGACGCAGACGATGCCGATCGTGTTCCTGCTGTTCTTCGGCTATGTCCTCGGCAGCGCCCTCGCCATGCCGGGTGCGGAGTACCGGGCGTTCCTGGTGCCGGGGATGCTGGTCGCGACCGTCGCGAACGGGGTCATGACGGGGATGTTCACCGCCGCCGCGGACTCCCATCGCGGGGTGACGGACCGCTTCCGCACGCTGCCGATCAGCCGCGCGGCGGTGCCGGTCGGACAGGCCGCGGCCGATCTGCTGGTGACGGCGGTCGGGCTGGTGCCGCTGCTGCTGGTGGGGTGCGCGATGGGCTGGCGGGTGGAGGGCGGCTGGGCCGGAGCGGTGGGCGCGTTCGGGCTGTTGCTGCTCTTCCGGCTGGCCGCGACCTGGGTGGGGATCCTGCTGGGGCTCGTCTCCCGCAGCGAGGAGGCCGCCGGGCAGCTGGGCGGGGCGACCTTCATGCTGCCGCTGCTGTCCAACGCGTACATCCCGGTGGACGGCATGCCGGGCTGGCTGCGCACGCTCGCCGAGTGGAATCCGATCAGCGCGGTCACCACGGCCGTACGGGATCTCTTCGGCAACGCGCCGGTCCCGGAGGGGGCCGCCTGGCCGGTGGCACACCCGGTCGCCGGGTCACTGCTGTGGTGTGCGGTGCTGATCGGCGGGTGCGGGACCCTCGCCGTACGCCGGTACACGCGCGGGGAGCGCTGAACTACGGCCCGTCGAGGGTGACTTCGGCGGGCAGTCGGCCCAACTGGCGGGCCTTGTCGGTGTGTTCGAGCGGGGTGGGTGGGGCACCCGCGCCCGAGGGACGTGCCTGGCGCCGCCGCATGCCGTGGGGATGACGGACAGGATCGCGGCGCGGCGCCGGTGCGGCACGGCCGGCCGGGCGCGGGTTCGGAAACGCCTGAGCGTGCGGGCTAGCGCCCGCCGAACAGCGACCGGCGCAGTCGACGCAGCGGGGCGAAGAGCGAGACGCGACGGACGCGCACACCCTGGTCGCTGCGGTTCTGCGCGGGCTCACGAGCGGTCAGCTCACGCATCAACGAGGTCGCCTCGGCCGCCTCGCGCTGCGGGATGGCGGGGCCGCCCAGCACCGAGAGATGACGGTCGAGGCGCGAACTGGTCGCGCTGCTCCCGCACGTGATCGCAGGGACCCTCGCCCTGCTGCGCACTGTTATCTGTTCCATGTCACTCCCCACCCGTACGAGTCCACCCGGCCCGGGCAGGGTAACCCTATCGCCCCCAGGGGGCACTCGTGTATCGCGGTCACAGGATTCACCTTCCCCGTAAGGGTGTTGACGACCCCTCCCCGGTTACTCTCCGAATCCAACCGATTTCAGGGCGAGTTGGACAACTGGCTGGGTAGTGGGCTGTGCTGAGCCCCCGTCGGGCTCGACGGTTACAGCCAGTGACGTCGAGGACTTGTCGAGACCGGAGGTGACCAAGGGCGTGTCGGCGTCGAAGAGCCCGAGGGAGCGCGGTTGCGCGCCGGGGCGCATGAGCCACAGCTGGTTCACGCGGTCCGCCGGGATGTCGTCGTATCCGCTGAGGGTGACGACCGCCCGGCCTTCCGACGCGGACGCGACGACGCCGATACTGCGGCCCCGCGCGTCCTTGCCGGTGCTCGCCCGGGCGTCCGGAGCTGCCAGAACGTGGGCGATCTCACTCGCCCTGGCCTTCTCCGCGTTCAGCTGGTCCCGGGTGTCGTTCGCCTGTACCGCGAACAGCGAGGCGACCACCAGGGCCGCGGCCGCGGTGGCGGTGGCAAACGGCACGAACAGCGGCCGGCGCTCGCGGGGAGCGCGGGCGCGCGCGGGCGGCGCCTGGGTGCCCCAGACGTGCGGCGGCAGCTGCGGCTCGTGCACCCGCCCCTGCTGCACGGGCTGCTCCTGCGCCGTGGTGCGTACGGCGGCCAGCACCCGGTCCCGCATCGCGGCCGGTGCCGGGGCGGCCGTCGACCAGGCGAGGCGCACGGCGTCCTCGGTCAGGGCGCGGACCTCGGCGGCGCAGAGCGGACAGTTCCTCAAGTGCTTCTCGAAGCGGGCCCGCTCGGCGGGCTCCAGGGCGTCGAGGGCGTAGGGCGCGGCCAGCGAGTGCGGGTCCTCGCGGCGGAGCAGTTTGTCGAGCAGGCTCACGCCACACCTCCCAGGCACTCGCGCAGCCGGGTGAGCCCGTCGCGCATCCGGGTCTTGACGGTACCCAGCGGCAGCGAGAGCCGCTCGGCCACTTCACGGTACGTGTAGCCGTCGTAGTAGGCGAGGGTCACGGACTGCCGCTGGAGGTCGGTCAGCCGCTCCAGGCAGTGGCGCACCCACTCGCGTTCGAGTCCGGCCTCGACCTCCTCGGTGACCATGTCGAAGGCGGGGCCGCTGCCCCGCCGGGCCACCCGCAGCTCGCGCTCGCCGGCCGCGCGGGCGCTGCGCACCCGGTCGACGGCCCGGCGGTGGGCGAGGGTGAGGATCCAGGACAGGGCGCTGCCCCGTCCCGGGTCGAACCGCGCGGCGGACCGCCAGAGTTCGAGCAGCACTTCCTGGGACACCTCCTCCGACTGGGCCGGATCCCGCACCACTCGGCGCACCAACCCGAACACCGGCCCGGAGACCATTCCGTACAGCTCCTCGAATGCCTTCTGGTCGCCGCCCGCGACGAGCACCAGAAGCTCGTCCGCCTCCAAGTCGCCTCCCCCTCCCGCAAACCCGCATCTGGGCCGTCCGGCCCCACGAGGTATTCGCAACGCACACACCTCCGGATGGGGTTACGGATCAGCGGGCCGAAAACGCGGGTCGCCGTTCGATGAAACATGATCCCCAATCCGCCGTAAGAACGTTTGGGATTCGACCAATCCACCCTGCCGACCGCTCCGAATCAGCGTTCGTCAGGCAAGTTGGGACTGAGGACGGACGGCATGACACCTATCTCCAGGAGCGGCGCGGGGCGCAGGAGCGTCGCGACCCTCATATGCGCTTCGCTGGCCGCCGGGGGGCTCGCAGCCGCCGGCGTGACCGCGCTGGAACCGGGGGCGGCCTCCGCCTCCAGTCACCGGGAGGCCCCGCTCATCTCCGGGGACCCGCAGTACGACAACACCGACGTGTACGCGTTCGTCAGCCCGGACAAGCCGGACACGACGACGATCATCGCGAACTGGATCCCGTTCGAGGAGCCCGCCGGCGGACCGAACTTCTTCACGTTCGCCGAGGACGCCCAGTACGACATCCACATCGACAACAACGGTGACGCGCAGGGCGAACTGCTCTTCCGCTACACGTTCAAGACGCACACGAAGAACGACAAGACGTTCCTGTACAACACGGGTCCCGTCGAGAGCCTCGACGACCCGGACCTCAACATCACGCAGACCTACGACATCGACCTCATCAAGCTGAAGAAGCAGCACGTGGTGTCGAAGACGAAGCTCGCCGACGATGTGCCGGTCGCGCCGTCGAACGTCGGCAAAGCGTCGATGCCGGACTACAACAAGCTCCGCCAGCAGGCGATCTACAAGCTGCCGGGCGGCTCCACGACCTTCGCCGGCCAGGCCGACGACCCGTTCTTCCTGGACCTGCGGGTCTTCGACCTGCTCTACGGCGGGAACCTCTCCGAGGTCGGGCGGGACACCCTCAAGGGCTACAACGTCAACTCGGTCGCCCTCCAGGTGCCGACGGACATGATCACCGAGTCGCACGAGCAGCCGATCGTGGGCATCTGGTCGACGACCCAGCGCAAGAACGCGCAGGGCTACTACAGCCAGGTCTCGCGCCTTGGCATGCCGCTGGTCAACGAGGTCGTCAACCCGCTCAAGGACAAGGACAAGTTCAACGCGTCCTCGCCCTGGAACGACGCGGACTTCCTGAAGAACGTGACCAACCCGGAGCTGCCGAAGCTCATCGAGGCGATCTACAAGATCAAGGCACCCGCCGAGCCTCGCAACGACCTCGTCGACGTCTTCCTGAAGGGCGTCAAGGGGCTCAACCAGCCGCCGTACGTGCGTCCCGCGGAGGAGCTGCGGCTCAACACCTCCATCAAGCCGGCCGCCGATCCCAAGCGGCTCGGTGTCCTCGACGGCGACAACGCGGGCTTCCCGAACGGGCGTCGGCTCACCGACGACGTGCTCGACGCCGCGCTTCAGGTGGTCGAGGGTGAACTGGTCGGTTCCAAGAACGACTTGGGCGACGCGGTCGACAAGAACGACAAGAAGTTCGGCCACTCGTTCCCGTACCTGGCGAACCCGACCGCGGGGTCGCGGGGGGCGCTGGCCAAGGGGACGAGCGGTGGGAACGACGTCCGTAACCAGCTCGGTGACGCGCTCCAGCCCGCGGGTACCTCCGGTGGGGGCATGGACGACACCACGCTGGTCGCCGCGTCGGCCGGTGCGGGGGCCGCGGGTATCGCCCTGATCGGTGCCGGTCTCATGTGGTGGCGTCGGATGCGGACCCGGCCGTACTAGGCCGTAAAGCATCTGCCCGCATCCCTCATTGACTGGCGCGGCCCGCTCGTACTCATCCCCCACGGCGCGGGCCGCGCCGCACATCCGAGCAACTCATTCCTAGGAGAGGGCGATGGTCCCGGGTACGAACGACGACGAGACGCCGGCCACCGGGCGGCGGCTGCGTGCCTTGCAACTCGGTGGTTCCGCCGTTCTGTTGGCCATTGCCCTCACCGCCGGTTCCATCGCCGTCGGCGCCCTGCGTGACGACGGCGGTACGACGGTGGCGGCGGCGCCGAGTGCGGTGTCGCCGGCGCTGATCACCTCGGGTGACCTGGACGCGAGCATCGCCTCGCTCCAGGAGCATCTCCGGTCGCAGCCGCGGGACTTCGGCGGCTGGGCCACCCTCGGCCTCGCCTACGTCGAGCAGGCCCGCACCAAGGGCGACCCCTCCCGCTATCCGCAGGCCGAGAAGGCGCTGAAGCGGTCGCTGAAGCTGGAGCCCGACAACGAGCAGGGGCTCGCGGGGCAGGCCGCTCTCGCCGCCGCCCGGCACGACTTCGCGGACGCCCTGAAGTACGCCGACCGGACCCTGAAGCAGAACCCCTACAACGAGCGCGCGCTCTCCTCCCGTATCGACGCCCTCGTCGAGCTCGGCCGGTACGGCGACGCGGCGAAGGCCGCCGACACGGCCGACTCGCGCAAGCCGGGCATCCCGGTGTTCACGCGGTTCGCGTACGTCCATGAGCTGCGCGGCGACGTGACCACGGCGGAGCGGGTGCTGAAGCAGGCCCTCGTGTCCGCGTCGGCCCCGGGAGACGTGGCGTACGTCGCCGCGCAGCTCGGTCAACTCGCCTGGAACCAGGGCCAGTACGAGAAAGCCCTCACCTACTACGCGCGGGCGCTGGCCGCCGACGACACCTATCTCCCCGCCCTTGAGGGCCGCGCCCGTGCGCAGGCCGCGAGCGGCGACAAGGAGGGGGCGGTGCGCGGTCTGGAGGACGTCGTCGCCCGCTACCCGCTGCCCGGCCCGCTCGTGGAGCTCGGCGAGCTGTACGAGGAGCGCGGCGACAAGGCGAAGGCCGACGACCAGTACGCCCTCGTCGACGCCTGGACCGCGCTCGCCCGCGCCAACGGCGTCAACGCCGACCTGGACACCGCGCTCGCCGCCGCCGACCACGGCGACAAGAAGGCGGCGCTGCGCGCGGCCCGCGCCGAGTGGGAGCGCCGGCACACCGTGCACACCGCGGACGCCCTCGCCTGGGCGCTGCACGTCAACGGCGAGGACGAGGAAGCCCTCCCGTACGCCCGGCAGGCCACGGCGACCGGCTACCGCAGCGCCGCGTTCCTCTACCACCGCGGTGTCATCGAACGCGCCACCGGCCACGCGAAGGACGCCCGCACGCACCTCGCGGCGGCGCTGAAGCTGAACCCCGGCTTCTCGCCCCTGGGCGCCGGCGAGGCCCGTAAGGCGCTCAAGGACCTGGAGGCGGCCAAATGAAGTCCCGTCGGCTGATCGCCTCCGGGGCGGCCGTCCTCACGGCCGCCTGCGCGCTCGTGCTCCTCCCCTCCGGGGCCGCGAGCGCGCACCCCCTCGGCAACTTCACCGTCAACCGTTACGACGGTCTCGTCGCCGCCCCCGGACAGCTCCGCGTCGACCACGTCGAGGACCTCGCCGAGATCCCGGCGACCCAGGCCAAGCCCGACATCGAGAAGCAGGGCATGACCGCATGGGCCGCCGCGCGCTGCGCGAAGGCCGCGCGGGGCAGCAAGGTCACCGTGGACGGCGGCAAGGTCGCGCTGACCGTGGGGAGCAGCAAGGCACGGCTCCGGCCGGGGCAGGCCGGGCTCGACACCCTGCGGGTGGAGTGCCGGCTGACCGCGCCGCTGCCCGAGGGCTCGACCGTGTCCCTCGGCTTCCGCAGCGCGGGCTCGGACACGGGGCCCGGCTGGCGGGAGATCACGGCCCGCGGCGACCGGATGACGCTCACGGCGTCGGACGTACCGAAGACCTCGGTGTCCCATGAACTGACCAGCTACCCGCAGGAGTTGCTCTCCTCCCCCGCCGACACCTCGACGGCACAGCTGCGCGTACGCCCCGGCGGCCCGGCCCTGACCGAGGAGCGGGAGGACGCCCCGGGCGCCTCGATCCTCCCCCGGGGCGCCGACCGCTGGACCCGGGCGCTGGACTCCCTGGTCGCCCGCCACGACCTCACCTTCGGCTTCGCCGCGCTGGCCCTCTTCATCGCCGTGGCCCTGGGCGCGCTGCACGCGCTGGCACCCGGCCATGGCAAGACGCTGATGGCGGCGGTGGCGGCGGCCCGTGGCGGCAAGGCCCGCCTCAAGGACGTCATGCCCCTCGCCGCGTCGGTCACGGTGACCCACACCCTCGGCGTGGTCGCCCTCGGCCTGCTGGTGACGGCCGGTTCGGGCGCGGCGCCCTCGGTCATCACATGGCTGGGCGTGGCGAGCGGTGCGCTGGTGCTCGGGGCGGGGCTGACCCTCGTACGACGGGTGTGGCACCAGCGGAAGCACGAGCACACGGATGGGCATGGTCACGGGCCTGGTCACGGGCCGGAGGACGGGCACACCCATGACCACCCGCACGAGCCCGTGCCGACACCGGAGCGCGAGCTGGTCCTGACCGCCGCCGCGCACACTCCCGCCGCCGCGACGGCTCCCGCGCACGACCACCACCATGACCACGACCACCACCATGACCACGACCATGGCCACAGTCACGACCACGGTCACGGCCACTCGCACGACCATCCCCACCCGCACGATCACCCGCACCCCCACACCCACACCCCCTCCCGCTCGCACACCCTCGTGCACACCCACGGCGGCTTCACCCACAGCCACTCCACGGCGCCCACGCTCCGCGGCACGATCCTTCTCGGGTTCGCCGGTGGGCTGGTGCCCAGCCCCTCCGCGGTCGTGGTGCTGGTCGGGGCCATGGCGCTGGGGCAGGCCTGGTTCGGGTTCCTGCTCGTCGTCGCGTACGGGGTCGGGCTGGCGCTCACGCTCACCGCGGCGGGGTTCGCCGTCGTGAGGCTGGGTACCGGGATGAACCGGCTGCTGGACCGGCGCCCCCGTTGGACCACGCATCCGGTGACGGGGTTCGTCCGCAGGTCCGCTCCCCTGATATCGGCGCTGCTCGTCGTGGCGCTCGGGGCCGGATTGGTGCTCAAGGGGGCGGCATCCGCACTTGGCTGAGCTACTTTTGGGGAGAAATGACGCTAAGTCACGCGGAGTTGCGAATGGGGGACGCCCGTGTCCGAAGAACCGGGCAGTGAACGTCTGATCGCGGGCCGCTACCGCCTCCTGTCCCCGCTCGGCGAGGGCGGCATGGGAACCGTGTGGCGCGCCCGTGACGAGGTGCTGCAACGCGAGGTCGCTGTGAAGGAGGTGCGCGCGCCCTCGGGGCTGCTGGCCTCGGACGTCGAGCGGATGTATGCCCGGCTCGAGCGCGAGGCCTGGGCGGCGGCGCGGATCTCCAACCGCAATGTGGTGACCGTGTACGACGTGGCGAGCGAGGACGGGCGGCCGTGGATCGTCATGGAGCTGGTCCGCGGTGTCTCGCTCGCCGATGTCCTGGACGCGGAGGGCCCGTTGGCGCCGCAGCGGGCCGCGCACATCGGTGCCGAGATCCTCGCCGCGCTGCGGGCCGCGCACGAGGCGGGGGTGCTGCACCGGGATGTGAAGCCGGCCAATGTGCTGCTGTCGAACGACGGCCGGGTGGTGCTCACCGACTTCGGGATCGCCCAGGTGGAGGGGAGTTCGGCGCTGACGATGACCGGCGAGGTGATCGGTTCGCCCGAATTCCTCGCCCCGGAACGGGCGTTGGGCCGCACTCCGGGTCCCGAGTCGGATCTGTGGTCGCTGGGTGTGCTGCTGTACGCGGCGGTCGAGGGTAACTCTCCGTTCCGCCAGAACACCCCGCTCAGCACCCTGCGCGCGATCGTGGACGAGGAGCTGCCGACCCCGTACCGCGCCGGTCCGCTCACCCCCGTCATCGAGGGCCTGCTGCGCAAGGACCCGGCGGAGCGGCTGTCGGCCGAGCGTGCCGAGCACGAGCTGCGGATCATCGGCGCCGGGGGCACGCTGCGCGCGGACACGCCACCGTCCGGACACTACGCCCCGACGATCGCCGCCTATCCGCAGGAGCCTGCGACGGCTCCCTTCCCGCCGGCCCGCACGACCCCCTCCACCCCCGTGGCTCCCCTGGCCGCCGCGCCGACCGCCCCCTCCAGGACCGCCTCCGAGCCGCCCGACCGCAACCGCCGTGCCGCCGTCGTCCTGATCGCGGGCCTCGCCGTCCTCGCGCTGGCGATCGCGGGACTGACGTACGCCCTGCTGAACCGTGACGACAACGGCGGGAACACGGGCACGGGGAACACCACCAGCCAGACGGACCAGGGGACTTCGCCGACCGGGACGGAGCGGGACACCGCGGTGCCGCCACCCGCGAGCACGCGGAGCAGCGGTCCCACGAGCAGTGCGCCGCCCACGCAGACCGTCGCCGTCACGCTCTCGGGTGCCAACACGGAGTACTCGGGGGCGTGTCCGCCGCCGGAGGCCGAGGCGCCCTCCTTCACCGCGACGATCACGGTGAGCCGGTTGCCGGCGGAGGTGACGTACCGCTGGAAGTCCAAGGACGGCAAGGTCATGGACCAGGGCTGGAAGACGCTGAGGTTTCCCGAGGGGGGCGGCAGGTCCCAGCAGGACAAGGCGTTCGTGACGACGTACGACGACAGCGGGACGTTCGAGAACGAGATCAGCGTCGAGGTCCGGGATCCGGAGCACAAGACATCCAACTCGGTGCCGTTCTCGGTGACATGTGAGACGGAGACCCCGACGGACGGGGCCTCCCCCTCTCCTACGGTCACCGAGTGACGGATCAGGCCGCGCTGTTCAGGACGGGCAGGTAGCCGCCGGACTGGCCGGCCGCGGTGGGGTGGTACGACTCGCCGATGTTGAGCCAGTTCAGGCTGTGCAGCCAGGAGCTGCCGGAGCAGATCTCGTGGCCGGTGAAGGTGGAGCGTACGTCGCCCCAGGTGAAGCCGTGGGCGTCGGCGCGCTTCTGGATGGCGTTGTCGAGGTAGTCGGCGGCGTCGTTGATCGCCTTGCGCTTGGTCTCGGAGAGGCCCACGCAGGTGGTGCCGAGCTTGTAGAAGCGCGGGTAACCGAGCACGACGACATGGGCGTTGGGCGCCCTGGTGCTGATCGCCGAGTAGACGCTGTCCAGTTGGCCGGGGAGCGTGGAGTCGACGTACGCCTTGGCCGTGTTGATGCGGGAGAGGCAGGAGCTGTCGGACTGGAGCACACAGGTGGTCATGACGTCGGAGAAGCCGGCGTCGTTGCCGCCGATGCTGATGGAGACCAGGGCGGTGGCGCTGTTCAGCGGGGCCAGCTGGTTCGCCAGAACATCACCCGTTCGAGCGCCCGAGCAGGCCGTGAAGCTGAACGTCGAGGGTGAGTTGGCGGCGGCCCAGAGGTAGGGGTGGGCCTTGGTGCTGCGCTTGCAGTCGCCGCTTGAGGAGAGGTAGCTGCCGGCGCCCACTCCGGAGGAGTAGGAGTCGCCGAGGGCCACGTAGGGGCCGGTGGCGGCCTGGGCGGGGGTTGCCCCGGCCAGTGCGGCGCCGACGGCGAGGAGGAGCGAGGTGACGTAAGCGGCAAATCGGGAACGTCTCATGGAACCTCCCTTTAGCAGGATCTCTGCCTCAACCGTCGTAGCAACTACGCGTGTTGACGGGAAGTGTCCATGCCAAGACTTTTCCGTCCTTACACACCGCGATCCTGTGAGTTCGCTGCGTGTTTGATTACGCGTGCATGACAGATTTGTTGACAGGTGTTCAGCTCCCTTGATCTACACCGGTAGATAACCCAGTCTTTACTCAAGTCCGGGACGGGAACGCGACGTTCCGGGCCCGTGTGCGCGACGACGCGCACCCACCCCCACGGACGCGTGCCCACCCAAGCGCGCGTCGCCTAAGAGGAGGACTCCCTCGCATGGCACAACTGCGTAAGTTCCGGATCGCCGCGATAACCAGCCTGGCGTCCGCCGCCCTCGTGGGCGGACTCACCGCCCTTCCCGCACAGGCCGCCCCGGCCGAGGGCAAGGTCCTTGCCGCTGATTCCCCCACCGCGGTCAAGGACAGCTACATCGTCACGCTCAAGTCGGGCTCCGCGGGTCTCAAGGCGTCCTCCAGCGCCGGAAAGAACCTGGTCAAGGAGTACGGCGGCACGGTCAAGAAGACGTTCGGCACCGTCCTGAACGGCTACTCGGCCACCCTCTCCGCCACCGAGGCCAAGAGACTCGCGGCGGACCCCGCCGTGGCCTACGTGGAGCAGAACCAGGTCGTCAAGCTGGCCGACACCACGCAGTCCAGCGCCCCCTGGGGCCTCGACCGCATCGACCAGGCCGCGCTTCCGCTTTCCGGGACCTACACCTACCCGGACACCGCGGGCAGCGGCGTGACCGTATACGTCATCGACACCGGCGTGCGCATCACCCACACCCAGATCAGCGGCCGTGCCTCGTACGGCTATGACGCGGTCGACGGCGACACCACCGCCTCCGACGGCAACGGCCACGGCACCCATGTGGCCACCACGATCGCGGGTACCACCTACGGCGTCGCCAAGAAGGCGAACATCGTGGCGGTCCGGGTGCTCGACAACTCCGGTTCCGGCACCACGGCCGGTGTGATCGCGGGCATCAACTGGGTGACCAACAACCACACCACCCCGGCGGTCGCCAACATGTCGCTCGGCGGCTCCGCCTCCACCTCGCTGGACACGGCGGTCGCCAACTCCATCGCGAGCGGTGTGACCTACGCGGTCGCGGCGGGCAACAGCTCCGCCAACGCCTCCTCGTACTCCCCGGCCCGCGTCGCCACCGCGATCACGGTCGGCGCGACCACCAGCACGGACGCCAAGGCCAGCTACTCGAACTACGGCTCCACGCTGGACATCTTCGCCCCGGGCTCGTCGATCATCGCGGGCTACAACACCAGCGACACCGCCACCGCCACGCTCTCCGGCACCTCGATGGCGACCCCGCACGTCGCGGGCGCCGCGGCGGTCTACCTGGCCGGACACACCTCGGCCACCCCGGCCACGGTCGCCTCGGCCCTGGTGGCCGGCGCCACCTCCGGCGTGGTCACCAGCGCGGGCACCGGCTCGCCGAACAAGCTCCTGAAGCTCGTGTCGTAAGGCTCGCGGAGCGCATCACCTGAACGACCGTTCCCCGGAGGCGACTTCAGCCTCCGGGGAACACTTGTCTCATTGTCCGTACCAACCGTGGAGCGCGGGGCTTTTCGGTCTTGACGGCGCGCGCGCCCCTGCGCGACATTGAAGCCTCGCATCCGGCGCTTCGGGGGGCAAAGTCGCCAATGCAGACCATACGTATGAAGGCATCTTCAACGGACGCCGAGCGCGCGCGGACAGGACCGGAGAGAGACCTGTCGCCGCTGCTCGCGGGCGCCGCCACGGCGGTCGGCGGGTTCGGGGCGATCCTCGCGCTGGCCGGCTCGGACTCACCGCTGCGCGGCCCCCTCACTCTGTTCTTCCTGCTGGCCGCGCCTTCCGCGGCACTCTTCGCCGCCCTGCGCGGCCTGGCACCGCTCGGCCGGGTGATCACCGCACTCGCGGGCTCGGTCGTCGTCAACATGCTGGTGGCCCAGGGCATGCTGGCCACCCACCGCTGGTCCTGGCGCGGCGGGATCGTGGCCGTCACCGCGATCAGCGCCCTTCTCCTGCTGCTGGTCTGGGTGCGGCGCCGAGGCGGCCGTACGACGACGGGACGGACTCCCTGACGTGGACATCAGCGTGTACCGCCCCGGCGAACTGAGTGCCGCCGACCGGGCGGCGTGGACCTCGTTGCAGTCCAAGGCCCATCTCCAGGGATCCCCGGAGCTGGCGAACCCGTTCCTGTCCCCCGAGTTCACGCTCGCGGTGGGCCGGTGCAGGCGGGGCGTACGGATCGCGGTGGTGCGGGAGGACGGGGAGCCGGCCGCGTTCTTCCCGTTCCAGAGAAGCGCCACCGGGGTGGGGCGGGCCGTCGGCCTCGGGGTCTCGGACGCGCAGGGGCTGGTGCACCGGCCCGGTTTCACGTGGGACGCCCAGGAGCTGCTGCGCGCCTGCGGACTCGCCGTCTGGGAGTTCGATCACCTGGTGGACGGGCAGGATCCTTTCGCCGTCGGCAGCACCGGCAGCTACCCGTCCCCGGTCATGGACGTCGATCAGGGCTACGAGGCCTATCTGGCCCATCTGCGCGCCCACGCCCCGAAGTTCACCAGGACCACGCTGGCCAAGGAGCGCAAGCTCGGCCGGGACGCCGGCGCGGTGCGCTACGTCCACGACGAGCGGGACCCGGCGGCGCTGCGCACCCTGATGGGCTGGAAGTCGGCGCAGTACCGCAGGACCGGGCGCAGCGACCGCTTCGCGCACGAGTGGATCACCCGTCTCGTGGAGCAGCTGTTCCACACCCGGTCCGATCCGTTCGCGGGGATCCTGTCGGTGCTGTACGCGGGCGGCAAGCCGATCGCGGCACACTTCGGGCTGCGTACCGAACGCGTGCTGGCCTGCTGGTTCCCGGCGTACGACCCGGCGTTCTCGAAGTACTCGCCGGGCCTCGTCCTGCACCTGCGGATGGCGGAGGCGGCCGCTGCCGACGGCATCGCGTACCTGGATCTGGGGCGGGGGCAGAAGGAGTACAAGGACTCCCTCAAGACACGGGAGATCTCCGTGTCGGAGGGGTGGGTGACCCGGCGTCACCCGGTCGCACTCGGGCACCGGGCGCGCCGCGCCCCGGTCCGGGCGCTGCGCAACACCGTCCAGTCGCGGCCGGAGCTCTTCGAGCCGGCGGACCGGATCCTGAAGAGGATGGGGAAGTTTCGGTCGGGCCGATCGCACAACCAATAAGGTTCCGTAACGGTCAAACCAACAAAAACGTGAGGCCTGGTTCCAGGTCTTGCCATAGGGGTTCAATCGTCAATACCGTCATACATCTCACCCGCATCGGCACGTCACCCAGCGGTACTAGGGGAGGGCTCAAGGACCGCGACGGACCGGGGCGGGGCGCGGTAGGGGGGTGCCGTGCTCGGTGACCGCACATGTGACCGAGTCGTGCCGCGCGACCGGCGGCCGTTTCGGTTGTCGGCCAGCTTTGCCAGCTCACCCGGGCGTGCTCGGAGATCCCTTTCGGCATGCCGTAGGTGAACAAACCCCCCTTTCGAACCGGACAACAGCCGGACCGCCCAGGGGCGGGCGGTCCAGCCGGACGAGAGGGAACCAGACTCATGAGCTCAGTTCTGCGCCCTGCGTCAACGGGCCAGGATGTGTCCACGGCTGGTAAGTACCGGCCCGTCTCCACTCACCTGGCGATCGCGCCTCCGGTGAGTGTGGTGATCCCCGCCATGAACGAGGCGGAGAATCTCCCGTACGTCTTCAAGACCCTGCCCGACTGGATCCACGAAGTGGTCCTGGTGGACGGCAACTCCACGGACGACACCGTCGAAGTGGCCCGGGGTCTGTGGCCGGAGGTCAAGGTCGTCAAGCAGCGCGGCAAGGGCAAGGGGGACGCGCTCACCAGCGGGTTCGACGCCTGCACCGGCGACATCATCGTCATGATCGACGCGGACGGCTCGGCCGACGGGCACGAGATCCTCAGCTATGTCTCCGCCCTGGTCTCGGGCGCGGACTTCGCGAAGGGCTCCCGCTTCGCCAACGGCGGCGGCACCGACGACATGACCTTCATCCGCAAGCTCGGCAACTGGGCGCTGTGCACCATCGTCAACCGCAAGTTCGGCGCCCGCTACACGGATCTCTGCTACGGATACAACGCGTTCTGGCGGCACTGCCTCGACAAGATCGACCTCGACTGCACGGGCTTCGAGGTGGAGACCCTGATGAACATCCGGGTCGTCAAGGCCGGGCTGAAGGTGCAGGAGATACCCAGCTACGAGTACCTCCGGATCCACGGCGCGAGCAATCTGCGGGCCGTACGCGACGGGTTCCGGGTCCTCAAGGTGATCCTCGGGGAGCGCTCCAACCGGCGTGAGCTGCGCCGGCAGGCCCATCACTCCCCGATGCTCGACTCGGTCCGGGGAGAGGCGTCTTGAGCGATCCCGACATCTCCGTCGTGATCTGCGTCTACACCGAGGACCGCTGGGAGGACATCCTCGCGGCGGTCGCCTCGGTCGGGGCGCAGTCGTATCCGGCGCGGGAGACGCTGCTGGTCGTCGACCACAACGCGGCGCTCCTGGACCGGCTGACCAAGGAGTACAAGGAAGCCGAGACCGTGCGGGTGCTCGCCAACGCGGGCCCCCGTGGCCTGTCCGCGGGCCGCAACACCGGCATCGCCGCCTCGCGGGGCGCGGTGATCGCCTTCCTCGACGACGACGCCGTCGCCGAACGCGACTGGCTGCGCCACTTCGCCGCCGGGTACGCCGATCCGCGGGTGATGGCGGTCGGCGGCCGTACGGTGCCGATCTGGGCGTCGCGGCGGCGCCCGGCCTGGTTCCCGGAGGAGTTCGACTGGGTGGTGGGCTGCACCTACAAGGGGCTGCCCGAGGGCCTGGTCCAGGTCCGCAACGTCCTCGGCGGCAACGCCTCGTTCCGGCGTACGGCGTTCGACGCGGCCGGCGGTTTCGCCACCGGCATCGGACGCGACGGCGACAAGCGTCCGCTGGGCTGCGAGGAGACCGAGCTGTGCATCCGGCTGACCCGGGCCAGACCGGACGCGGTGCTGCTGATCGACGACCGGGCGGTGATCCACCACCGGGTGCCCGAGGCGCGCGAGCACTTCGGGTACTTCCGCACGCGGACGTACGCCGAGGGGCTGTCGAAGGCCCTTGTCGCCCGAAGTGTCGGCGCGGACAAGGGACTTGAGTCCGAGCGCCGGTACACCACCCGGGTGCTGCCCGCCGGGGTGGTGCGCGGGCTGCGGGACGCCGTGCTGGCCCGGCCGGGCGGCGCGGGGCGGGCGGGCGCGATCGTCGCGGGGGTGCTGACGGCCGCCGGTGGGTACGTGGTGGGCAGTGTCCGGGCGCGGAAGGGGGGCGCCACCTTCCAGGTGGCGCGGATCGAGGGGGGATCCGATGGCTGACACGCGCGTGCCGATTCTCATGTACCACGCGGTGGCGACCGATCCGAACGAGGCGACCCGCGAGCTGTCCGTCGCCCCGGACGCGTTCGCCCAACAGATGGAAATCATCCGGGACTTGGGGCACACCCCCATCACCACGGCCGAGCTGGCGGCGCACTGGCGCTCCGGCCGGCCGCTGCCCGAGCGGCCCGTCCTGGTCACCTTCGACGACGGCTACGAGGGCGTGCACCGGCACGCCCTGCCCGTGCTCGCCAAGCACGGCTTCGCCGCCACCCTGTTCGTCTCCACGGCGTGGCTGCGCGGGCCGCACGACAACGGGCACGCCCTGGACACCATGCTGGACTGGTCCCAGGTCCGTGAACTCGCCGCGGAGGGCGTCGAGATCGGCGGCCACAGCCACACCCATCCGCAGCTCGACCAGCTCGACGACGACGCGCTGCGCCGGGAGCTGATCCTCTGCAAGGAGATCGTCGCGGACGAACTCGGCACCGTCCCGGCCTCCTTCGCCTACCCCTACGGCTACTCCAGCCGCCGGGTGCGCGAGAAGGTCCGCGAGACGGGGTACGCCCAGGCACTCGCCGTCGGCAACGGACTCGCGCGGCGCCCCCAGGGGCCGTACGCGCTGCTGCGGGTGACCGTGCGCCGCAGTACGGACGCCGAGGAGTTCCAGCGGCTGATCGAGGGCCGGGCCGTCGCCCGCAACTTCGCCAGGGACCGCGCGTTCACCAAGGGGTACGCCATGGTCCGAAGAGCACGTCAGCTCCGCCGGAAGGCCACCCGTTCCCGTGTCTGACACGACGACCACCCCCGAGGCCACCGAATCCGTGACCGAAGCGCCCGAACAGTCCGGGCGCCGCCTCCGGCTGCCCGGCCTCGGCCGGTCGCCGGGCGGCAGCCAGCTGTTCCGCAACGCCTACGCCCTGATGCTGAACACGGGGATCTCCGCCGTGCTCGGCCTGGGCTTCTGGCTGGCCGCGGCCCGCTACTACTCCGAGTCCGCGGTGGGCCAGGGCTCCGCCGCGATCGCCGCGATGAAGCTCCTCGCGGGCCTGACCGCGGTGACCCTGACCGGCGCCCTCGCCCGCTTCATACCGATCGCGGGCAAGGCCACCGGGCGGCTCATCTTCCGCACCTACGCGGGCAGTTCGGTGATCGTGGCGGTGGCCGCGGCCGTCTTCCTGCTCACGCTGGACGTGTGGGGGCCGTCGTACCGCTTCCTGCACGGCACGGTGAACGGCCTCGGCTTCATCGCGGCCGTCGTCGCCTGGAACGTGCTCACCCTCCAGGACGGCGTCCTGACCGGGCTGCGCAGCGCGCTGTGGGTGCCGGTCGGCAACACCGTGTTCTCCGCGGTGAAGCTGGGCCTGCTGGTCGCGTTCGCGGTGGCGATCCCGACCGCCGGGGTCTTCGTGTCGTGGGTCGCGGCCATCGCGGTGTCCGTGCTGCCGCTGGGCTGGCTGGTGTTCCGGCGCCTGGTGCCCCGGCACATCAAGGCCACCGAGGACCACGCGCAGCCGCCGTCGATGAAGGAGATCGGGCGGTTCCTCGCGGGCGACTACACGGGCTCCCTGTTCTCGCTCGCCGTGGTCTATCTGATCCCGGTGATCATCGCCTCGCAGGTCAGCTCCGAGGACAACGCGTACTTCTACATCACCACGACCATCGGCGGCACGGTCAACCTCCTCGCCATCAACATGGGCGCCTCGCTCACAGTCGAGGGCTCCCACGACCCTGCGCGCCTGGCCTCCAACACCCGTGCCGCGCTGAAGCGGATGGCGCGGATCATGCTGCCGATCTGCGGGCTGCTGTTCCTGGGCGCACCCTGGATCCTCGGGGTGTTCGGCTCGGGCTACGCCGACGCGGCGACCCCGCTGCTGCGCTGGTTCGCGGTCGGCGCGGTGCTGCGGGTCGTCATGGAGACGTACTTCGCGGTGCTGCGCGCCCAGAGCCGGACCGCCGGACTCGCCTGGCTCCAGGGCCTGTTGTGCTTCCTGGTGCTCGGTCTGACGCTGCTGCTGCTCCCGCGGATGGGGCTGACCGGCGCGGGGGTCGCCGAGATCTCCTCGCTCGCGGTGATCGTGGCGATCGCGGCGCCCAAGCTGTACAGGACCGCGATGGGTGTGCCGAGCGGGGTCGTCCCCGAGGAGGCGGCGCCCGACGGTGACCTCGCCGACCTGGGGGCGCGCGAGGTTCCCGTCACGCCGGGCGCCCGTAAGCGGGGGCCCACCTGGGCGCTCGACCAGGACACCCTCGCCCTCGGTATCCATGTCGACTTCGACCACCTGGAACGCCGCCCGGACGTCCGCCCGGGGCCCGGCACCCCGCCCACCGGGATGCCCGTGGTCCGGCCGCGGCCCCGCCCCGAGGCGCACCGGCCGACCTGGGCGAAGCTGCCCGAGGTGGGGCTGCCGGTCGAGGAGCGGGAACCGGGGACGGAGGCCTCGCTGGGACCGGTCGAGGCTTCCGGCGGACCCGCCGAGACCGAGGTGGACGCGCCCTTCGAGAGCACCCTCGACCTGGGGGGAGAGGGAGACGGCGAGCAGGAGGCCGTACGGGAAGAGGCGTCACCGGTGGCCGAGGAACCACCACCGCCGCCGCCACCGCTGTCGTGGCGTGAGCGGTTGCAGCCCAGCAGGGCCGGGGTCGTCCTCGGCGGTCTGCTGACCGCGTCGCTGCTGCTGTACTGGGTGCCCGCGCTGCGTCTGGGCGAGGCCGACCTCGACGAGATGGGCGGGCTCGGGCTGATCTCCGTGCTGCCGCTGCCCACGCTGGTCGGGGCGGCGCTGCTGGCCGTGGCCTTCGCCTCGCTGCTGTGGCTGGGCCGGGAGCACAAGGCGCTGCTGCTCATCACCCTGCTGGCGACGGTCGTGTCGCTGCACGCGCTGCCCGCGGTGATCGAGACGGAACCCCGGTTCGCGACCGCCTGGCAGCATCTGGGCTTCCTCGACTACATCGACCGCACCGGCTCGGCCGTGCCCGACCTGGACGCGCGCTGGAGCTGGCCGGGCTTCTTCGCGGCGGCCGCGTTCGTCGCGCAGGCCTGCGGGGTCACCGACTTCACAGAGCTGATCCGCTGGTGGCCGCTGGCCATCCAACTCCTCTATCTGGCCCCGATGTTCCTGCTCGTGCGCCATATGCGGGCGGGCTGGCGGGCCAAGTGGACCGGCCTGTGGGTGTTCGTGCTCAGCGGCTGGGTCGGCCAGGACTACTTCTCCCCGCAGGGCTTCACCTATCTCCTCTACCTGGTGTTCGTGGCGCTCCTGCTGGTCTACTTCCGCGCCCCGCGCGTGCTCTGGACCAAGAAGCGCCCCGGCGAGGCGGAGGTCGAGCCGACCAACCGCCGCCAGCGCGCGGTCCTGCTGATGGTCGTCATAGGCCTGTTCGCGGCGAGCGTCCCGGCCCACCAGCTGACCCCGTTCGTGATGCTGGGCGTCCTCGCGGCTCTCGTCCTGATCGGCAAGTCCGAACTGCGCGGCCTGCCCATCCTGTTCGCCGTCATGGTCGCGGTGTGGGTGGGCTTCATGGCCGAGCCGTACTGGTCCGGGCACTTCGACGAACTGTTCGGCGGGGTCGGCGGCGTCGGCAGCAACGTCCAGTCGTCGGTCGGCGGCCGCATCGAGGGCGGCAGCTCCACGCACAAGCTCGTCCTCTACACGCGCGTGCTGCTCGCCGGCGGTGTGATGGCGTTCGCCTGCTGGGGCTGGTGGCGCCGCCGCGACGCCCACTACCGCGAACGCGCCCTGCTCGTCCTGACCTTCGTACCGTTCCTGGGCTTCGGCATGCAGTCGTACGGCGGTGAGATGGCGCTGCGCGTCTTCATGTTCGCGCTGCCCGGCGCGGCCCTGCTGATGGGCCTCGCCCTGTTCCCGCGCGCCGGGATCACGGCGAAGGAGCGCGAGAAGGACCGCGTGAGCCTGGCCCCGCTGGCCGCGCTCATGGCGGGTCTGCTCCTCATGGGCGGCTTCCTGATCGCCCGTTGGGGCAACGAGCCGTTCGAGCGGATCCGGCCCGGCGAGGTCGCCGCCATGGAGTACGTGTACGCCCATGACGATCCGACGGTCCGGCTGCTGTGGCTGAGCAACGACACGGTCAACAACGTGACGCCCGCGATGCCGTGGGGCGCGCGGGACATGGAGAAGGTCGAGTACGTGCCGACGCTCGCGCCGACCGACCCCGTGCTGGTGTCGAGCCTCGTCAAGGCGCTCAAGGACGCCGGCCCGAACTCGTATCTGATGATCAACCGCAGTCAGGTGACGTATCTGGAGATGGACGTCGGCTACTCGAAGATGTGGGAGCCGCGGCTCATCGAGAACCTCGACAAGCGGGCGGAGTTGAAGCAGGTCTTCGTCAACGCGGATGTCACCATGTACGCGCTGGCCAAGGAGCCCGCGGGCAAGGTCGCGAAGGCGGACCCGGGTCCGATCGGGCCGCAGGTGACCTGGACGCCGTGGTCGGTGGTCGGCGGTCTCGCGGCGCTGGCGCTGATCGTGCTGCTGACGGCACGTGAGGTGGTCCGGGTCGCGGTGCGGCCGGGGGTGCGGCAACTGCGGTGGCTCCAGAGCAGCTTCTGGTTCTCGCTGCCGCTGCTCGCGGTGCTGCTGGCCTCGCTGGTGCAGCGGTTCATGACGATGAAGTGAGGGCTCGGCGTACCGAGGCTCAGTGGCTCATCCGGACTGCCGGGTGAGCCACTTGACCTCGTAGGCCGCCATGTCGAAGCTCTGCCCGTCGATCTTCGCGCTGATCTGCCGGTCCAGGGTGTTGACCACCAGGACCGTCCTGTCGGTGGCGAGCACGCGCACATTGGGCACGTCGTCGGCGGCCACGGACACCGTCTTGTAGTCGGTCCCCGGCGGGAACGCCTTGCTGAACCGGCTGACGAGGTCGAACATCGGCAGGTTCTGCCCGCCGTCCTTGCCGCTGGTGGGCGTCCAGAGACAGCCGGCGCAGTCGGTGCCCTTCTCGTTCTCCGGGTTCCAGTAGAGGGCGGAGGTCGTACCGCCCTCGGCGAGGGCGATCATCCCGGCGGCCTGTACGGCGACCCGGCGGTCCTCGGACCAGCCCTCGCGTTCGTCGTCGGCGTCGGCGGGCTCGACGTAGTACTCGGCCCACCACAGCGGCAGGTTCCCGGTCTGCTGCCGCACCCACTTGCTGACGGCGGTGAACTTGTCGGTGGCCGCGAACTCGTTCGGCAGCATCTCGTCGTCGTTGGTGTAGCTGGAGCCGTCCACGACAACGAAGTCGGCGCCCACCTTGTTCTTGTTCCAGTAGTCGAAGGCGTCGAGGATCCGCTGGTCCATGGCGCCCCACGGCCCCTTGAAGGTCGTGGACGCGTCCTCGGAGCGCGGATCGACGCTGTCCATCACGAGATACGGCCCGCCGACCATGATCTGCGGGTTGACCTTCTTCAGCGCCCGGTAGACGAGGTTGTAGAGCTTGGTGTAGCCCTCGTAGTCCCAGCGGGCCTCGGAGTCGTTCCAGAAGCCCTTGAACTCGTTCCAGACGATGAAGTGCCGTACATCCGGATAGCGCTTGGCGACGGTCGCTGCGAGCGCGGCGAAGTCGTCGAAGTACGCCGGATCCGGCGCGGTCTCCAGCGCGGACTGGCTCCAGTCGGTGTTGCCGACACCGGGCTCGCCGCCCTTCATCCAGTCCGGGGCGCAGCACAGGGTGACGACCGGGGTGGAGCCGGAGGCGCGGATGAAGTCGATCCGGCGGTCCATGTCCTCGAAGTCGTAACGCCCCTTGACCGGCTCGGGGTTGTCGGCGCCCCAGCCCATGATGTGCTGGTTCTGCGGCAGCCCGCCGACGTCCGCGATGCGCCCCTCGACCCGCTCGACGGCGGTGGAGTTGCCCTCGTCGGCGCTGTACTGGGTGTGGGTGAAGCCCCAGCCCACCTCGGGGGTCTCGGCGTCCGGCGTGCTGGTGGGCGTGCCGTGCGCCTTGCCGCCGTCGCGCGTGGTGCCGTCGGTGCCAGCGCCGTTCCCAGGAAGCGTGTTGAGGAGGGTCACGACCAGCGCCAAGGCCACCGCGCCCACGCCGAGCAGCGCGGTGAGCCGCCACCGCCGTGCCCCCGAATACCACCCATGACGTCCCATCAAGGGTCAATGTAATCGCGGGGACGGCGGTGGCGGCAGGTCTTTGAGATGCACAGCTCTGTAACAGGACGGAGCACCCGCAAGCGGTCTCATCCGACACACCGGACGCACTACGGAAACCGGGTGCATGCGACGCCCCTGTGCCGGATCATGGCGGGCATGTCTGCGAACCCATACGACGCGCTGCCGGTCCGGCTCAACGTCGACGACAGCGACTCCCCGTCCGACGTCGTCGACGCGCTGTTCCTCGGCCGCTTCGCGACGGGCGAGCAGCCGTACTCGCACGCGGCGAACATCGACCGCGTCCGCTCCGCCGCGACCCTCCTCCCCGACAACGCCCGCGTGCTGCGCATCGCCCGCGACGACGACCGCAGCGCCACCCTCGCGGAGGGCGACGGCTGGACCCTGCTGATCTCCCGCTGGAACCGCGGCGCGGACATCACCGTCACCGCGACCAGCGCCGAGCTCGCGCAGAAGGTCCTCGACCAGGCCACGGAGGGCGCATCCGACGAGCCGGAGCCGCAGCCGGAGAACGTGACCATGGGGTTCTGGTACTACTCCCCGCGCCGCGGCCCGCACCGCACGACCCGGCAGATCGCGGCGGGCACCTGGGACGAGGTGCGGGAGAACTACACCGCCCCGGTCGCCGACGCGATGCACAGCCTGATGAACACGACCCCGGAGAACATCGCGGGCCGCCTGCTTCTGCTGCACGGTCCGCCGGGCACCGGCAAGACCTCGGCGCTGCGCACGCTCGCCCGGTCCTGGCGGGGCTGGTGTCAGGTGGACTGCGTACTGGACCCCGAGCGCCTCTTCACCGACGTCGGGTACCTGATGGACATCGCGATCGGCGAGGACGACTCCACGGGCAAGGGCCGCTGGCGGCTGCTGCTCCTGGAGGACTGCGACGAACTGATCCGCGGCGAGGCCAAGCACACGGCGGGCCAGGCCCTGTCCCGGCTGCTCAACCTCACCGACGGTCTGCTCGGCCAGGGCCGCAATGTCCTCGTCGGCGTCACCACCAACGAGGACCTGGAGCGCCTCCACCCCGCCGTGGTCCGCCCCGGCCGCTGTCTCGCCCGCATCGAGGTGGGCCCGCTGACCCGCCGCGAGGCCGTCGACTGGCTCGGCACGGAGGAGGGTGTGGGCCGCGAGGGCGCGACCCTGGCGGAGCTGTACGCGCTGCGCCGCGGCACATCCCCGACGGCCCTGCCGGAGCCGAGGGGCGGGGCGGACGCCGGGCTGTATCTGTGACGGGTGCTTTGATGGAGGTGTGACCCGTTACGTCGGTACGTCGGGCTGGCAGTACAGGGACTGGCGCGGCGTCCTCTATCCGGCCGGATGCCCGGTGCGGCTCTGGCTGGAGGAGTACGCCGCGCACTTCACGACGGTCGAGATCAACAACGCCTTCTACCGGCTGCCGTCCCGGGAGACCTTCGAGGCGTGGCGGGACCGGGTGCCGGCGGACTTCGTGGTCGCGGTGAAGGCGAGCCGCTACCTCACCCACATCAAGCGCCTGAAGGACCCCGGGGAACCGGTCACCAGACTGATGGACCACGCGGAGGGCCTGGGCCCCAGCCTCGGCCCGGTGCTCCTCCAGCTCCCCCCGACCCTGAAGGCCGACCCGGACCTCCTGGACACCTGCCTCGGCTGCTTCCCCTCCGGCACCCGGGTGGCGGTCGAGCCCCGGCACGAGTCCTGGTGGACGCCGGAGGTGCGCGGAGTACTGGAGTCCCGGGGCGCGGCCCTGTGCTGGGCCGATGTCCGGGCCCGCCCGGTGACCCCGCTGTGGCGGACGACGGACTGGGGGTACGTCCGCTTCCACGAGGGGCGCGCGAAGGAGTGGCCGGGGTACGGCAGGCGGTCACTGGAGACGTGGGCGGGGCGGCTGACGGAGACGTGGACCGAGGCCGAGGACGTGTACGCGTACTTCAACAACGACCCGAACGCGGCGGCGGTGAGGGACGCGAGCTCGTTCACGAGGCTTCTCGCCCGCTGAACCCCGCTGCCCGCTGTCTTTACTCCCCTCAACCCGCCCCTCAGCCCTCCCCGTAAGCCGCCCGCAACGCGTCCCGCACCGCCGCCAGCGCATCGGCCTCGCTCTGCCCCAACCGCCGGGCCCGCTCGACGTACGCCTGCGCGGCCGACGCCAACTCCCGTTCCGCGGCCGCCCCCGCCGCCGCGACGAACGTGCCGTTGCGCCCCCGCGTCTCGATCACCCCGTCGCTCTCCAGCGCCCGGTACGCCTTGGCGACGGTGTTGGGCGCGAGCCCCAGCGTCTCGGCCAGTCCGCGCACCGTCGGCAGCCGGTAGCCGACCGGCAGCACCCCCGAGCGGGCCTGGTCGGAGATCTGCGCCCGCACCTGCTCGTACGACGGCGCGCTGTCGTCGATGTCGATCTTCAAGGTCACGGGGTCGATTGTCCCGCACCCGCCGCCGCCCCGCCGGTGGCCCGCCGGAAAATGAGAGGCAACGCGGTACGCCACCCCCGTAGCGTCGGACCACATGACCGTGATCGTGCGCGAGCTGCGCCCCGATGTCCGAGCCGACCTGGAGGACTTCGTCCGCGTCCGCGACCGTGCCCTCCCCTTCATGCTGTACTCCCCCGACTCCGTCGCCTACGACATCGCCCATATGCACCCCGAGGCCCGCTACCGCCCCCTCGTCGCCGAGGCGGACGGCGAGGTGATCGGCACGGCCCAGGTCGGCCTCGTGTACGACAGCCCGGAGCCCGGCCAGGGTTACGTCAACGTGTACGTGCACCCGGAGCACACGCGCCGCGGCGCCGGGGCGGCGCTGGTCCGCGCCGCCGAGGAGCACCTGGCGGCCCAGGGCGCGAGGAAGCTGTACGCCTGGGTCCTGGACGAGCCGGACAACCGCGCCTTCGCCGAGCGCCACGGCTACCGCGCGAGCCGCTCCGCGCACTTCATGCGCCTGGACCTCGCGAACGGCACGCTGCCCCCGCTCCAGGAGCCGCCGCCGGGCGTCGAGCTGCGCTCGGGCGCCGACTTCGCGGCCGATCCGCGCCCGGTGTTCGAGCTGGACGCGCAGACGCTGGCGGACGAACCGAGCGACGTCGACTACGAGTTCACGGACTACGAGGCCTGGCTCCGGGAGACCTGGAACCAGCCGCTGATGAGCCATGAACTCACCACGGTCGCCCTGGTCGACGGCCACCCCGCCGCGTTCAGCCTGGCCCGCACGGACGGCCGCGCCCGCTACGGCACCGCCATGACCGGCACGGCCCGCGCCCACCGCGGCAAGGGCCTGGCCAAGCTCGCCAAGAACGACTCCCTGCACCGCGCCCGCGCCGCCGGATTCACCGAGGCGTTCACGGGCAACGACACCGGGAACGGCCCGATGATCGCGATCAACAAGTGGTTCGGCTACGAGATCTGTGCGACGGAGGTGCGGTATGTCCGCGAACTCGGCTGACGGGACGGCCAGGACGGTCACCTTGGACGTCGTCCTCGTCAAGGCGGGCCGTACGAAGATCCGTTACCCGGCCGAGCTGATCGCCGACGACGGCAACCACATCACGGTCCGCGCCGCCTGGGCGGGCGAGGGCGTACGCGACTTCGGCTTCGTCCGCTTCGAGCCCGGCGACGTCTTCACCGAGCACTACTGGCGGGACCGCTGGTACGCGGTGAAGGAGGTCCGCGCGGCCGACGGCACCCTCAAGGGCTGGTACTGCGACATCACCCGCCCGGCCGTGGTCGACGGCGCCGAAGTCGTCGTCGAGGATCTCGACCTGGACCTGTGGCGCTCCGCCGACGGGACGGACGTACGGCGTCTGGACGAGGACGAGTTCGCCGAGAGCGGTCTGGCGCGGACGGATCCCGAGGCGGCGGACGCCGCGATGACGGCCCTCGACGAGCTGGAGGCACGGGCCGGCGCCGAGGGCGGTCTGGAGTCCCTGCTCGTCTAGACGGTCGCCAGCACCGCGTACCGCTCGTCCGTCACGGCTCTCCCCCACAGCACGGGGTCGTCCGAGAGCCGCTCCACGCGTACGTGCCCGGCGAGCGGCTCGACGAGGGCCGTGAGCCGGTCGGCGGGTATACCCGCCGGGCTGACCGTGCCCCACACGCCCTCGACCAGCACCAGCCGGCCTCCCGGCCGCAGCAGTTCGCGCCAGTGCCGCAGGGCGCGGCCGGGGTCGGGCAGCGCCCACAGCACATGCCGGACGAGGACGGCGTCGAAGCGCTGCTCGCCCACCGGCGGTGCCGCCGCGTCACCGATCTGGAACGCCGCGTCACGCCCGGCCAGCTTGGCGCGGGCGAGGTCGACCATGGCCCGGGAGCTGTCCACGCCGGTGACGCGGTGTCCCTGCTCGGCCGCGAGGAGCGACAGGCTGCCGGTGCCGCAGCCGAGGTCGAGGAGGTCGCAGGACCGGCCGGGGAGCCAGGAGCGCAGCCGATCCGCCCAGGCGGCGCGTACCTCGGGGTCGCGCAGGCCGTGGTCCGGCTCGTCGTCGAAGGAAGCCGCCCGCGCGTTCCAATCCACGTCCGCGTCGGCCTCGAATGCACTGTGATCGGTCATGGTCCCCAGCGTGACATCCGGCACTGACAATCAGAGCTCGCTGGAAGTCCACTCGAAAACCACTCGGAATCGTGATGGTCACCACTGACAGATCGCCACCGATGAGGAACTCTCCCCGAAAGGGTCTACCTCCGTGAGAACGCGGAACTCGGTAGGCACTGAAGGAGGCAGCGATGCGCCGTACCACCGTGCAGAAGCCCCTGAAGAGGACGGACACTCGCCGGATCCGCGAGGAGGCCGACGAGCGCCCCGCCGGACGACCCGAGGTGCGAAAGGACATCGCACGCACCTGGTGGCCGGACGGCTGACGGCGGCCGCCGTGTCGCTCAGACCGTCCAGACAGCTCAGACCAGTCGCTTGCGGTAGTGGATGCGGTCGTAAGGCCCGTCCACTCGTCGTTCCACGACCTCGTAGCCGTACTTCGGATAGATCTTCTGGTTCTCCCACATCATCGCGTTGGTGTAGAGCCTGACCTCGGACAGGCCGAGCGCACGCGCGTGTGCGTCCACGAACCGCAGCAGCCGTCCCCCCACGCCCGTTCCCTGGGCGTCGGGGTGGACGGCGATGTTGTCGAGGTACAGATGGTCCGGGTACTCCTCGACGACCACCAGGCCGACCGCGGGGTCCCCGGTGACGAACACCTGCCCCGCGGCCACGTTCGCCGCGTGGTCCCGTTCCATGGGCTGCGGCACCACTCCGATGCGCTCGATGTAGTGGTGGTAGGCGGCGTCGGTCACGGTCTTCACGCTCGGCACATCGGCCGAAGTGGCGGGGCGTATCTCCTCGTTCGTCATGCGCGCACGCTACCTACCTGATCTCAGTCTCAGCAGCCCCTTAAGGGGGCCATAAAGATCGTTCCCGGCCGCCACAAGCGGCGGATTTCAGGGTTTCTTGGATCCGGCACCCACCAGCACCGCTTCCGAGGAGTCCCGCCATGCCCGCACGCCGTAAGGCCGCCGCCGTCGCCGCCCTCGGCCTGACCCCGCTCGCCCTCACCGCGCTGGCCGCCGCGCCCGCGTCGGCGCACGGCACGATGGGCGATCCGGTCAGCCGGGTCGCGCAGTGCTACGCGGAGGGTCCCGAGAGCCCGAAGTCGGACGCCTGCGAGGCGGCGGTCGCGGCCGGCGGGACCCAGGCGCTCTACGACTGGAACGGCGTGCGCATCGGCGACGCCAACGGGCAGCACCAGTCGCTGATCCCGGACGGCAAGCTGTGCAGCGCGAACAACGACGAGTTCAAGGGCCTCGACCTGGCCCGCGCGGACTGGCCGACGACGAGCGTGAGCAGCGGCTCGTACACCTTCAAGTACCGCGTGACCGCCCCGCACAAGGGCACGTTCAAGGTCTACATCACCAAGGCCGGCTACGACCCGGCGCAGCCGCTGGCCTGGGACGACCTGGACCTCGCCCACCCGGTCGCGACAGCCACCGACCCGACCGCGACGAACGGCTACTACACGTTCTCCGGCACCCTCCCGGAGCGCTCGGGCGCCCACCTCCTGTACGGGATCTGGCAGCGCTCGGACAGCCCGGAGGCGTTCTACTCCTGCTCGGACGTCACGTTCGGCGGCGGTGACAGCGGCGACGGCAGCGGCAGCGGTGGCGGTACGACGACCAGCCCGGCCCCGAGCGCCTCCGCCCCCTCCGAGGAGCAGATCGAGGAGGGCGCGGACGAGTCGACGGTCGAACACGGCGGCCACGGTGACAACGACGCCAGTACGTCCGCGGAGCCGGCCGCGGCGGAGGCGACGGAGTCGGAGACGTCCGCCGCCGCTCCCGTCAGCGACGTGAAGGCGGCCGGTGCCACGGAGGACCTCGCCGAGACCGGCGGCGACAGCAGCACCCCGTATCTCGCGATGGGCGGCGCGGCCGTTCTCGCGGCCGGTGCGGCGCTCCTGTTCGGGTCGGTCCGGCGGCGCGCGGTGAGCGGCGGCCGGCACGGCCGTTAGTCGCACCATGGGGGGCGGGGGGGTGTCCGGCGGCTCAGGCCGGACACCCCCCGCACACGCGTGACACGTGTTACTGCTGACTAATCGAAATCACTGCCGGCTACTCGAAGACGGACGCACAGGTGGTCGGGCTGGCGTGCGCGGGGTCGAGCGCGTTGCTCACCTCGTGGAAGGCGATCAGGTCGAGCAGTCCGATCGCCGCGTGCTCGGAGAGGTCGAGCGGGCAGAGGTCCTGGATCAGGACGTTGTGGACGCCGGATCCGCTGAGGAACTGGCTGCGGTACGGCGTGACGACCTCGTCGTACTTGGTGGCGAGGACCGTGTACGTGACGCCGGGCACGGTGTCGCCGCCCTCGTTGAGCTTGGTGAGGAAGGGCGATCCGGCGACCTGGTCGGCGAGGGCGGGGGTAGCGGTGGAGAGCAGGTCCGCGGCGCCCGGGAAGTAGGCCAGCAGGTTGGCGAGGCCGTTCAGGGTGGTGCCGTGGTTGTCGGGCGCGATGCCGACGAGGGCGTTCACCTTGGCGGCGCCGCCGAGGAACTTGAGGTAGTAGCGGGGCATCATGCCGCCCTGCGAGTGGCCGACGACGTCGGTCTCGGCGGCGCCGGTCGAGCCGAGCACCTTGTCGACGAAGACGGAGAGCTGCTCGGCGGACTTGTCGATCGGGCCGAGGCCGTAGAAGACGGGGACGCCCGCCAGTTGGCCGTAGTCGAAGGAGTAGACGCAGTACCCGCGGGTCTTCAGGTACGGCGCGAGGCCCAGCCAGTTGTCGACGGAGTTGGCGAAGGTGCCGTGCACGAGGACGACGGGGCGGGGATGGGCGGCGGACGGCTTGCAGGAGAAGTCGTTCCAGCCGCTGCTCGTCGAGTCGGCGGCGGCATAGGCGGTGGTGGTGGCGGGGACGACTGCGACCGTGGCGGTCAGCAGCAGCGCGGCCAGGGGTCTGAGCACTCGTTTCCAGGGCAGCATCGTGTGATCTCCTTGCGGCTCAAGGGAGTTGCGACGGCCTTACGCCCTGTGATCCGGATCACGAGGATGCTGTTCATTCGTCAAGTTACGAGTGAGTAGCCCAAGTGTGAAGTTACGCGTCAGTAAAAAGTCACCAGGCAGGCCTGATGGGACCATAGGGCGCAATGCGCACCAAGTGATCACGCAACGCCCGTACTTCACCCTCACCGACCAGCCCGACCCACTCCCGCACAGCCTCACCAGCGGCTTCCTCCGCGGCCCGGGTACAGGCCCACCCCCGCTCGGTCAGCACGATCAGCCGGGCCCGAGCGTCAACGGGATGCGCCCGCCGCTCGACATACCCCTTCCGCACAAGCTCCTCGACCAGCTGACTCGCCGCCTGTTTCGTCACCCCGAGATGCGTCGCGAGATCGGTGACCGTGGCCCCGTCCGGAGCGAGCCGGGTGAACGCGAACCCGTACGCGGGCCGCGCCTCGAACCCCCGGGCGACGACACCGTCATTGATACGCCGGGTCAGATCACCGGCGGCGGCGAGCAGGGCGGCGGTCAGAGAAATCGCTTCGAAGTTCTGCACGGGCGAATTATAGTCAAGCTACTTGACTATCCATCGGTCGACTCGGAGGTCCCGCATGCCCGTCATCCGTTCATCCGACGCCGTCACGCACGAGATCCACGGCGCCCGCTTCGTCTCGTACGCCACTCCCCTCACCGGCTCCAAGGAACTGTGCGCCTGGCGCGGGGAGATCCCTCCCGGCACAAAGGCTCCCGCCCACACCGTCAGCCGTGAGGAGATCCTGCACATCCTGGTCGGCGAACTCCTGATCACCCTCGACGACCGCACCGACCGGGTCACCGCGGGCGACACCCTGATCATCAACCCCGGTGCGACCCTCGCCGTCGAGAACCCGACCGAGCACACCGCCCTCACCTGGGTCACCACATCGATCGGCCTGTCGGCCGAGCTCGCCGACGGCACGGTCATCACTCCCCCGTGGGCCAACTGACCGACCCACGACGGGACTTACGCCGCCAGCGCCCCCGGCATCACCGCGTGCGGGCCGAACTTGGCCCGTACGCGGTCCGCGACCTCCTCGATCCGGCGGAGCTTCTCGTCGGCGGGGTCGAAGGTGAGCTGGTGGGAGGCCTGTTCGGCGGGGCCGAGGGCCTCGGCGCGCAGGGCGATCGCGCGGACCCGGGCCCGCTGGAGACCCAGCGCCTCGTACAGGTCGTAGGCCGTCCTGGTCAGCGCCGCCGAGTGCGCGGTCGGCTCCTTCAGGGTGCGGGTGCGGCTGGTCGAGGAGCGGTCGGCGTAGCGGACGGTGAGGGTCAGGGCGCCGCAGACCTTGTCGAGGGCGCGGAGCCGGGCGCCGAGTTCACCGGCGGCGGCGAGCAGGGCGCGCCGGTGCCGCTCGGGGTCCAACTCGTCGCGGGTGAAGGGGCGTTCGGCGGCGAGGGAGCGGGAGATCGCGTTTGGGATCACCCGGCCGCGGTCGACACCGTTCGCCTTCTCGTGCAGCTCGCGGCCGACGCGTGCGCCCACCAGGCGCTGGAGCGTGGACAGGGGCGCGGCGGAGACCCGGCCGAGGGTGTCGAGGCCGTACTCGCACAGGGTGCGGGCGGTGGCCGTGCCGACGCCGGGGAGCGCGGCGACGGGCTTCTCGGCAAGGAAGTCGGCGACCGACTCCTCGGACACCGCGCGGGTCACCCCGGGCCGCGCGTCCTTCATCGCCATCCGGGCCAGCATCCGCCCGGGCCCGGCGCCGATCACACAGTCGACCCCGTGCAGGGCGAGGGCGCGGACCCGGATCACCGAGGCCAGTTCGACGGCGTCCCGTCCGAAGTACCGTTCGGCGCCCCGCAGATCGGCCAGCGCGCCGTCCGGTGGCAGCGCCTCGACGACCGGGGTGAAGTCCTCCAGCAGTCCGAGCAGCGCGGGCAGCGCCGCCTCACCCGACGGCGGCAGCTGGAAACGTACACAGAGGATGGTCATCCCGCACTCCCCGGACTCTGGTGCCACAACTTCCGTACCTGTGAAGGCTCTTGACCCGCAGGTCGCAGATCGGCCCACGGATGCAGTTCGTATCCCGTCGGCATTTGGATGCGCCGGCCGCCGGTCGGATCCTCACTCGCCCCACCGGCCCCTTCCGGCACGGGTTCGGCCAGCCGGGCGGAGACCGCGTCGAGGCCGTGCTCGGCGCGCAGTTCGACCAGTTCGGCGAGGTTCCAGGCGGCGGCGCCCACCACGCTGAGGCTGCGCGGGCCGCGCCGCTGCACCACCCCGCGCACCAGCAGCAGCCAGGAGTGGAAGACGGTGTGGGCGCAGGCGTCGTGGGAGTCGTCGAAGAAGGCGAGGTCGACCAGGCCGGTGCCGTCGTCCAGGGTGGAGAAGATGACCCGCTTGCCGGACCGGATCGGCGGCGTCTGGGTGGCCGCCTTGGCACCCGCGACCAGGACCGTCTCCCCGTGCCGCGCGTCTCGCAGCCGGCGCGCGTCGACCACGCCCAGCTCGTCCAGGAACTCCCGGTGGTCGTCCATCAGGTTGCGTGAGGCGTCCATCGACAGCACGCCCAGTTCGGCGCTGAGCCGCTCGGCCGAGGACAGGTCGGGCAGCCCGGCGGGGGCCGTCTTCCGCCCACCCGCCAGCGGGAGTTGACCTCCTCCGGCACCCCGCGCACCCCGGTGCAGCTCGGTCAAGTGCAGTTGCAGATCACGCCGGTTGGCCCCGAAGGAGTCCAACGCACCGACCTGCGCCAGCCTTTGGGCGAGCGGCCGGCTCGGCCGCGCCCGCTCCCAGAAGTCAAGGAGCGAGGCGTACGGCTGCCCGTCCGCGATCCGCGCCGCCTCCGCCTCGCTGATGCCATGGACGTCGGAGAGGGCGAGCCGAAGCCCCCACACGCTCCGGGACCTCCGGGAATCCTTGGATTCAGACACCAGTTCGATACGGTGGGCGACCGCCGACCGGTTCACATCCAACGGCAGGATCGGCACCCCCCGCCGCCGCGCGTCCGCCAGCAGCAGCCGCTTCGGATACATCCCGGGGTCGTGCGTGAGCAGCCCCGCGTAGAAGGCGGCCGGGTGATGCGCCTTCAGCCACGCCGACTGGTACGTCGGTACGGCGAAGGCGACCGCGTGCGCCTTGCAGAAGCCGTAGGACCCGAAGGCCTCGATGATCTCCCAGGTTCGCTGAATCGTTTCCGCGGAATACCCGTTCGCCGCCGCGTGCTGCGCGAACCAGAACCGGATCCGCCCCTGCGACTCCGGATCGGACAGCCCGCGCCGCACCCGGTCCGCCTCGCCCCGTCCGCAGCCGGTCATGATGTCGACGATGTCGATGATCTGCTCATGGAAGACGACGACCCCGTACGTCCCCTCCAGCGGCCCCGCCAGATCCGGGTGCGGGTACCGGACGGGCGCCCGCCCGTGCCGCGCCTCGATGAACGGCCGCACCATGTCGGCGGCGACCGGCCCCGGCCGGAACAGCGAGATGTCGACGACGAGGTCGTGGAAGGTGGCCGGCTGGAGCCGCCCGACGAGGTCCCGCTGACCCGGCGACTCGATCTGGAAGCAGCCCAACGTCTCGGTGGAACGGATGAGTTGATACGTCGCCGGGTCGCCCGGCGGTACGGCGTCCAGGTCGATCCGGTCCCCCGTCGCCCGCTCCACCTCCGCGACCGCGTGCGCCATCGCCGACTGCATCCGCACGCCCAGGACATCGAGTTTGAGCAGCCCGAGGTCCTCGACGTCCTCCTTGTCGAACTGCGACATGGGGAAGCCCTCGCCGCTGGTCGGCATGACCGGCGTACGGCTCAGCAGGGACGCGTCGGAGAGGAGCACTCCGCACGGGTGCATGGCGACTCCGCGCGGGAGGGCGTCGAGGGCCTCGGCCAGCTCCCAGAGCCTGCCGTACTTCGCCCCTTCCCGCTGAAGCTCCCCCGCCAGCGCCCGGAGTTCGGGCAGTTCCTCCAGGGCCGCGCGGGCGTCGCGGGCGCGGATGTGCGGGAAGGACTTGGCGATGCGGTCGATGTCGGCGGGGTCCATGGACAGGGCCGCGCCCACGTCCCGGATCGCGTGCCGCACCCGGTAGGTCTCCGGCATCGCGACCGTCGCGACGCGCTCGGTGCCGAACCGGCCGATGATCGCGCGGTAGACCTCCAGGCGGCGCGCGGACTCCACGTCGATGTCGATGTCGGGCAGCACAAGACGCCGCTTGGACAGGAACCGCTCCATCAGCAGCCCGTGTTCGACGGGGTCGGCGTGGGCGATGCCGAGGAGGTGGTTGACGAGGGACCCGGCGCCGGAGCCGCGCGCGGCCACCCGGATGCCCATGTCCCGTACGTCGTCCACCACTTGAGCGACCGTCAGGAAGTAGGAGGCGAAGCCGTGGTGGGCGATGATGTCCAGCTCCTGGTGCATCCGCTCCCAGTAGGCGTACCGGCCGGCGTATCCCTTCAGCACCATCCCGGCCGCCGCCCGGGAGGCGAGCGTCCGCTGGGCGGTACGGCGGTCCGCGCCCACGAGGTGCGGTTCGGGGAAGTGGACGGTGCCGATGCCGAGGTCGTCCTCGGGGTCGACCAGGCACTCGGCGGCCGTCGCCCGGGTCTGCTCCAGGAGGCGGTGGGCGGTGTCGCGCCGGAAGCCCGCGGCCTCCACGATCCGCTCGGCCGCGGTCAGCATGGCGGACGCGTCCTTGAGCCAGGCCTCGCCGGAGTCCAGCTCCTTCGTCGGGTCGACCGGGACCAGGCGGCGGGCCGCGTCCAGGACATCGGCGACCGGGCCCTGGCCGGGGTCGGCGTACCGGACGGCGTTGCTGAGCACGGGACGTACCCGCTGCTCGGCGGCGAAGCCGACCGTGCGGGCGGCGAGGCGCAGGGAGCCGGGTCCGGTGCCCTCGCGGCCGTGCCAGACGGCCTCCAGGCGGAGGGCGTCGCCGTAGATCTCCCGCCAGGGGGCGAGGAGGCGGGCGGCCCGGTCGGGGCGTCCGGCGGCGAGGGCGCGGCCGACGTCGGAGGCGGGGCCGAGCAGAACGGTCAGGCCGTCGCCCTTGTTGTCCGCCCACGGCAGCAGGGGTGTCCCCTCTCCCGCGTGCGCCGCCGTGACGAGCCGGCACAGGTCGGCCCAGCCGCGGGCGCCGTCGCGGGCGAGGAAGGTGACCCGGGGTGTCGACTCATCGATGAAGGCACCTCCGCGCACGGGGGCGCGGCGCCTTTCAGGCCGTACGGAATCGCCTTGCCGCACGGAAGTGCCCCGCCGTACGGGCTCATGCTCCGCGACCGCCAGCTCCGTGCCGAACAGCGGCCGCACCCCCGCCTTCGCGCAGGCCTTGGCGAAGCGGACCGTGCCCGCGAGGGTGTCGCGGTCGGTGAGGGCGAGGGCGTCCATGCCCCGTTCGGAGGCGCGCTCGGCCAGCCGCTCCGGGTGGGAGGCGCCGTAGCGCAGGGAGAACCCGGAGACGGTGTGCAGATGCGTGATCCCAGGCATCCGCACCTCCACTTCCGAACTTTCGAACATTAGTTCCCGACTGCCACACCCCCACCATAGACCAAAACTCGAACGCGTGTACGACAACCGTTCGGACGCCTCCCACCTGCGGAAACGTCCGCCCCCTCGGACTGTGGGGACATGACACAGAACAGCTTTCTCGCCGAGGTGAAGGACGCGGTCACTCCGCGGGCCACCCTGCTGGTCCTCGGAGTGGTCGCCCTCCAGTTGCTGTTCATCGCCTCCTATGTGGGAGCGCTGCACAATCCGAAGCCGAAGGACGTGCCGTTCGGGGTGGTCGCGCCGCGGGTCGCCGCCGAGCAGGCGGTGGCCCGGCTGGAGAAGCTGCCCGGCTCGCCCCTGGACCCGCGCGTGGTGGCCGACGAGGCGACGGCGCGGAAGCAGATCATGAACCGGGACATCGACGGGGCGCTGGTCGTCGATGTGACCGGCACCCGGGACACCCTCCTGGTCGCGAGCGGCGGCGGCACCGTCCTCGCCACCACCCTGGAGAAGTACCTGACCGCTCTGGAGGCCGCCCAGAAGCGGACCGTCAGGACGGTGGACGTGGCCCCGGCCTCGGCCACCGACTTCGACGGGCTGTCCGCCTTCTACCTGGTCGTCGGCTGGTGCGTGGGCGGCTATCTGTGCGCCTCGATCCTGGCGATCAGCCACGGCTCCCGGCCCGCCACCACGCGCCGCGGGGTGATCCGGCTGGCCGTGATGGCACTGGTGGGGATCGTCGGCGGACTCGGCGGCGCGGTGATCGTCGGGCCGATCCTGAACGCGCTGCCGGGGAGCGTGGCGGCCCTGTGGGGGCTGGGCGCGCTGGTCATCTTCTCGGTGGGAGCGCTGACCCTCGCGCTGGAGGCCGTCTTCGGAGTGGTCGGCATCGGCGTCGCGATCCTGATCGTGGTGATCGCGGGCAACCCGAGCGCGGGCGGTGCCTTCCCGCTGCCGATGCTGCCGCCGTTCTGGCGGGCGATCGGCCCGGCGCTGCCGCCGGGCGCGGGGACCTGGGTGGCCCGCTCGATCGCCTACTTCAAGGGCAACGACACGACCGCCGCCCTGCTGGTGCTGTCGGCATGGGCGGCGGCCGGGATCGTGGTCACACTGCTGATGGCGGGGCTGCGCGGGAAGAACGAGAGCGAACCCGTACCGGCTCAGGTGCCGTAGTACGCCCTCCGCATCAGCTCCTCCATCTCGTCGAGCATCGGCATCCGCGGGTTGGCGGGCGCGCACTGGTCGGCGTAGGCGTTCATGGCCTGCTGCGGGAGGGCGTCGAGGAAGGCCTGTTCGTCGACGCCCGCCTCCTCGAAGGAGGCCGGGATGCCGCAGCGGGCGCGGAGTTCCTCCACCGCGCGGGCGTACGACTCCACGCCCTCCTCCGGGGTGGCCGCCGGCAGGCCCAGCATGCGGGCGATGTCCTGGTAGCGCTCGGGGGCGCGGTAGGTCTCGGCCTTGGGCCAGGGGGTCGCCTTGTGGGTGACCGTGCCGTTGTGCCGGATGACGTGCGGCAGGAGCAGCGCGTTCGTCCGCCCGTGGGCGACGTGGAAGGTGTTGCCGAGGGTGTGTGCCATGGCGTGGACGAGGCCGAGGAAGGCGTTGGCGAAGGCCATGCCCGCGATGGTCGACGCGTTGTGCATCCGCTCCCGCGCCCGCGGCTCCGCGGCGCCCTCCACCACACAGGTCTCCAGGTTCTCGAAGATCAGCCTGATGGCCTGGAGGCACTGGCCGTCGGTGAAGTCGTTGGCGTAGACCGAGACATACGCCTCTGTCGCGTGGGTCAGCGCGTCGAAGCCGGAGTCGGCGGTGACGTCCGGCGGGAGGTGCAGCGGGAGTCGGGGGTCCACGATGGCCACGCTCGGGGTGAGCGCGTAGTCGGCGAGGGGGTACTTGCGGGCGGCGGCCGGGTCGGAGATGACGGCGAAGGGCGTGACCTCGGACCCGGTCCCGGACGTCGTCGGCACGGCGACCAGCCGGGCCCGCTCCCCCAACTGCGGGAAGGCGTAGGCCCGCTTGCGGATGTCGAAGAACTTCTCCTTCGTGTCCGCGAACTCGACCTCCGGGTGCTCGTACATCAGCCACATGATCTTCGCCGCGTCGATCGGTGACCCGCCGCCGAGCGCGATGATCGTGTCGGGCCCGAACTCCCGCATGGCGGCGGCGCCCGAACGCACGGTCGCCAGCTCGGGGTTGGGCTCGACGTCATCGATGATCTGCACCTCGACCCGCCTCTCGCGCCCGGCCAGGATGTCGGTGACCCGCCGTACGAACCCGAGCCGCCGCATGTTCTTGTCGGTGACGAGGGTGACCCGTTCGACGCCCTCCATCTCGCCCAGGTACCGGATGGCGTCGCGCTCGAAGTAGATCTTCGGCGGGACCTTGTACCACTGCATATTGGTGTTCCGCCGCCCGACGCGCTTGATGTTGAGGAGGTTCACGGCGCTGACGTTGTCGGACACGGAGTTGTGCCCGTACGAACCGCAGCCCAGCGTCAGTGACGGCAGGAAGGCGTTGTAGACGTCCCCGATGCCGCCGAAGGTGGACGGCGCGTTGACGATCACCCGGACCGCCTTGACCCGCTTGCCGAACTGCTCGGCGAGCCACTCGTCCTCGGTGTGGATCGCGGCGGAGTGCCCGAGCCCGTCGAACTCGACCATCCGCGCGGCGAGTTCGATGCCCTCGTCGATGTCGTAGGCGGTGAGCGCGGCCAGTACCGGCGACAGCTTCTCCCGGGTGAGCGGCTCGCCCGGTCCGACCTCCGCGCACTCGGCGACGAGGATCGAGGTCTCCTCGGGCACCTGGAACCCGGCCTGCTCGGCGATCCAGTGGGCGGACCGCCCGACGGCGTCGGCGTTGAGCCTGGCTCCCGCGCAGTCGGTGCCGTAGGCGGTGGTGCCGAACAGGAACTCCTCCAGCTTGGTCTTCTCGGCGGCGGTGACGACATGGGCGTTCAGCCGCCGCAGCTCGGCGATCCCCCGCTCGTACAGGGACGAGTCCAGGATCACCGCCTGTTCGGAGGCGCAGATCATGCCGTTGTCGAAGGCCTTGGACAGCACGATGTCATGGAGGGCGCGGCCGAGTTCGGCGTCCGGGGCGACATACGCCGGTACGTTGCCGGCGCCGACGCCCAGGGCGGGCTTGCCGCAGGAGTAGGCGGCCTTCACCATCGCGTTGCCGCCGGTGGCGAGGATGACGGAGACGCCGGGGTGATGCATGAGATGCCGGGTGGCCTCCATGGAGGGCTCCTCGATCCACTGGACGCAGTGGTCGGGGGCGCCGGCCTCGATGGCGGCGTCGCGCACGACACGGGCCGCCTCGGCGGAGCTGCGCTGCGCGCTCGGGTGGAAGGCGAAGATGATCGGGTTGCGGGTCTTGAGGGCGATGAGCGCCTTGAAGACGGTGGTGGAGGTCGGGTTGGTGACGGGCGTCATCGCGCACACGACCCCGACGGGTTCGGCGATCTCGGTGACGCCGTTCAGCTCGTCCCGCCGTACGACCCCCACGGTCTTCAGCCCGCGCAGCGAGTGACTGACGTGCTCACAGGCGAACAGATTCTTGACCGCCTTGTCCTCGAACACCCCCCGCCCGGTCTCCTCGACGGCCATCCGAGCCAGCTCCCCATGCACCGCGAGCGCCGCCAACGCGGCCTGCCGCACGATGTGATCGACCTGCCCCTGGTCAAACGTCTCGAACCACTCCAGCGCGTCAGCCGCCCCGGCGACCAACCCATCCACCTGCTCCTCGACCCGCATGGCGAGCCTCCTTGGCTGCGACCTTCTCCGGCACCTCCCATTCGACCGCCGAAGCGGCACGAAAGGGGGCCGTGAAGGGCCTGACCTGGAGGGAGAAGGTCGGACGGCGGAAGGGAGGAAAGTCCACGAGGCGGGAGGGCCGAAGGTCCCACACCGACCCGCCAGACCGGACCGACGACGACCAGCCGCACACGCCCCGCAGCCGCCGGCGGCGCTCAACCCCCGCAGGGGCCACCCGCACGGGCGGTGCGGGTGGGAAACGAAAAGTCCCGCCCCCGGAGGGGCGGGACCTCACATCACCACGAACCGTCAGCCGATGGACGCACCCGTCGCCGACAGCGCCTCCGTCACCGGCTGGAAGAACGTCTCCCCGCCGGAGGTGCAGTCACCGCTGCCCCCCGACGTCAGCCCGATCGCGCTGCTCCCCGAGAACAGCGAACCCCCGCTGTCCCCCGGCTCCGCGCACACGTCGGTCTGGATCAGCCCGTTGACGATGTCCCCGTTGCCGTAGTTCACGGTGGCGTCGAGGCCGGTGACCGTCCCGTCGTGCACCTGGGTCGTGGACCCGCTGCGCGTGACCTTCATGCCGACCGTCGCCTCGGCCGCACCCGTGATCGCCTGCGCGGACCCGTTGTAGAGGTCCACCTCGCTCGGGTGGTCGACCTCCGCGGTGTACTTCACCAGCCCGTAGTCGTTGTCCGGGAAGCTGGACACCTCGTTGGTCCCGATCTGGGTACCGCTGGAGTCCGACCACGTGGAGATGGACTCCGTGCAGTGCCCGGCGGTGAGGAAGTACGGCTCCCCGCCCTTGACCACGTTGAACCCGAGCGAGCACCGCCCACCGCTGCCGGTGATCGCGTCACCACCCGCGATGAAGGGCTTGAACTCCCCCTTGGTCCGCTGGAGTTCGGCCGTGCCGCCCAGTCCGTCGACGACCTTCGTGAGCGTGGCCCACTCCGCGTCGGAGACCGTGCGGTCGGCGGTGACGACCACCTTGTTGGTGGTTGGGTCGGTCGCCCAGGACGTCCCCGGGATGGTCGCGTCGTCCTTGAGCGTCGTACGGGCGCTTCTGAGCTCGGCGAGGGAGTTCTCCACGACCCGCGCCCGGGCGCCGGCCTCCTCGACGACCGAGGCCGCGGCCTCGTCGAGGACGTTGACGACGAGGGCCTTGCTCTTCGCGTCGTAGTACGTTCCCGCCGCGTCGGTGCCGAGCTCCTTGTCGAGCGTCGAGGCGAGATTTCCGGCCGCGAGGGCCGACAGAACCTTGGGCCCGGCGTCGTTCGCGGGCTCACTGGCGTTCGCAGTCTGGAAGGTGACACCCGCGGCGACCAGCGCGGCGATGCCCGCACCTGCCAGGGCTGCCCGCCGCTTGGGTATGCGTCGGTGCTTCAACTCATGTCCTCCTGTGGGGGGTCGGCCCGGTCGGTTGTGGGGACCTCGTGGGCCGGAAGGCTGGTTGACGAGCCCTTACTCTTTCGAACCCGGCGGGGAGCGCACAAGGTTGAGTTCCGGACGCGCGTAGAACGCGGTTGCGCGCCCCCACTTGATTGACCGTGCACAGTCACGCCAGGCGAATTCGCAGCGCAAACACTACGTGCGGGTAACCAATGAGCAGCCTGTGAGGTCTAGTCCTGTCCTGAATTCGACCCCTCATGACCGGGATCCAAGCGAGGCACGGGAGGCGGAAGTTGCTCCTGCACCGGTTGCGGCGCCACGGGAGCCACCGGCCCCGCGGGAGCCACCGGACCCGGAGGAGCCGCCGCCTGCTGCACCACCCCGGGCCCCTGCTGCGCCCTCTCCAGGAACCGCAGCAGCTCCACCGGGAACGGCAGCACCAGCGTGGAGTTCTTCTCGGCCGCCACCGCCACCACCGTCTGCAACAGCCGCAGTTGCAGCGCGGCCGGCTGCTCGGACATCTCCTTGGCGGCCTCGGCCAGCTTCTTCGACGCCTGGAGCTCGGCGTCCGCGTTGATGACCCGGGCCCGCCGCTCCCGGTCGGCCTCGGCCTGCCGGGCCATGGACCGCTTCATGGTCTCGGGCAGCGAGACGTCCTTGATCTCGACCCGGTCGATGGTGACGCCCCACTCCACGGCCGGGCTGTCGATCATCAACTCCAGCCCCTGGTTGAGCTTTTCGCGGTCGGACAGCAGATCGTCGAGTTCGCTCTTGCCGATGATGGACCGCAGGGACGTCTGCGCCATCTGCGAGACCGCGAACCGGTAGTCCTCCACCCGCACGACCGCTTCGGCCGGCCCGGTCACCTTGAAGTAGACGACCGCGTCCACCCGCACGGTGACGTTGTCCCGGGTGATGCCCTCCTGCGCCGGCACGGGCATCGTCACGATCTGCATATTGACCTTGCGGAGCTTGTCGATGCCCGGAACGATCATCGTGAACCCCGGTCCGCGCACTTCGGGACGGAGCCTGCCGAGCCGGAAGACGACACCCCGCTCGTACTGTTTGACGACCCTCGCCGCCGCCATCACATACACCGCTCCGGCGGACGCGAGCGTCACTCCCGCTGCCACCAGCTCCTCGACCATGCCGGCCCCCCAGGGTCCGAATCAGGCGCTCAAGGTGTGTACTTCGACGGTAACTCCGCGATGTACACGATGGGGAGACGGAGGACCCAGGTGCTCGACGGCATACAGACGCGCGACGGCCGGTGGCTGACGGTCGAGGAGTACGGCGACCGCGACGGCACCCCGGTGGTGCTGCTGCACGACACCCCGGGCTGCCGTTCCGGGATGGTGCCCGAGGCGGTCGTCAAGGCACACCCGGAGGTGTGGTTCATCGCCTACGACCGTCCCGGCTACGGCGATTCGGACCGGCGGCCCGGACGCCGTATCGCCGACGCCGCCCTGGACGTGGCGGATGTGGCCGACGCCCTGGGCCTCGACCGGTTCTCGGTCCTCGGCCGCTCGGGCGGCGCCCCGCACGCCCTGGCCTGCGCCGCGCTCCTGCCCGCGCGGGTACGGCGGGCGGCGGCCCTGGTCTCCCCCGCGCCGCCGGACGCGCCGGGGCTGCGCTGGTTCGACGGTATGACGGAGTCCAACGTCGAGGACGCCACCCTGGCCCTGACCGACCCGCTCGCCTTCGCCGACCGCCTGAACTCCCGCGCCGCCGCCATCCGCCGGGACCCCGCCCAGCTCCTCGTGACCGTCCGCGAGGGACTCACCGAGGCCGACCGGCGGATCGTCTCCGACCCGGCCGTGAGCGACATGCTGCTGCGCAACTACCGCGAGGCGCTGCGCACTTCGGCGTACGGCTGGCTCGACGACGCCCTCGCCCTGCTGAGCAACTGGGGCTTCGACCCGGCGGACATCACCCGCCCCGTCCTGCTGTGGCACGGCGCCGAGGACCGCTTCGCCCCGGTGAGCCACTTCACCTGGCTCCTGGAGCGCGTCCCCCGCGCCCGTCCCGTCCTGGACCCGCACGCCGGGCACTTCGGGGCGATCGAGGCGCTGCCCGCCGTACTGGAGTGGCTCTGCCCGCCCATGTGACCCGCGTAGCGAACCCCCGTACGCCGGTGGCGTACGGGGGTTCGTCACTTCAGGGGCGGTACGAGGGGTCTGCGACTAGAAGACGCTGACGCCGTACGCGCTCAGGGCCTCGGCGACCGGCTGGAAGAAGGTCGTGCCGCCGGAGGTGCAGTTGCCGCTGCCGCCGGAGGTGAGACCGTAGGCGATGCCGCTGGTCGAGTAGAGCGGACCACCGGAGTCGCCGCCCTCGGCGCAGACATTGGTCTGGATCATGCCGTAGACGACGTCGCCGCCACCGTAGTTGACGGTGGCGTTCAGCGCGGTGACGCGGCCGCTGTGGATGCCGGTGGTCGAGCCGTCACGGTAGACCGTGGTGCCGACGCTGGGCGTACCCGAGCTGGTGATGTCCGTGTTGCCCGCGCCGCCGGTCTTGGTGACCGAGGTGTTGGTGTACCGGACCAGCGCGTAGTCGTTGGTCGGGAAGCTGTAGCTGACGTTCGTGCCCAGCGTGGTGGTCTGACCCGAGTTGGAGTACCAGGTCGAGGCGACCTCGCCGCAGTGGCCCGCGGTCAGGAAGTAGTAGGTGCTGCCGCTGCGGACGTTGAAGCCGAGCGAACAGCGGTAGCCGCCACCGTAGATGGCGTCGCCGCCGGTGATCAGCTTGTTGAACTTGCCGGGCGTCGACTTGATCGTCAGCGCGCCGGCGTTGGCGCCGGCCTGGCGCTTGATCTTGGCGATCTCGGCCTTGGACACCGTGCTGTCGACAGTGACGACGACCCGGTTGGTCTTGCTGTCGACGGCCCAGGCGGTGCCCGGGATGTCGGCCTTGAGCACCGAGTTGTTGACGCTCTTCAGCTGCGAGGCGCTGAAGGTGGTCGGGGACGCCGCGTTGGCGTTGGGGATCGCTATCGCGGCCGCGGCCACGAGTCCGGTGGTGACGGCGATCAGCCGGGTCCGTCTCGCGATACCGCTACGGGGGGTGGTGCGCTTGATCCTCACTTGTCGTTCCTCCACATGGGAAGTCGGGGGCCCGCGTGGGGTCGGGGCCCGTGAGGCGCAGCCGGGGGCCCTGAATGTCCGGATTCCGGACAAGCCGTGCCCCTGACAAGCGCTGCGGAGGAGTATTTGGCCGAACGACCGGTAGGCGCAAGGGCGCCTTTCGGCCGTCAAGCCTTGAACAACCCATGCGTCCCCGGTCAACCGGCCGCGTTTCAGACCACGTTCCGCTCCCCCGCCTCGATGGCGAGGTCCAGCGTATTCCCCGGCGGCGGAAAGGGGCAGATGAAGTGGTCGGAGAAGGCGCAGGGCGGCAGCAGCGCACGGTTGAAGTCCACCGTCGTACGCCCCTCGGCGTCCGGCGCGGCGGGCCGCAGGAACCGGAAGCGGTTGCTGCTCACCCCGCTCGTCGCATCGCCGAAAACCGCCCACAGCGAACCGTCCGCCTCGACGCTCACCTGAAGCGTCAACTCCCGCCCGTCCAAGGCGAACGCCAGCTCCCCGCCCAGCCCGAGACCCCGTTGCCTGCCGTCCGCGTTCTCCACCCGCACGGTGCGGTCCTCGTCGTACGGCGTGAAGCGCCCCGGCACCGACCAGCGCGGATCGTAGGGCGTGGCGTCGATACCGCGGAACCCGCGCCGCGCCTCCGAGCCGGGATCGAAGTCCCGTACCCCCCAGACCCCTTCACGCACCAGCACCACCAGCCGCCGCTCACCGAGCGCGAGTTCCCCGGCGTCCACGGCGAGCCGCACCTCACCGCTGAGAGGCAGCCCGTCCAGGGTGAGCCCGTCGCCCACCTCGGCCGTCAGCACCACCGCGTCGCCGTCGAGCCGCCAGTTCCCGGGAATGCCCGGAAGTCGGCCCTCCGGATAGTCCTCCAGCCAGTGGGTGCCGGTGAGCGAGAGCGGCCCGTAGGGGGCGGAGACCGTCTCCACGCGGTGCTCGTGCCACTTCTTCCACTCGTCGAACGCGTCCGACGTCATGTGATCAACCCTTCCATACCGGTGTAGAAAGCCCGAGGTGGGAGCGGAGAGAGGTCCCCTTGTACTCGGTACGGAACACCCCCCGCTCCTGAAGCAGCGGCACCACCCGGTCCACGAACTCGTCGAGTCCGGCCGGGGTGAGGTGCGGGACGAGGATGAACCCGTCGGCGGCGTCGCGCCGCACGAAGTCGGCGAGTTCGGCGGCGACCGCCTGCGGGGTGCCGATGAAGGACTGCCGGCCGCCCGCCTCGATCACGGTCTCCCGGATCGACAGCCCCTTCTCCTTCGACGCGCCCGCCTCCCCCACTCTCGAACTTCGCTCGAGCGGGGGGACCCCCATCTCGGCGATCGCGCGTGTGTCCCCGCGCCGGGTCCGGCCCTGGGTGAGCGACGGCTCGGTCACCGGGTCGATCTCGGGCAGCGGGCCGTCCGGGTCGTACCCGGAGAGGTCGACGCCCCAGATCTGCTCCAGCGTGAGGATCGCGGTCTGCGGCGAGGTCTGCTGCCGACGGATCTCGGCGGCCTTCTCCTGCGCCTCGGCGGCGGTGTCGCCCAGGACGACACTGACCCCGGGCATGATCTTCAAGTCCTCAGGAGTACGGCCGTACTTCGCGAGCCGCCCCTTCACATCGGCGTAGAAGGCCCGCCCGGCGTCCAGGGAACTCTGCCGGGTGAAAACAACGTCGGCCGTGGCGGCGGCGAACTCCCGCCCCTCGTCGGAGTCCCCGGCCTGGATGACGACCGGATGCCCCTGCGGTGAGCGCGGCACGGTGAACTCACCCGCGATGTCGAAGTGCCGCCCGCGGTGCGCGAACGGCCGGGACACCCCGTCCGGCGTCCAGGAGTCCCACAACTCCCGTGCCGTGGCGACGAATTCGGCGGCCCGTGTGTACCGGTCACCCCGGTCGAGGAACCCGCCGCGCCGGAAGTTCTCCCCGGTGAAGGCGTCGGAGGAGGTCACCACGTTCCAGCCCGCCCGGCCCCCGCTGAGATGGTCCAACGTGGCGAGCCTGCGGGCGAGTTCGTACGGCTCGTTGAAGGTCGCGTTGACCGTGGCGGCGAGCCCGAGGTGCTCGGTGACGGCGGCGAGCGCGTTGAGGACGGTGATCGACTCCGGGCGCCCCACCACGTCCAGGTCATGGATACGGCCCTTGTGTTCGCGCAGCCGCAGCCCCTCGGCGAGGAAGAAGAAGTCGAACAGACCGCGTTCGGCGGTGCGGGCCAGATGCTCGAAGGAGGAGAACTCGATCTGCGACCTCGCCCTCGGATCGGCCCAGACGGTGTGGTTGTTGACGCCGGGAAAGTGCGCGGCGAGATGCATCTGCCTGGTCATGAGGGTCCCCCCGCGTACTGGTTGGCGGGCCGCGTCAGCCCCAGGTGGTCCCGGAGCGCACTGCCCGGATAGAAGGTGCGGAACAGCCCCCGGTGCTGCAACAGCGCGACGGTGCCGTTGACGAGCCGCTCCAGGTCACGGCGCGGCTCGACGGGCGTGAGGTGGAAGCCGTCGACGGCGCCCTCCCCGTGCCAGGAGGCGACCAGCTCCGCGAGATCGACGGGACCGCCGCGGTACAACGGCCCCTGCGCGGTCTGCCGGGGACCACCCCCGCCATGCCCCGGCTCGGCCGCGTGCTCCCCGTCACCGAGATCGACGACAAGCCCGGCGAGCACCCTCAGCGCATCGGGATCCCGCCCGAACTCGACGGCGGACGCCCGCAGTTCCTCCCGCACGGCCCGGGCGTGCGCGGCGCTCACAGACCGCACGAGCGCCACGTCGGCATACCGGGCGGCGGTCCGCCGGGCATGCCCGTCGGAGGCGTCGATCACCCGGACGGGGTGCCCCTGCGGAGGCCGGGGCACGATCGACGGACCCTTGACGGAAAAGTCGGCGCCCTCGAAATCGACGTAATGCAGCTTGTCCCGGTCGATGAAACGGCCGGTCGCCACATCCCGTATCTCGGCGTCGTCCTCCCAGCTGTCCCACAACTTCGCGGCCACATCGGCCACTTCACCGGCCTCCTGCCACAGCGCATCGGCAGGAGCGGCATGCCGCCGCCCGAACAGCCGGGCCTCCCCTTCAGTGGTCGACACATCGAGCCGCCACCCGGCCCGCCCCCGACTGACCCAGTCGAGAGTGGCGACAGCGGCCTGAACATGGAAAGGCTCGGTATGCGTGGTCGTCACGGTCGGCACCAGCCCGATCCGACTGGTGACCGGCGCGACCCGCGACAACACGGCGAGCGCGTCGAGCCCGGGCCGCGCGAAGGTGTCGTCCAGCGTCACGAAGTCGAGAACGCCGTGTTCGGCAAGCCGCGCCAGTTCAATGTAGGAGTCGGCGTCGTAGGCCGACGGTTGGTCGACCGCGGCGGAAAGATGCAACATGGGATCCCTTGTAATCATGGGGTTCTGGGACGCGCCCCAAAGGGGCGCGGGGCTGTGTCTATGTGCGGCTACCGCCGCGTGGGCGCGACCAGCCCCCACCGGCCCGCAGCCGAAAACGGCTCACGCCGCCGCACGCCCCGCAAGGCCCGCGAAGAACTCCAGCGCCGCCCGAGCCGTCGCATCGTTCTGCCGAAACGCGGGCCCCCCGGTCCGCGGCCGGGTGAAGGCCCCCGGCGTCCGGCCGTCCGTGAACGGCCCGAGCGCGAAGCGCCGTGGGTGAGGACGCCCGCCCCGGTCGAGGATCCGCCCGTCACCGGGGTCCACCCGGAGCAGCCCCTCGGGAGTCTCCCCGGCCCCCTCCTCATGCAGCTCGCGCAGCAACGTGTCCCGCGCCCGCCCGACCGTCGGCTCGGGCAGCCGCGCCTCGACCAGCGCCCGCGCCTCGACGAAGGCACCCGGCACGCTCACACTGGAGGCCCGGAACACCCCGCCCTCGGCGGTGACCCCCATGTCGGCCCCCAGGAACCGCACGATCCCGGCACGGGACAGCGCCTGGAGCTGCCGCAGCCGTGGCCCGGGCGGCCCGGAGGCCAGATAGCTGAAGAAGCCGTGCCACCAGGACCCGATGTCGCCCAGCCGTATCAACTGACCGTAGACGGACAGCAGTCCGAGAAAGACGGCCGAGTCCGCACTGAACGAAGGATCATGACGTCTGCTCAGATCCCGTTCGACATGCCCCCGCAGCCCCTCCTGGAGCTCCTCGAACGACCCGTACCGCACCCCCTCCAGCGGCCGGTCGAGCGCGTCCAGGTCGAGACGGTCGGCAGGATCCGGGACGGCGGCGGCCACGAGCGCCCGCACCTCCGCGGCGGAGCCGGCCGCGTACTTCTCCTCGAAGTCGGCCCAGGACATCGTGGTCCGCTCACCGTGCACCGTGAACAGCCGGTGGTAGTGCGCGAACCCCAGCTCCTTCTCGATCAGCGGCCACACATCCCGCCGGAAGTCGAACCCACCTGATCTGGCGAGCAGTTCATCGACCTCGGCGGGCCCGAAGAAACGGGGCAGCGGGGGCCGCTCCCCCGTCCAGTCGTAGCCGATCTTCGAGCGGTACGGCACTCCGCGCCGCGAGCCGACATGCAGCACGGGCTCCTGCCCGGACGGCACATACGTGTCCCCCTCGTACCGGCCGCCCCGCCCCTCCGTCAGCAGCACCATCAGGTCGACGAAAGCGAGCCCGAACCCGCGGACGAGGACGTCGGAGCCGGGCGCGAGCGCGGACAGATCGCTGTCGGCGGTGAAGTCGGGCGGCAGATGGACGAGGTCGTGCTCGGCGGCGTAGGCGGCCAACGACCGCTGCTCGTCGTCGAGTTCGGCGTCGAGGTGACCGAGGGCCAGGACGACGAGGTCGGCGAGGAGCGGGCGCGGGCGGTCCTCCAGCCACACCTGCTGACGTCCCTCGCGCGGACCGGTGACCCGCACGGCCCGGCGCGGATGATGGTGCACCCGGATCGAAGGAGGCAGCGCGGCGACCGCCTGCTCATGCACCCACCGCAGGTATCCGCCCTGGAGCTGCCGGTCCGCGAAGGTGGCGGCGTCGATGCCGGCCCATTCGTGCAGCGTGGGCCCGGGACGCACGGGTCCCGCCATGTTCACCGTCTCGTCGGTGAACATGGTGACGTCCTCGGCGTGCGAGTTCATCCAGAGCAGCGGCGACTGCGCCTCCCGCCAGATGCGCCCGGCGCCCGGCGGATGCGGGTCCACGAGATGCACATCGAGGCCCGAACCGTCGTACAGCTCGGGGGCGTTGGCGGCGATCCGCTCGATCAGACCGGTCCCTCGCGGCCCGGCCCCGACGATCACCAAAGAGTGCCGGCCGGGACGGGGCTGCGGGACGGTCCGCGAGGAAAGGGTGTCGGAGGGCATGCGAAGGCTCCGTGGCAGCGAGTCGTCAGAACTCGGATGGATGCCTTCACACGAGCGCGCCGCGCGGCGCGGATGCGGCCGAGCCCCTCAGCAGGGCCGCTCCTTGAGAGTACGGGGCCGTTTCCCCTCGCTGTCAAGGCTGTCCAGACTGTGGGCAGTACGTCTCATCTCAGTTGACGCACAACCGGATGCCTGTTCCACTTGGCCCATGCATCCACAGCAGTGGCTGGTCAAGCGCTCCCACATCGACCTCGGTCGCGTGTGGTCCTCCTCCTGTTGAGCTGACCCACTGCGCGCCCCGATTCCCCGGGGCGCCCTTTCGCGTTCTCCTCCCCCGCCTTCACACGCGCCCTCCCCTCAGCAGCGCTTCCCGTTTCCCTCAGCATCCGCAGTCACATCCGCAGTCGCACCCGTCGCAGCAGTTCCCACAGCAATCGCCGCAGTTCCCGCAACAGTCACAGCAGTCGCAGCAATCTCCGCAGTCGGCCTGGTTGCAGAGCCCTTCCCGGCGCTGCCGGCTCCACGGGTCCTCGAACTCCCCGCAGCACATCTGGCACGTACAGGCCAGCCCCAGCCACACCGCACACCCCGCCAGCAGCCCGCGCCGGTCACGGCGGGGCGGCTCCGGGGGCGGCGGCACACCCGGACCGCCCGGGGCACCCGGCGTACCCGGCCCGGTGGGCGCGTAGGGGTTCGACAGCCCGGGCCCGTGCCCGCAGGACGCCGTCCCGAAGGCCCGGTCCACGGACGTCCGCAGCTCATGCACGAGCAGCACATGCGCCAGCTTCTGATCGGAGAAGTCCGCCTCCCGCAGCGCGAGCCGTATCCCGTGCACGGCGTCGTCCGCGAGCCGCCGCGCCTCCGCCAAGGAGGTCCCCGTGGCCGTCAGCGGATTCCACGCGCCCGACGCGGCGTCGGCCTCCCGGTCCTCCACGGCGTCCAGCAGATGCGCGAGCCGCCCGAAGAGCCGCCCCGCCTCGGCGAGCGGTTCGGCGTTGCCCGGCCGTCCGGCGAGGACCGCGGTGTGCGCGAAGGCGGCCGCGGTGGCCGTCTCGGTCGGTTCGGTGACGGTCAGGATCGGCGTCCCGGGCCCGGCGAGGGTCTCGATGCCGAGCTGCCGGTCGACGGCGTCGACGAGGACGTCGGTGTCGAACCCGACGGCGGAACCGCTGCGGGCCCCCGCCGCACCCCAGCTCGACGCGACCCGGCGGGCCGCCAGCGCCACCGGCCTGCGGGCCAGCAGCCCGTCTCCGTCGGCGACATGGTCCCGTACCTTCGCCGAGGCGAGCACGAGGGAGACGGCGGCCGAGAGCCGCGCGCCCTCCCCGTTGGCGACGGACGCGGTGCGCATTCCGCGCAAGGCGCAGGGGCCCGCCGTACGCCTCGAAGCGCCGCCCTCCGAAGCCTGAGCATCCGTCAGAACCGATATGAGCAAGCCGTCGTAGTTGGTGACGAGCCGTGCGAACTGGCCATGGTCCTTGCGCAGTGCGAGGCACAACCCGCACAAATGCGCCATCCACTGGGTCTTGAGGCTTTCACCGAGCCGATGGCGGCAGGGCCTGACGATTCCGAACATGGTGATCCCCCGTGAGCGGTGCGACGTTGAGCGGCCGCATCGTACCGACCCCTCCGTTCACCCGTACGCCCCGGCCGTCACCCATACGCCGCGAAGAATCATATTTCACTCACAGTCAGCAGCCGTATGGGGAACGGCCCTTGTGAATCCCGGGCTCTCGACGAATGGGCTGTGCACCAGTACCGTCACAAACCCCCCGCGCGGCGTCTATCCACATGGCGCGTCATCCGCATCATGGATGACGATAGGGATACGTAAAGCGAGAAAGACCGCTGTGAGAGGAGGCGTCCATGGGATCGGTGCGCAAGGCGAGTGCCTGGCTGGGCCTCGTTGACGACAACGATGACGAGCGTTACTACGACGACGACGGATACTCCGAAGGAACCGAGCCCGGGGATGCCTGGGTCACCGACCCCCGGGTCAAGGTGGCCTCGGACGTCGCCGAGGAGAAGGGCCGTCGCATCGGCACGGTCACCCCGGACAGCTTCCGGGACGCGCGCGCCATCGGCGAGCTCTTCCGCGAGGGAGTGCCCGTCATCATGAACCTGACCGCGATGGAGGCCTCCGACGCCAAGCGCGTCGTCGACTTCGCGGCCGGCCTGATCTTCGGACTGCGCGGTTCGATCGAGCGTGTCTCGACCCGCGTGTTCCTGCTGACCCCCGCCAACACGGAGATCGTGAACGGCGACCCGGCCGCGCACCGCACGGACGGCTTCTTCAACCAGAGCTGAGGCAGGGCCGCTCACCGGCCCTGCCCCCGCGCAGGGTTCACCGAGAGGCCTCGACGGAGCGGCTTTACCGGAACGCGTCGAGCCCGGTGAGCGCCTTGCCCAGCACCAGCTGGTGCATCTCGACGGTGCCTTCGTAGGTGAGCACCGACTCGAGGTTGGTCGCGTGCCGCATCACGGGGTATTCGAGCGAGATCCCGTTGGCGCCGAGGATCGTGCGCGATGTACGGCAGATCTCGATCGCCTCGCGGACGTTGTTGAGCTTGCCGAAGCTGACCTGCTCGGGGCGCAGGCGGCCGGCGTCCATGCGCCGCCCCAGATGGTGGGCGAGCAGAATCCCCTTGTGCAGTTCGACCGCCATGTCGGCGAGCTTGGCCTGGGTGAGCTGGAATCCCCCGATGGGCCGCCCGAACTGCTCGCGCGTCTTGGAGTATTCGACCGCGGCCTCCAGACAGGACCGCGCCGCTCCCATCGCCCCCCAGACGATCCCGTACCGGGCGTGCGACAGACAGCTGAGCGGACCCTTGAGCCCCACGACCTCGGGCAGCACCGCGTCCGCGGGCAACCGCACGTCGTCGAGGACGAGTTCGCTGGTGACCGAGGCGCGCAGCGACCACTTGTGCTTGATCTCGGGCGCGGAGAACCCGGCGCTGTCGGTGGGCACCACGAATCCGCGGATCCCCTCGTCGGTCTGCGCCCACACGACGGCGACCCCGGCGACGGACCCGTTGGTGATCCACATCTTGCGCCCGTTGAGGACCCAGTCGGAGCCGTCCTTCTTCGCGTGGGTCCGCATGGACGCGGGGTCGGACCCGTGGTCCGGCTCGGTCAGTCCGAAGCAGCCGATGATCTCGCCGGCCGCCATGCCGGGCAGCCAGGCCTGCTTCTGTTCCTCGCTGCCGAACCGGTGGATGGCGTACATGGCGAGCGAGCCCTGCACGGAGACGAGCGAGCGGATCCCGGAGTCGGCGGCCTCCAGCTCCAGACAGGCGAGCCCGTACTGCACGGCGCTGGCCCCGGCGCATCCGTACCCGTCGAGCGACATCCCGAGCGCCCCGATCCCGCCGAGTTCCCGGGCGAGTTCGCGGATGCCGGGCAGTTCGCCGCTCTCGTACCACTCGGCGACATACGGCAGCACCCGGTCCGCCGCCCAGGACCGCACGGTGTCCCGGACGGCGAGGTCCTCCGGGTCCAGCAGGTCGTCGATGCCGAGGGGGTCGGCGGGATCGAACGGGGGCAGCTTCGCGGACGCGGACATGGGACACCCTCCGGCGGCTTCGGCGACTCGGCAGACGACTAGACGGACGACTAGACAGACACCCTAAAACTAGCAGCGCTAGTTACGGCTCTCCGGCCGACGTTACGGGTGCAGTGTCACGCACGTCCAGTACCTCAGGCGGAGACGCGGGACTCGGCGACTTCCCGAGGGGCGGGGACCTCCACCGCGACCGGCTCGCACTGCATGATCCGCGGCAGCCGGAGCGCCATCACCGCGCCGAGCAGCAGCAGCCCCGCACTCACCAGCAGCGTCACATGCAGCCCGTGCACGAAGCAGTCCCGCGCGGTGCGGCGCAGGGTCTCCCCGGCCGAGCCGCCGAGCCGTCCGGCGATCTCGTACGCCTCGCCCAGCGAATGCCCCGCCGCGGCCGAGTCGCGCGCCGGAACTCCCTGCACCGACGACAGGCCGGGCGCGTACGCCGCGTTCATCACGCTGCCGAGCAGGGCGATACCGATCCCGGCGCCCAGCTGGTAGGAGGTCTCGCCGATCGCCGCGGCCCCGCCGGCCTGCTCCGGCGGCGCCTCGCTGAGCATCGACTCGTAGGCGCCGAAGAGCGTGGTCTCCAGGCCGAAGCCGAGCAGCACGAAGCCGAAGAGCAGCAGCAGGGGGTTGTCCTCGCCGCCCATGGCCATGAGCGTCAGCACGGCGACCGCCGTGAGGACGAAGCCGAAGCAGACCATCCGGCGCGGCCCGAACCGCCGCAGCATCCGTGCCCCCGCCAGTCCGGAGGCCATCGCGGCGATGGTCAGCGGCAGCAGCCGAAGGCCCGTCTCCAGCGGGGAGAGCCCCAGCACCAGCTGGAGATACTGCGCGGCGATCAGCTCAAGTCCCACCAGGGCGAGCATCGCCAGCACGATGCAGCCGACGGAGGTGCTGAAGGCCGGGCGGGCGAACATGCGCAGGTCCACCAGGGGATGTGTGCGGCGCCGCTGTCGTCGTACGAAAAGAACCAGGAGCCCGGCGCCCACGATCAGGGGCAGCGCGGTGATTTCGTCGATCTCGCCGCCGCCGAGCCGCTTCACGCCGAGGACCAGGCCGAACAAGCCCGCCGCGGCCATCAGCGCGCCGACGACGTCCCAGGGACCGTCGGCGGTGCCCTTGGACTCGGGCAGCAGCAGGCGGCCCACCGGCAGACTGACCAGCATCAGCGGGATGTTGACGAGGAAGACCGAGCCCCACCAGAAGTGTTCGAGGAGGAAGCCGCCGAGCAGCGGGCCGACCGCGGCGCCCACGGCTGCCACCGCGCTCCAGATGCCGATCGCGAGGGCCCGCTCACACCGGTCGGGGAAGACCTGGCGGAGGATCGAGAGCGTCGCGGGCATGATCATCGCGCCGCCGACGCCGAGCAGGGCGCGCGCCACGATCAGCACCTGGGCGGTGTCGGCGAGTGCGGCCAGGCCGGAGGCGACGCCGAACAGGGCGTAGCCGAGGAGGAGGACCCTTCTGCGGCCGACGCGGTCGCCGAGCGTGCCGAAGAGGATCAGCAGCGAGGCGCAGACGAGGGGGTAGACGTCGACGATCCAGAGCAGCTCTATCGCGCCGGGCTTGAGGTCCTCGGTGACGGCGGGGACCGCCACGTGCAGCACGGTCGCGTCGACCGCGACCAGCAGCAGGCTCACACAGAGGACGACGAGGACGACCCAGCGGTTGGCACCGGCCCCGGCCGCCCGACGGCGCAGCGCAGCGGCGGCCGTGGTCGTCCCGGACATGTACGTACCTCCCAGATGTTCCCTCGCGGTCGGCGGGCACACGGGGTGGGGACTCCCCGTGATCTCGGCCGGAGAGGAGCGGTGATCCCCGGCCCGCGCAACGAAGGCGAGTGACACGTCAGCGTACGCGAGTTCACGCCTCGGCCAAGTGGTGGACCTCTCAGACTCCGCCGAGAACACGTGTGGCGTACGCCACGCTCCGCTCTCCGCCTCCTCTCCGCCAACACGCCCCGGCGGGCCGCGCGGTTCGGGGCACGGTCGATAATCGGACCCGTGACCGATCTTGAAACGCGCGCGGCACCGGCGGAGAGCGCCCTGCGCCGCGCGGCCCCGGCCCTCCTCGGGTACGCGGCCGTCCGCGCCCTGGGCCTGCTCACCCTGGCCCTGTGGAGCGCGGCGCGCGACAAGAGCGCGTACACGCTGCTGACCGCCCGCTGGGACGCCCTCTGGTACACGAGGGTCGCCGAGCTGGGATACGGCTACGAGGTCCGCCTCCCGGGCGGCGACGTCCACTCGAATCTGGCCTTCTTCCCGCTGCTGCCGTGGCTGGAGCGGGGCCTGGCAGCGCTGTCCCCTCTCTCGTACGCCGACGCGGGCTTCGCGGTCAGCCTGCTCGCCTCGTTGGCGGCGGCGTGGGGCGTCTTCGCGGTCGCGGACCATGTGTACGGCCGCCGGGCCGGGGGCTGCGCGGTGCTGGTCTGGGCGGTGCTGCCGGTCGGGATCGTGCAGTCGATGGCGTACAGCGAGTCGCTGTTCACGGCCCTCGCCGCGTGGTCGCTGTACGCGGTGCTGACCGGCCGCTGGGTGCTCGCGGGCGCCCTGGCGTCTCTGGCGGGCCTGACCCGGCCGGTGGGGCTGGCGGTGGTGGCCGCCGTGTGGGCCGCGGGGATCGCCTCGTTCGTGCGGGAGAGAAGCACGGCGCGCGCGGACGGCGCCCGCCCCCTCCCCCGCGCCCTCGGCATGCTCCTCGCCCCCCTCGGCGCCGCCGCCTACGTCCTCTGGGTCGGCCACCGCACCGGCAAGGGCCCCCTCGGCTATCTCGACGTCCAGGCCGGCTGGCGCAACGGGTTCGACGGCGGCTACGCCTTCGCCCGGTTCGTCGGCGAGAAGTTCACGTCGTTCCCGTCGGCCCTCGCGGGCGCGGGTCTGATCATCGGGGTCGGGCTCATCGTATGGCTGTACGTCGTCGGCGTGCGGCAGCGTCAGCCGCTGCCGCTCCTCGTGTACACGGGCGTGGTCACCGCGCTCGCCCTGTGCGCGTCGAGTTACTTCGGCTCGAAACCGCGCCTCCTGATGCCCGCGTTCCCCCTTCTGTTCCCCCTCGCCCTGGCCCTCGCCCGGTCGCGTACGTCCAGGTCCGTGCTGGTGGTGGGCGGTGTCGCGGTGGCGTCGGCGGTCTACGGGGCGTTCTGGCTGAACGGCTCGGGCCCGCCATGATCGACTCGCGGCCGTCCATGAGCGGCCGGAGAATTCCTCCCCATGATTCGGTGAACGAATTCATAATCGCCAATAAACCGGAACCCGGAATGATCAAAGGAATTGAAGGGCGCGGGACGGTCCGATAGTGGATTCCTCGGAAATAAACCTCTCCCTGAGAGGAATCCCACATCACATCGTCATCACAAAGCCGTGGATTCGACGGGGTTCCGCACTCACTCGCTGTAACGTCGATTGAGTGCGTACCGAACGAAACCTCACCCGTCTGGACCGGGTGTTCGCCAGGCTGGACCGTGAGCCGGAACGACCGGCCCATCTCGACGTGCCGAAGATGTCCCGGCACCGGGTCGCGCTGCTCGCCGGAACCCTGCTGTTCTACCTGGCGATCGTGTGGCTCGTCGTCGACACGTCGTGGCTGGTCCGCCTGGACTGGCAGGTCATGTTCTTCCGGCCGTACCAGCAGTGGTCGGAGATCCACTGGTTCGTCGACTACTACGTGGTGCTCGGCCAGCGCGGCCCCACCGCGGTGATGGTCGCGGCCTGGCTGGGCTGGCGCTCCTGGCGGCAGCACACCCTGCGCCCGATGCTCACCCTGGGCGCCTCGCTGCTGCTGCTCAACATCACCGTCGGCGCCGCCAAGCTCGGCATGGGCCGCCTCGGCCCGCACTACGCGACCACCATCGGCTCGAACGAGATGGGTCTGGGCGGCGATATATTTCCCAGCGGCCACACCGCGAACGCCGTGGTGACCTGGGGAATCCTGGCCTATCTGGCCTCCACCCCGAGGGCCCGCAGATACCTGTCCGCGGTGTCCGCGGTGACCTCCCTGGGCGTCGGCCTCGCCACCGTCTATCTCGGTACGCACTGGCTGAGCGACGTCCTGCTGGGCTGGACCGCGGGTCTGCTGGTGCTGCTGGCGCTGCCGTGGTGCGAGCCGCTGATCGCCCGCACCGAGACCGCCCTCTTCGACCTGCGCGACCGCTGGCGGGCCCGCCGTGCCGTACCCGCGGCCGTCAAGCCCGTCGAGGTCCCGGTCCCGCTCAAGCCGCGCACCGCTCCCCAGAGCGAGCCCGCGGCCCGCTCCACCCGGGCGCCCGCCTATCTGGCCCCGGGTCCGCATCTGACCCGCTCGGAGCGCACCCCGGTGACCCCGGTCGGCCCGCGCCGGCCACCCCACCCCGACCGCGTGGCACGCGGCACAGCCTCGGCGGCCCGCCCCCTGACAGGCGGCTAGCCGGCGGACAGCGGGGACGGTACGCACACACCCACCCCGCAGCGACGGCCCCGGTTCCTCCTCAGGAGCCGGGGCCGTCGTCGCGTCGGAGGCGTTGTTCAGCCCTTCCAGGCGCGGGCCACCCGGCCGTCCTTCACCTCGAAGTTCAGCCGCCCCACGCGGTACTCCATCGTGATGATCGCCCCCGGCGGCAGCGAACGCACCGTCGACCAGCCCTTCTCCCGGGCGAGCCGCTCGGCGCGCGCGGAGTCCAGACCGACGTACGTGTCCGGGCTGTCGTGGGGTTCGGCGGAGGGTTTCGGTATCGGTGCCATACGGCCACGCTAGGCCCTGTCCGGCGGCCGGGGCCAGGGATCAGGCCACTGTCGGTAGCTGATCCCCCTCCGGTCACGCTTCTGTCACAGGATCACGACAGCCGTTTCAGCGGTGCTTTGTCACTCCTACGAGCGGTTCCGTACGCCTTCCGCGCGCAATCGAACGTAATTCCCGCGTGTCGCGGACGCTCTTCGAATAAGCGGGCGGAAAGTGCCGGGAGATGTGCCGCCGGAGCCTTTCGAATCCGATTCCGGGCGGGGCCGCGGGATCTGACGCCGCATAGGAAAAACACTGATCCGGCACAGAACCCCCGTACGCCCTCTGTCGCTGCGCACGGCGGCGCGAGCATCATGACGTGACCCGAGGCGCGACCAGCGAAGGGGCGAGCGAGCGATGGGGACCGAGACCGTGCGGACGACGGTACGACCCGTGCGAAGCAGGAATCACGGCCGGGTGGTCGTCGACTGGCTGACGACGACGGACCACAAGAAGATCGGCCATCTGTACCTGATCACGTCGTTCGTGTTCTTCCTGGTCGGCGGTGTCATGGCGCTGCTGATGCGCGCCGAACTCGCCCGGCCGGGACTTCAGCTCCTGGACAACCAGCAGTTCAACCAGCTGTTCACCATGCACGGCACGATCATGCTGCTGCTGTTCGCGACCCCGATGTTCGCGGGCTTCGCCAACGAGCTGATGCCCTTGCAGATCGGCGCGCCCGATGTCGCCTTCCCGCGGTTGAACATGCTGTCGTACTGGTTCTTCCTGTTCGGCGGGCTGATCGTGACGAGCTCGCTGTTCGTGCCGTCCGGGCCCGCCGCCTTCGGCTGGTTCGCCTACGCGCCGCTCAACAGCGCGGAGCGCTCCCCCGGCGTCGGACCCGACCTGTGGATCATGGGCCTGGCGCTCGCCGGTTTCGGCACGATCCTCGGCGCGGTCAATTTCATCACCACCATCATCGGGATGCGCTGCCCCGGCATGACGATGTTCCGGATGCCGATCTTCACCTGGAACACGCTGTTCACGTCGATCCTGATCCTGATGGCGTTCCCGGTCCTCGCGGCCGCGCTGCTCTGTCTGGAGGCGGACCGCCGGTTCGGCAGCGTGGTCTTCGACTCGGCCAACGGCGGGGCGCTGCTGTGGCAGCACCTGTTCTGGTTCTTCGGCCATCCCGAGGTCTACATCATCGCCCTGCCGTTCTTCGGGATCATCACGGAGATCCTGCCGGTCTTCAGCCGCAAGCCGCTCTTCGGTTATCTGACGCTGATCGGCGCGACGATGGCGATCACCGGTCTGTCGATCGTGGTGTGGGCGCACCACATGTTCGTCACCGGCGCGGTGCTGCTGCCGTTCTTCTCCTTCATGACCTTCCTGATCGCGGTCCCGACGGGCGTGAAGTTCTTCAACTGGATCGGAACGATGTGGAAGGGCTCGGTGTCCTTCGAGACACCCATGCTGTGGGCGTGCGGCTTCCTGGTGACGTTCCTGTTCGGCGGCCTGACCGGGGTGATCCTGGCGTCACCGCCGCTGGACTTCCATGTCTCCGACTCGTACTTCGTCGTCGCGCACTTCCATTACGTCGTCTTCGGCACGGTCGTCTTCGCGATCTTCGGCGGCTTCTACTTCTGGTGGCCCAAGTTCACCGGCAAGATGCTCGACGAGCGGCTCGGCAAGATCCAGTTCTGGACACTGTTCGTCGGCTTCCATCTGACGTTCCTGGTGCAGCACTGGCTGGGCGCGGAGGGCATGCCGAGGCGTTACGCGGACTATCTCGCGGCCGACGGGTTCACCGCGCTCAACACCCTCTCGACGATCGGCGCGTTCCTGCTGGGCGCCTCGACGCTGCCGTTCCTCTACAACGTCTGGAAGACGGCCAAGTACGGCGAGAAGGTCGAGGCCGACGACCCCTGGGGCTACGGCCGTTCCCTGGAGTGGGCGACCTCCTGCCCGCCGCCCCGGCACAACTTCAGCACGCTGCCCCGGATCCGCTCCGAGTCCCCGGCGTTCGATCTGCACCATCCCGAGTACGCGGCGTTCGCTCCTCAGCCCGAGCCAGAGAGCGAGAAAGCCGGTCCCGAGCGGTCCTGATGGCCTCGGTCAGCTCGGCGGGCTCCAGCACCTCGAACTCGAAGCCCATCAGCATGACGTGAATGACCATCACATCGAGGCTCGCGGCTCCGGTGCGCAGGATGCACGCGTCCGGCCCGTCGGGTTCGAGCTGTCCCGCCGACGGCGACACACGCTCGGCGGCCTCTTCCAAGGGCACCAGCAGCCGTACGGCGGCCTGCGCGGCGTACGCGCGCGTGGAGACGCCCTTGGAGACGAACGCGGCGAGATCCTCGGCCGGGGGCGTACGCGGGGTGAAGCGGGGACCGTGCGGCGGCTTGGGGGTGATGCGGTCGACGCGGAAGGTCCGCCAGTCGTCGCGGTCGAGGTCCCAGGCGACGAGGTACCAGCGGCGCTCGGTGCAGACCAGGCGGTGCGGTTCGACGGTACGGCGGGTGGGCTCGCCGATGGGGGTCCCCCCGCTCGAGTCTGTTCGAGAGTGGGGGCGGCTGCGGTACTCGAAGCGCAGGCGCTCGGCGTCCCGGCAGAGGTTGGCGAGCTCGGTCAGGACGGCCGGGTCGACGGCGTTCGGCTGGGGGCCGCGCAGCATCGGCACGGTGAAGGCGTTCAGGGCGCCCACGCGGCGGCGCAGCCGGTTCGGCAGGACCTGCTCCAGCTTGGCGAGGGCCCGCACCGAGGTCTCGCCGATGCCTTCGATGCCCTGTCCGGCGGCGGTGCGCAGGCCCACGGCGACGGCGACCGCCTCGTCGTCGTCCAGGAGCAGCGGGGGCAGCTCGGCACCGGCGCCCAGCTGGTAGCCGCCTCCGGTGCCGGGGCTGGCGTTGACGGGGTAGCCCAGCTCGCGCAGCCGGTCGACGTCCCGGCGCACGGTGCGCGGCGTGACACCGAGGCGGTCGGCGAGGTCGGCGCCGGACCACTCGCGGTGGGCCTGGAGGAGCGAGAGCAGGCGGAGCAGTCGTGCCGAGGTCTCCAACATGGTCGAATTCTTCATCAGGGCGGGTTCTTCGGCAGGGCGTTCCGGTGTTCATCAGGGCGTTCTTCATCAGGGCGAGAACGGCAGTTGCGGCACCTCGAAACAGTTGCTGTCCATGTCCCCCTGCGAGACCCATCCCTCGCCGTCCCGCCAGCGCGCCACCGACAGACACGTCCGGCGGCTCTCGGGCGGCTCGGCCAGCCGTTCGAACCGCACCGGAACGAGCAGCCCGTCGGCGGTGAAGTCCTCGCTGCGGTCCATGGACGCGTCGACGCACGCGCGCGTGATGCCGCTGTCGGCGCAGGACTCGGCGGCGTCCGTGAACCACTTGGCGGCCGCCCACCCCTCCAGCTGCCACTGGGAGTGCGTCTCAAGCCCCTTCGTGGCGTCCCGGAACTCCCGTACGGCGTCCTGTCCCGTGTCCTCGAAGTTGCGGCTCGATCCGGTGGCCCACAGGGCGTTGCGGCAGTTCGGGGCGTCCTTGTAGTCCTCGGCGACGGTGGAGGACCAGTTCTGCACATTGGTGACCTTGGCGGTGACCCGGGCGCCGACGTCGTCCATCGCCTCGCACAGCCGGGCGTTGCCGTGCGCGTCGATGGCGTCGAAGACGAGGTCGACGCCCTGCTCCTTCAAGTCGGCCGCGACGGCACGGAAATTGGGCAGCGCGAAGTCGACCTGCTCGCTGACCACCTCGTACCCCTCGGCCTTCAGCCCTCGCTCGACGAGCCGGGCGTAGGCGGCGGACGCGGCCTGGTTGTACGAGACGACGGCGGCCGTACGGGCTCCGTGCTCGCGCTTGAAGTAGCGGTAGACCTCCGTGCCGCCGTACTGCCGCCCGCCCCAGCCGGTGGTGCCGTTCCGGGGCGCGAGGCTGCCGTAGATGCCGTACAGGTGCGGGTAGGTGTCGTAGGCGGCCCCGATGGGCTGGCCGCCGATGTCGGGCACGCGCGCGCGGGAGACGCGGGAGGCCCCGGCGTAGTCGAGGGAGGTGGTGGCGACGAGGGCCACCACCTCGTCCTCGTCGATCAGTCGGTGCACACAGGTGTTGTTGCCGACGCCGCTGCCGCCGTCGTCGCACTCGCGGACCTCCACGCGGCGTCCGTCGATGCCCCCGCGCGCGTTGAGGCGCTCGAAGTACGCCTTGGCGCCGTCGCGGGGGCCGGTGAAGGTGTCGCCGCCGACCGGGCTGGTGGCGCTGGTGATGATGCCGACCCGGATCGGCGCGCTGTCCTGCGCGGGGCTCGCGCGCTCGCCGCGGCCCTCGAAGTCGCTCTCCGGCAACCGGCTCCCGCACCCGGTGACCGCCGCGAGCAGCAGGACCGCGGCGAGGGCCTCAGCAGCCCGGCAGGGCCGACGCCGTGGCATTGCCGCTCAGCTGGACGAGGGCGCACAGGGTCGTCACCGACACCTTCCAGGTGCCGTCCTGTTCGACCGCGGTCCCGGAGGCGTCCGGCAGGGCGGTGGCGCCGTTCAGGAGCAGGGTGTACGTCACGGTCGCCTCGGTCGCCGAGGTGAACTCGACCTTGGTGACCTGCGCCTCCACCTGCCCGCCGCGCTGGTCACCGCTGAAGGCCTGGAGTACGGGACCCATCTGGTCGCCGTTCTCCAGGACGGCCTGTTTCTCCTTAGTGGAGGTCTTGGGGTCGAAGAACTTGTGCCAGTTCTCCTTGATCTGCTTCTCCGCCGCCGCCTGGTCGGCCGGCCCGCTCGGGGAGGGGCTCGGCGACTCGCTCGTCTGTTCCACCGAGGGCGTGGGAGGGGTGCTCTCGCTGCCGCCGCCGCTGTCGTCACTGCATGCCGTCAGGGCCACGGCGAGGGCGAACACCACCGCCACCAGCCCCCGGCCGCCGTTCCCCCATGTGCGGTCGCTCCCGAGAACCATCTGGCTCACCACCGGGTGTCGGTCCGGGCCATGAGCGCCCGGTGCTTTCAGGGTCAGCTTGCAGAAGGCATAGTGCAAGCCATCGGCTGACATGGACAGACACTTGACGTGTTGGGAGTCAGAGATGCGGACAGCCCGACTGCGGACCGTGCACCCCGTGCTGTGGGCCGGCTGGGCCGCGCTCGCCGCGGGCGCGGTGCTCTGCGTCATCGGCTGGTACGGCATCTCCGGCGAGCGCTACGCCGAGCGGCAGCTCCCCTACCTGGCCTCCTGCACGGTCCCCGGCGCCGCGCTGATCATCGCCGGGGCGGTCCTCCTGGCCCACGGCCGCACCACCATCGCCGCGCTGCGCGTGGAGGAGCTGTACGGCCTCCTGGTCGCCACCGAGCCCACCGACACCGAGGTGTCGGGACCGGCGACGGCGCCGCTCGCGGTCAGCGCCGACCTGCTGATGGTGCCGGGCGGCACCCTGTGGCACCGCGCGGACTGCCCGCTGGTCTCCGGAAAGGTCGAGGCCGTACCGGTGGACACCAAGCTCGTGGCGAGCGGCGAGCTCGGCCCCTGCCCCATCTGCGAGCCCGCCGAAGAAACCGACTGATGTCCTCCCTCACGTACGACCTCACCCTCGCCGGCCTCTCGGTCGGCAGCGCCGCCGCGCTCACCGGAATCGGCCTGATCGTGACGTACCGCGCGACCGGGGTCCTGAACTTCGCGCACGGGGCGATCGCGATGGTGTGCGCGTATGTGCTGCGGCAGTGCGTGGTGGAGTGGGGCTGGCCGCTGTGGGCGGGCGCGACGGTGACGCTGCTGGTCCTGGCACCCGGGCTGGGGGTGCTCCTGGAGCGATACGTCTTCCGCCCGCTGTCCGTCCTGGGCAGCGACCCGGCGCAGACCCTGGTGGCGTCCATCGGCGTGTTCGTGCTGCTGGTGGGCGGGGCGGCGCTGGTGTGGGAGCAGGGGGCGCGGGACGACGCGCCGGAGCTGGTGTCGGCGGACCCGTGGGGCCAGTTGGCGGTCGCGCTGGTCCTGGCGACGGGTGTGGGGGCGGTGATCCGCTGGACCCGCTTCGGGCGGGAGCTGCGGGCCGTCGTGGACGACCGCCAACTCGCCGTCCTGGGCGGCATCGACGCGGACCGGGTGGCCGCGGCGGGCTGGGCGTTCGGCTCGTTCACGGCGGGCCTGACGGGCGTGCTGCTGGCCCCGTACGTGCGCCTGGACCCGTACGGTCTGCCGCTGCTGGTCATGGAGGTGGTGGCGGTAGCGGTGGCGGCGAGGATGCGCAGCCTGCCGGTCGCGGTGGTGGTGGCGCTGGGCATCGGGGTGGCGCAGAGCCAGCTGACGCGGCTGCATCCGACGGGCTGGGGCGAGCCGTTGTTGCAGGCGGTGGGGGCGAACCTGTTCGTGGTGGCCCTGCTGATCGCGGCGCTGGCGCTGCCGAGGATCGGTTCCAGGGACGCCCTGCCCCGCACCGCCACCGCGCGCGTGCCGACCCCTCCGGGCGCGTGGATCGTGGCGGTGGTCCTGTTCCTGCTGCCCCTGGGCTTCGCGGGCTCGGACCTCCAGACGTCGGTGCAGGTCCCGGCGCTGGGCGTGGTGCTGCTGTCCCTGGTGGTGGTGACGGGCAGGGGCGGCCAGATCTCGCTGGGCCAGGCGGCGTACGCGGGGCTGGGCGCACTGTTCACGGCCCTGCTGGCGGCGGGCCGCTTCCCGGGCCTGCCGCGCCTGCCGGAACTGGCGGCGCTGGCGCTGGCGGTGGTCCTGGTCGCCCCGCTGGGCCTCCTGACGGGCTGGCCGGCGATCACCCGCCAGGGCCTGGCGCTCGCCCTGGCCACCTTCGCGGTGGGCGTGGGCGTGAGCCGCTTCGTCTTCGCCCAGCCGTACGCCACGTCGGGCTTGTCCCTGGACCGCCCCTCGGGCTTCGAGGGCGACCGCGCGTACTACGTCCTGGAGTTGACGCTCCTGGCGGCGGCCCTGCTGACCACCCGCCTGCTCCGCACGGGCCGTACGGGCCGGGCCCTGGCCGCGATGCGCGACCACGAGGCGGGCGCGTCGGCGGCGGGCGTCCGGGTGCCGTCCCTGAAACTCCTGGCGTTCGTGGCGGGCGCCGCCCTGGCCGCCCTCGGCGGCGGCATGCTCGGCATGGGCCTGCGCGCCTTCGACCCCGCCGCCTTCGACCCCGTCCGCGGCCTCCTCTGGTTCGCCGCGGTGGTCGTCCTGGGCGCCGACAGCACCCTGGGCGCCCTGACGGCGGCGGCCCTCCTGGTGGGGCTCGACGCGGGGGCGAGGGGCGGGGTGGCGGCGGCGCTGATCGGCGTACTGGCGGTGCTGGTGGGCCGGTTCCCGGGCGGGCCGTACGAGGCGTTGCGGGCGGCGGCGGGGAGGCTGCGGTTGCGGCGGGGGGCGGTGCTGACGCCGTTGGGGGAGGGAGTGCGGGCGAGGCTGCGGCCAGTGCAGGCAGTGGAGCAAAGGGCGGCGCGTGTACCGGCGTTGGTGGCCACGACTGCCGCCCCCGCCCACGAAAGCAGGACGCGTGCTGCGGGCGGGAACCCAAGCCTCAAAGCCCGCAACCTACAAGCCCGCTACGGCACCTTCACCGCCCTCGACCACATCGACCTCGACATCCCCCCGGCCCAGGTCACCGCGATCATCGGCCCCAACGGCGCGGGCAAGAGCACCCTCTTCCACTGCCTGGCGGGCACCCTCCGCCCCACCACCGGCAAGATCCTCCTCGGCCCCCACGACATCACCCCCCTCCCCGCCCACGCCCGCACCCGCCTCGGCATCGCCCGCACCTTCCAGCAACTCGCGATCTTCCCGTCCTTGACCGTGGCCGAAAACGTACGAGTGGGCGCAGAACAGGGCCGTATCCCCGACCCCACCGCGGTGGAACGAGCCCTGCGACTCCTCGCACTGGACGGCCCGCTCCAGAACCTCCCCGCCGCCGCCCTCCCCACCGGCACCCTGCGCCGGGTCGAACTCGCGAGAGCCCTCGCCGGCAGTCCGAGAGTCCTCCTCCTCGACGAACCCGCGGCGGGCCTGGACACCGCGGAGGTGACCGCCCTGACTCGCGTACTGAAGACACTCGCGGCCGACGGCACCGCCCTCCTCGTGGTGGAGCACGACCTGGACCTGGTGGCGGACCTCGCGGACGTCGTGCACGTGATGACGGCGGGCCGCATCGTCGCATCCGGCCCACCCGACCACGTACTGGACACCGCGTGGACGGCGGCCCCATGAGCGCCCCGGCCATCTCCCTGCGCCACGCGCGCGTGCGCTACGGCCCCTTGGAGGCCCTGCACGGCATCACCCTCGCCGCCCCGGGCCCCGGCCTCACCGTCCTGCTCGGCCGCAACGGCAGCGGCCGTACGACCGCCCTGCGCGCCCTCGCCGGCACCGTGCCGCTGTCCGGGGGCGCCGTGGTGTGGGACGGCGCCGACGTGACCCGCGTGCCGGCGCACGAGCGCGCCCGCCGCGGTCTGTGCCTGGTCCCCGAGCGGCAGGCGGTGTTCGGCTCCCTCACGGTGCGCGAGAACCTGGAGCTCGCCTCACCGTCGTACGACGAGGTCCTCGACGCCTACCCCCAGCTCGCCGCGCTCCTCCCCCGCCGCGCGGGCACCCTCTCCGGCGGTGAGCAGCGCATGCTCGCGCTGTCCCGCGCCCTGCTGGCACGCGCGCGTGTGGTGCTCGTCGACGAACCCGCGCAGGGCATGTCACCGGCGGTCGCGGCCCGGACGTACGACCTGCTGAGCGGGCTCCACGCGTGCGTGGTCGTCGCCGAGCAGCGGCTGCCGCCGGTGCTGCACGGCCGGGCGGCGTTCGTGTACGAACTGCGCCGGGGCGCGGTCGTGTTCAGCGGAGAGGCGGCCGAACTGGACCCGCCGACAGGGGCGGACCGAACACGGCCAGGTCCCGGGTAGCGCTCTGGGGATCCTTGGGGTCCTTGGAGTTCTTGGGGATCACCAGCAGGGTCCCCACGTTCAGCCGGTCCGGATAGCGGCCGATCATCTCCTTGTTGGCCTCGTACAGCGCCCGCCAGCCGCCCTGGACGCCGTACTTGCCGGCGATCGCCGAGAGCGTGTCGCCGCGCTTCACCGTGTGCATACGGCCCTTGAGCCGGTACCGCGCGGAACAGACCGGCCAGGCCTCCCAGCCCTGCACGGCCAGCACCTCCTGCGCGACGGCGATCTGCTGCGCGCGCGGGGCGAGGTCCGCGCGCGGGGCGTACTTCAGGCCGCCGAACTCCTCCCAGGTGGGCTGCCAGAACTGAAGCCCGCCGTAGAAGCCGTTGCCGGTGTTGACGTCCCAGCGCCCGCTGCTCTCGCACAGGGCGATACAGCTCCAGGGCCAGCCGTCGCGAGCGCAGTCGTACGGCACGGGGGTGGGCGGCGGACCGGGGGCCGGGGGCGGCGGGGCGGCGTACGCCAGAGCGGGAGCCGCGGGGGCCGCCGCGGCGAGCAGGCAGACGGCGAGGAGCAGTTCGAGCGGCTTGCGGGAAATCGGCGTGCGGTGCATCGGTCCATGCTGGGCAGCGCGTCGCGTACCGCCGCACAGACGCGGCGGAAGGTGCCAGGGCCCCACCCGGTCGGCGGACCGACCAGGCGGGGCCCCGTGCCCGGGAGGGGGGAGCTTCTCAGAGTTCGAGTCGCTGCCCGGGCACGATCATGTCGGGATCACCGCCGATGACGGCCTTGTTGGCGGCGTAGATCCGCTGCCAGGTGGTCCCGTGCCGGGCGGCGATGCCGCTGAGCGTGTCGCCCTTGCGGACGGTGTAGTCGCCACGGGACGCGCTGCGGTCCGTGTGGCTCTTCGAACGCGCCGGCGCCTTCGACGGCTTGGACGGGGCGGCCTTGGTGGTGGTCGAACCGGAGGAGGCCGAGGGTGCGCTGCCGTACGCCCCGGCCCGTGCGGAACAGGTCGGCCACGCGCCCCACCCCTGGGCGTGCTGGACCTTGGTGGCCACGGCGATCTGCTGGGACCTGCTCGCCCTGTCCGCCGTCGCGGCGTAGGCGGTGCCGCCGTACGCGCGCCAGGTGGAGGCGGAGAACTGAAGGCCGCCGTAGTAGCCGTTGCCGGTGTTGATGTGCCAGTTGCCGCCGCTCTCGCACTGGGCGATGCGGTCCCACACTCCGCTGTCCGCCGCCGCGGCGTTGCCGGTCGCGGCCAGCAGCCCGAGCGGGGCGAGCAGGGCCGCTCCGGCGAGAGCCGCCGTCGTACGGGTCTTACGAGCGTTGTCGCGAGTGGTATCGGCACATTCGGACATGTAAATCCCTCTCGAAGGACCCGGGGTCCCCCAAGGCGGCGCACGCTCCCCGCACATGGGCGGGTCGTCGCGCTCCGCCCCGTCCGCCGGAGGGTGGTGCTGCGAGCTGGCTGGTGCGGCCGGCGGACGATCCCGAGCGGTGCTCGTTGCACACGGCCGAGAAATCTAGGGAGGGCGACCGCCCGGTATCAACCAACTCCTTGTCATTCCAGGCCAGTTCGCCGTTACCCCGGGTATCGGCTTTTTTCGGCCACCCACTTCATTCGCCGATTTCCTGATTTGTCGACCAGTCGTCCCGGCGATCTGTGACTCACTTCACGCAACCAACTTCCTTGGATTTCCCAGTAATTGACATGGAGTGCCCGATTCCGGGCCCGGCGTGACCCTGTGCGTCGGATGGTTCGATTCCGTTCGCCCTGGAGCGTGACTCCCGCCACAGATCGCCCGTTGTCTTCTTCATGAGCCCGGGACCCACCCGGGCACCGGTTCCTGAGGGAGTCACCCGTGCCGCGCATGCTCGACGTCAGCGACGAGGTTCGCGCCGAGATCGGCGACGATGAGGCCGACCGGCTGCTCGCCGGCGACAACGCCCCCGGCAGTTACGACTGCACGTCCTGCCGCACTCCGGGCGACTCCGAAGCGGAGCGCACCAGCACCGTCCTGTTCATCGGCGACGAGACCGCGGTCCTCGCCTTCGCCCACGCCACCTGTCTGCCCTCGCAGGTCGTCCAGGTCACCGAGGAGCAGCTCCAGGGGGCGGTGCGCTCCATCAGCGGCGACACCGTCGACCTGGAGCCGGAGAAGGTCGTACCCGAGCAGGCGGTGCTCGGTGTCACCAGCGGACTCGTGCTGATCGCCGGGGAGTTGCACCCCGCGCTCGTGGTGGAGCCGACGGGGCCCATCGTCCGGCCGGGCGCGACCGGCGCCGGGGACGACTTCCTGCCGCTGCTCATCGAGCAGGGGTTCATGCCGGTGACGGAACTGTCGGAGGTGCCGCCGGTGCTGCACGGGTGGTCGGTGCTGCTGGCCATGGGCCAGCTGCACGCCGTACTCCAGCCCGGGTCGGGTGGCGGGCAGTCGGTCGCCTGGTGGCAGGCGCATCAGCCGTTGCAGGTGACGGAGAGCTGGCGGGCCGCGGCGAACAAGCATCAGCAGGTGCTGATGTTCGCGGCTCCGGTGGGGTCGATCGGGCGGCAGCCACGTGAGGATCTGCTGCGGGACGCGATCGACAAGGCCGCGGCGAACGGGAAGTTGGTCGCGTCGGCGCTGCCGCTTGCCGGGACGTGAGGCGCCTGGCAGCCCCGCGCCCCTAAAGGCGATTCCCGAACCGCATCTCTTGTAGTTCGGGGTCGTTTGGACATACGTGCACACCTACGACGTTCCCCGCCGCCAGTCCTTCGCCTCGGTTCCGGCCTCCCGGACCGCCCCGGACCCCCTTGGCGGCCCATCGGCCACGCCGATCTACGACGCGCTCTACGCCGAGTACGTCAAGTCGTTCCGCTCGCTGCCGGGTGACCGGAGTGGTGAGGAGGGGCTGGGGTTCACCGCCTTCGGGAGTCTTCCGCACGGGTCCGACTCGTACGGCGGCGGGTATCGGCCGGGGTCGTTCAGCAGCTCGTACAGCGCTTACAGCGCGGGCGCGCACAGTGCCCGGGTCGGGCAGCAGCAATCGCAGTGGCAGCGGGTCGGGCAGATCGGGCAGCACGGGACGATGGTGCAGCATGTGCCGGCTGCGCTGCCGCCCGGTCAGCGGCGCGGGTTCTGACGGAATACCGGAAGGGCGGCCCCAGTTGGGGCCGCCCTTCCGGTATTTCAGCGACTACTTCTTCTTCGCGCCGCGCTTCTCGCGCACCCGCACCGAGATATGGATCGGGGTGCCCTCGAAGCCGAACTCCTCGCGCAGACGGCGCTCGATGAAGCGGCGGTAGCCCGCCTCGATGAAGCCGGAGGCGAAGAGGACGAAGCGCGGGGGCTTGGTGCCGGCCTGGGTGCCGAAGAGGATGCGGGGCTGCTTGCCGCCGCGGATCGGGTGCGGGTGGGCGGCGACCAGCTCGCCGAGGAAGGCGTTGAGGCGGCCGGTCGGGACCCGGGTCTCCCAGCCCGCGAGGGCCGTCTCGATCGCCGGGACCAGCTTCTCCATGTGGCGGCCGGTGCGTGCCGAGACGTTGACCCGGGGCGCCCAGGCGACCTGGCCGAGCTCGGTCTCGATCTCCCGCTCCAGGTAGTAGCGGCGCTCCTCGTCGAGGGTGTCCCACTTGTTGTAGGCGACGACGATCGCGCGGCCCGCGTCCACCGCCATGGTGACGATGCGCTGGTCCTGCACGGAGATGTTCTCGGAGGCGTCGATCAGGATGACCGCCACCTCGGCCTTCTCGACGGCGGCGGCAGTGCGCAGCGAGGCGTAGTAGTCGGCGCCCTGCTGGAGGTGGACGCGCTTGCGGATACCGGCGGTGTCGACGAACTTCCAGGTGACGCCGCCGAGTTCGATCAGCTCGTCGACCGGGTCACGGGTGGTGCCAGCGAGTTCGTTGACGACGACGCGCTCCTCGTTGGCCACCTTGTTCAGGAGGGAGGACTTGCCGACGTTCGGGCGGCCGATCAGGGCGATGCGGCGCGGGCCGCCGACCGCGGTGCCGAAGGTCTGCTCGGGGGCCTCCGGGAGGGCCTCCAGGACGGCGTCCAGCATGTCGCCGGTGCCGCGGCCGTGCAGCGCGGAGATGGGGTGCGGCTCGCCGAGGCCGAGGGACCACAGATAGGCCGCGTCGGACTCGCCGCTCTGGCCGTCGACCTTGTTGGCGGCGAGGACGACGGGCTTGCCGGCCTTGCGGAGCAGTCGTACGACGGCCTCGTCGGTGTCGGTCGCGCCGACCTTGGCGTCGACGACGAAGACGACGGCGTCGGCGGCCTCGATCGCGTACTCGGCCTGCGCGGCCACGGAGGCGTCGATGCCGAGGACGTCCTGCTCCCAGCCGCCGGTGTCGACGACCTTGAAGCGGCGGCCCGCCCACTCGGCCTCGTAGGTGACACGGTCGCGGGTGACGCCCGGCTTGTCCTCGACGACGGCCTCGCGGCGGCCGATGATGCGGTTCACCAGAGTCGACTTGCCGACGTTCGGGCGGCCGACGACGGCGAGGACGGGCAGCGGTCCATGACCGGCCTCCTCGATCGCGCCCTCGACGTCCTCGACGTCGAAGCCCTCTTCCGCGGCGAGCTCCATGAACTCCGCGTACTCGGCATCGCCAAGCGCTCCGTGGTCGTGCTCTGCGAAAGAGCCCTCGGAGTGGATGTGGTCGTTCATGAAGTCCGTACCTCGTCGTTCATCGTGGTGATCGGTGGACCAGCCGGATTCTGCCGGTTTGATCCACTACTCAGTGTCGCCTAGCGGCCGGTCAGCCGCCTGGCGTTTTCCAGGTGCGCGGTGAGCTGCTTCTGGATGCGCTCGGTCGCTTCGTCGAGCGCCTTGCGGGTGCGCCGCCCGCTGCCGTCGCCCGCCTCGAACGGGTCACCGAAGACCACGTCGACGCGGCTGCGCAGCGGAGGCAGCCCCTTTATCAACCGTCCGGGCTTGTCGGAACTTCCCAGCACGGCGACCGGGACGATCGGGGCGCCGCTGCGGACCGCGAAGTACGCGAGCCCGGCGCGCAGCGCGGCGAAGTCGCCCTCGCCCCGGGTGCCCTCCGGGAAGATGCCGAGGACACCGCCGGCCGAGAGCACGTCGAGCGCCTGGGTGATGGCCGTGCGGTCGGTGCCCGAGCGGTCGACCTTGACCTGCCCGATGCCGAGCAGGAACGGGTCGAGCGGGCCGATGAACGCTTCCTTCTTGATCAGGAAGTGCGTCGGCCGGGGCGCGACACCCATGACCATCGGGCCGTCGATGTTGTGGGAGTGGTTGACGGCGAAGATCACCGGGCCGGTCGCGGGGACCTTCCAGGACCCCAGCACCCGCGGCTTCCACAGCCCGTACATCAGGCCGACGCCGATCCGCCGCCCGACCTCGGCACCCCGCAGGGAAGGCGCCTTCGCCGAAGAGCCCGCGGTCACTTCCCGGCCCGCTTCTCCTCGACGAGGGTGACGACACACTCGATGACCTGCGCGAGCGTGAGCTCGGTGGTGTCCACCTCGACCGCGTCGTCCGCCTTGGCGAGCGGCGAGGTCTTACGGGTGGAGTCCGCCGCGTCCCGCTTGATCAGGGCCTCGCGGGTGGCGTTGACGTCGGCGCCCTTGAGCTCACCGCTGCGCCGGGCGGCACGCGCCTCCGGGGAGGCGGTGAGGAAGATCTTGAGGTCGGCGTCGGGCAGCACGGTCGTCCCGATGTCCCGGCCCTCGACGACGATGCCCTTCTCCGCGCCGGCCGCGATCGAGCGCTGAAGCTCGGTGATCCGGGCCCGCACCTCAGGCACCGCGCTCACGGCGCTGACCTTGGAGGTGACCTCCTGGGTGCGGATCGCGGCGGCGACGTCGGTGCCGTCGACGGTGATCGTCGGGTTCGCCGGGTCGTCGCCGGAGACGATCTCCGCCTTGCCCGCCACGGCGGCGATCGCGGTCGGGTCCTCGATGTCGATCCCGTTGGTCACCATCCACCACGTGATCGCCCGGTACTGGGCGCCGGTGTCCAGGTAGCTCAGACCGAGCTGCGCCGCGACGGCCTTCGACGTGCTCGACTTGCCGGTGCCGGAGGGACCGTCGATGGCGACGATCACGGGCTGGGCGGCGCCGTTTTCCACGGGAGGACACCTTCCTGGTGCGGTGTGGCGGGGAGTGCGGGGCGCGATGGGGCCCCGCACAAGGGTACTGGCTCGCCAGAGGCCTCCTTACGGGCGGATGACCACGGGCAGGCGACCATGGGCGGGCGACGACGGACGGCTACTGCCGGATGGCCCAGCCCCGCTCCCGCAGCGCCGCGCTCAGCACGGGCGCCGCCTGCGGCTCCACCATCAGCTGCACCAGACCCGCCTGCTGCCCGGTCGCGTGCTCGATCCGTACGTCCTCGATGTTGACCCCGGCCCGTCCCGCGTCGGCGAAGATCCGGGCCAGCTGACCGGGCTGGTCGTCGATGAGAACGGCCACGACCTCGTACGTCCGCGGGGCGGTCCCGTGCTTGCCGGGTACCCGCACCTGCCCGGCGTTCCCGCGCCGCAGCACATCCTCGATCCCGACGGCGCCCTCGCCGCGCTTGGCCTCGTCGGAGGACTGGAGGGACCGCAGGGCCTGGACCGTCTCCTCCAGGTCGGCGGCGACATCGGTGAGCAGGTCGGCGACCGGCCCGGGGTTGGCGGAGAGGATGTCGATCCACATCCGGGGGTCGGAGGCGGCGATCCGGGTCACGTCCCGGATGCCCTGACCGCACAGCCGTACGGCGGCCTCCTCGGCGTTCTCCAGGCGTGCGGCGACCATGCTGGACACCAGGTGGGGCATGTGGGAGACGAGCGCGACGGCGCGGTCGTGGGCGTCCGCGTCCATGACGACCGGTACGGCACGGCAGTGCGAGACGAGCTCCAGGGCGAGGTTCAGGACCTCGGTGTCGGTGTCCCGGGTCGGGGTCAGCACCCAGGGGCGGCCCTCGAAGAGGTCGCCGGTCGCGGCCAGCGGGCCGGACTTCTCGCGGCCCGACATGGGGTGCGTGCCGATGTAGGAGGAGAGGTCGAGGCCGAGCGCCTCCAGCTCGCGGCGCGGGCCGCCCTTGACGCTGGCCACGTCGATGTAGCCGCGGGCCACGCCCCGGCGCATGGCGTCGGCGAGCACGGCGGCGACATGGGCGGGCGGGGCGGCGACGATCGCGAGGTCGACGGGGCCCTCGGGCGCCTCGTCGGTCCCGGCGCCGAGCGCGGCGGCGGTGCGGGCCTGCTCGGGGTCGTGGTCGGCGAGGTGGACCTGGACGCCCCGGCCGGCCAGCGCCAGCGCTGCGGACGTACCGATGAGGCCGGTGCCGATGACGAGTGCGGTTCTCACTGGGCGATGTCCTTGCGCAGAGCGCCCGCGGCACCGAGGTAGACGTGGTTGATCTCGGTACGGGGCCGCTCGGACTCTATGTGCGCGAGGATCCGCACGACCCGGGGCATGGCGCCCTCGATGTCGAGTTCCTGGGCGCAGATCAGGGGTACGTCGACGATGCCGAGCTTGCGGGCCGCGGCCGCCGGGAAGTCGCTGTGCAGGTCCGGCGTGGCCGTGAACCAGATGCTGATCAGGTCGTCCGTGGTGAGCTCGTTGCGCTCCAGGACGGCGGTGAGCAGGGCGCCGACCTGCTCGTCCATGTGGCCGGCTTCGTCCCGTTCGAGTTGGACGGCGCCCCGGACCGCTCGTACCGCCACGGCTCTGCTCCTCGCTGATGTACGGCTCTTGGTACATCCAGCCTAGTCAGCCCGCGTCGGGGCGGTGTGCGCCGCCCGATCGCTGAGACGCCTACAGGTATCGCCGGGGTATCTACAGGTTCTGCTGCCGGGCGAGCTCTTCGAGGCTGGCCGGCACCTGTCCGTCGGGGGTGAGTTTGTCGACGGCCCCGGGGAGCACCTGGGCCAGTTCGTCGGCGGCCTTGTCCGGGGAGACGCCCGTCTGCTCGGCGACCTGCTGGAGGGTGCCGTCGGGCAGGGCCTCCTGGATCTGCGCGCCGGTCACGGACTGGTTGGCGCCGCTGCCGACCCAGGAGTCCTTCTGCTCGGCGAGCCCGGACCTGGCGAGGATGTCGAGGAGTCCGCCGAGGGAGCCGCCGCCCTGACCGTTCTGGCCGGCACCTTGACCGCTCTGGCCGCCGAGGGCGGAGAGCAGCGCGCCCAGGATGTTGCCCCCGCCGGAGGTGCCGCCCGAGCCGAGGAGGCCGCCGAGCAGACCGCCGAGATCGTCACCCGCCATGATCACGCCTTTCGGGAGTCGCCGTCCGGGAGTACGGACCATGCCAATGTCACCCGAATGTCACAGCTCCGCTACTTGGGGCGAAAACACACCGATGCGCCCCTGGACTCCGGCCCCCGTGTCCGCTCTCATAGCAGGAAGCTCGCCTCGGGGGAGGCCCTTTCATGAAGCGTTCCGGACCGCTGTTCACTCTTCTCGCGGGTCTGCTGGTGGGCCTGTTCATGCTGTCGCTGAACGCGACGACAGGTGAGAAGACCGCGTCGTCGTCGGTGGAGCAGTCGCCGTCACCGAGCACGAAGGCGTCACCGAGCCCCACGCCCACCACGGCATCACCCTCGCCCTCACCGTCGAAGTCACCGATCCCGAACGCCGACTACGCGGGCCGCACCGACGACGACTCCTCCGCGGTCGCCGTCTCCCTGCGCGACGGCAGGGCGATCGCGTACTTCTGCGACGGCCGGGACAAGGAGTCGTGGCTCAAGGGCGACGTAGAGGACGACGGCACGATGAAGCTGACCGCCAAGGGCGGCGCCGTGCTGAACGGCACCCTCAAGGAGGGCAAGCGGATCAGCGGCACGGTCGACATCGGCGGCGGGCACTACACCTTCACCGCCGACAAGGCGATCAAGCCGTCGGGCCTGTACCGGGCGACCGCCACCGTACGGAGCGCGAAGTTCGACGGCGGCTGGATCGTGCTGAAGGACGGCACCCAGGTCGGCATCCTCAACAAGAACGGCAAGCCCTCCCCCGCACCCGAGATCGACCCGGAGACCGGTCTGGTGACGGTCGACGGACAGCAGCTCACGGCCCGCCCCGTCACCCCCTGAACTCCAGTCCGTACGAGGGAGCCGACATGACCGTCGACCCGAACGCCGCCACCCAGGGATTCCCGTCTCCGCAGCCCGCCGGGCGGCCGCCGAGCGCGGCCCGCTATCTGGTCCCGGCCCTGGTCGCCGCCGCGGTGGCGGTCGGCCTCGGGGTGTACGGCAAGACGCATGACCCGGCGGGGACCGCCTTCAACCTCGCCGGCTTCAGCAGCACGGGCGCGGTGAAGTCGTGGATGGCCACGGTCGCGGTCTTCTTCGCGGTCGTCCAGTTCTTCTCGGCGCTGATGATGTACGGCAAGCTGCCGGGCCCGAGCTGGTCGGGGCGGCTGCACCGCTGGTCGGGCCGGGCCGCGTTCCTGGTCGCGGTCCCGGTGGCGGTGCACTGCCTGTACGCGCTCGGCTATCAGACGTACGAAACGCGCGTTTTCTGGCACTCCCTCCTGGGTTGCTTCTTCTTCGGTGCTTTCAGTGCCAAGATGCTGCTGCTCCGCTCGGAGCGCCTTCCCAACTGGCTGCTGCCGATCGTCGGCGGGCTCGTCTTCACCGCGCTGACGATCATCTGGCTGACCTCCGCCCTCTGGTTCTTCCGCACCTTCGGAGTGACGACATGACGATGCAAGGCCCGACGCGACGTTCGGTCCTCCTCGCGACGGGCGCCGCGGCGTTCACCGTCGGCTGTGGCGAGTACGGCGACGAGAACGACTCGGGATCGGACACCGTCGAGGCCTCCGCCGGTCAGGAGCTGGCGAAGACGAGCGACATCCCGGTCGGCGGCGGCAAGATCTTCAAGGACGAGAAGATCGTCGTCACCCAGCCGAAGGAAGGCGAGTTCAAGGCCTTCACCAACATCTGCACCCATCAGCAGTGCCCGGTGGCCAGCGTCTCCGGCGGCACCATCAACTGCAACTGCCACGGCAGCAAGTTCAACATCACGGACGGCTCGGTGGCACACCCTCCGGCGACCCAGCCGCTGGCCGAGAAGAAGATCAGCGTGCAGGGCGACTCGATCCAGCTGGCCTAGTCCCAGAGCGCGCCCAGCGTCACCAACTCGCTCTGGTACTCGATCCGGTCCGCCCACGCGACGGGCCACACGTCCGCCCCGTGGTACGCCCCCGCGAAGGCGCCCGCGAGGCAGGCGATCGAGTCGGAGTCACCGGCCGTGCAGGCGGCCCGCCGCAGGGCCGTCACCGGCTCGTCGACGAAGAGCAGGAAGCACAACAGGCCGGTCGCCAGCGCCTCTTCGGCGATCCACCCCTCACCGGTGGCGAGGCACGGATCGGTCTCCGGCGACACCGAACGCACCGCCTCCTGAAGCCGGTTGAGGATCTCCAGGCACTCGTCCCAGCCCCGCGCGATGAAGTGCTCGGGGGTCGGGTCCTGGCTCCGGGTCCACAGGTCGCCGAGCCAGCGCTCGTGGTACCGGGTGCGGTTCTCGACGGCGTACGACCGCAGCAGCCCGACCAGTCCGGTCGGCTCGGCGCCCTGCGCGAGCAGTCGTACGGCGTGCGCGGTGAGGTCGGACGCGGCGAGCGCGGTGGGGTGGCCGTGGGTGAGGGCGGACTGCAACTGGGCGGCGCCGGCGCGCTGTTCGTCGCTCAGTCCTGGTACCAACCCGACGGGGGCGACGCGCATGTTGGCTCCGCAGCCCTTGGAGTGAATCTGGCTGGCGTCCTGCCAGAGGTCCGTGCGCTCCAGCAACTCGCAGGCCCTGAGGCAGGTGTTGCCCGGGGCCCGGTTGTTCTCCGGGGAGCGGTTCCAGGCGATGAACTCCTGCCGCAGAGGCTCCGCCAGCTCCTGAGGCGAGAGCACTCCCCGGTCGGTCGCGGTCCTCAGCGCACGCCCCACGGCCAACGTCATCTGTGTGTCGTCCGTGACGATCGCCGGCCTCGGCAGCTCCATCTCCCGCCACGGCCCGCACTTGGCGAGGATCGACGGCACGTCGTTGAACTCGGTCGGGAAGCCCAGCGCGTCCCCGAGGGCGAGCCCCAGCAGGGCCCCTGTCGCGGCGCGCTTCCTGACGGTGGTGGTGGTCATGCGGGACGTCCTTCCCGAGGCGTTCGGAGCAGAGGCGGATGGAGCGTCGTCGCCGTGCCCGCGCGGTACAGCGCGGCCGGTTTCCCCCGGCCACCGGTCAACCGGGCGGCACCCGGTACGGGTTCGACGAAGCCCGGCGTGGCGAGCACCTTGCGGCGGAAGTTGGGCCGGTCGAGGACGGTCCCCCACACCGTCTCGTACACGTGCTGGAGCTCGCCGAGCGTGAACTCGGGAAGGCAGAACGCGGTGGCGAGGCAGGTGTATTCGAGCTTGGCCCCGACCCGTTCCCGGGCGTCGGCGAGGATCCGGTCGTGGTCGAAGGCGAGCGGCCGGGCCTTGTCGTACGGCGCCCAGCGGGCGTCGGCCGCGTCGGTACCGCCGTGCGGCTGGGGCGGGTCGGGCAGCAGCGCGGCGAACGCGACGGAGACGACCCGCATCCGGGGGTCGCGGTCCGGCTCGCTGTAGGTCCGCAGCTGCTCCAGATGCAGTCCGGAGACGTCCGACAGCCCGGTCTCCTCGGCGAGTTCACGCCGGGCGGCCGTCTCGGCGGACTCGTCCGGCCGCACGAAGCCGCCGGGCAGCGCCCAGTGTCCGGTGTACGGCTCCTGTCCGCGCTCGACGAGCAGGACGTGCAGGGCGCCTTCGGCGACGGTGAGGACGGCGAGGTCGACGGTGACGGCGAAGGGTTCGTAGGCGTGCTTGTCATATTTCTCGGTGCTCACGCGAACCCACCCCCTTAATAGTCAGTACGACTATAAAGAGGGTGAGGACGTCTCCACAAGCCCCTAACCGCGGCGCGGAGCCAGCACCGCCACCACCGCCCCCGCCGACGCGACACCCGCCGAGACCCACAGCGCGGGCCCGCAGCCGTCCAGGAAGGCGGTCCGGGAGGCATAGCCGCCGAACGTCGTGAAGACCGCCGCGGCGACGGCGACCCCGAAGACACCGCCGAGTTCGCGCAGCGCGTTGTTGACCCCGGCGGCCACTCCCGCGTCGCCGAGCGGGACGGAGGAGGTCACGGCGTTGGCCACGCTCGGGAAGACCATGGAGATGCCGATGCCCGCGACGATCAGCGGGCCGACGAGGCTGCCGTAGCCGACGCCGGGTTCGACCTGCCGGGCGAGCCAGGCCAGGCCCGCCCCCTGGAGCGCCATGCCGGCGACCATGAAGGGCCGGGTGCCGAACCGGTCCGCGAGGGCGCCCGCGACCGGGGCGACCAGCAGGGGCATGGCGTTCCAGACCAGGATGCGCACCCCGGCCTCCAGCGGGTTGTAGCCGAGCCCGGTCTGGAAGAACTGCGTGATCATGAAGAGGGCGCCGATCAGCGAGGCGAACGCCAGGAAGCCGACCGCGTTGGCGGTGGAGAAACCGCGCCGGCGGAACAGCCCGAGCGTCAGCATCGGATACCGGGCGCCCTTGCGCTCCCAGCCCAGGAACCCCGCCACGAACACGATCCCGACCGCGAGCGCGCCGAGCACCTCGACGCTCCCCCAGCCCACTTCGGGGGCCCGGACCGGCGCCCAGGCCAGGCCGGTCAGCCCGACGGCCGCCAGCACCAGGCCGACGATGTCGAGCTGGGGGCGCGGCCCGCGGCTCTCGGTGAGTTTGCGGGCGGCGAGGGGCAGCATCGCGAGCCCGAGGGGCACGTTCAGCCAGAAGATCCACTGCCAGGACAGGCCCTCGGTGACGGCCCCGCCCAGCACCGGCCCGGCGGCCACCCCGAGCCCGCTCACACCGCCCCACACGCCGATCGCCACGCCCCGCTTCTCCGCCGGGAAGGCCTCGCTGATCAGGGTCAGCGTGAGCGGCAGCAGCACGGCCGCGCCGGCGCCCTGCACCACGCGCGCCGCGATGAGCTGGCCCGAGCCCGCGGCGAAGCCCGCGAGGGCGGAGGCGAGGGTGAAGACGGCGAGCCCGACGACGTACATCCGCCGTCGCCCGAACCGGTCGCCGAGCGCGGCGCCGGTCAGGGTGAGGCAGGCGAAGACGAGGTTGTAGGCGTTGATCGTCCATTCCAGCTGGGACAGGCTCGCCCCGAAGTCGGCCTGGAGCGCGGGCAGGGCGGTGGAGACGACCACGACGTCGAGGGCGCACAGCAGGGCGCCGAGCCCGGAGAGGACGACGGTCCAGCCGCGGTGCGGCGGGGCCGGTGCGGCAGGAGGTTTCCGGAGGGGGCCTGCGAGTGCTCCGGCCGCTCCGGTTGCCGCGGTCGCTGCGGTTGCTTCGGTCATCAGAGTGCCTTCCGTGAGAGTCGTTCACGGAAGGCAGACCAGGCTCACCCCGGAAAGGAATCGCGGCGGCCCAGGAAGGCCAGGAGCCGGGCGTCCGGCGGCGCGGAGACCGCCACCGCGACCGGCGCCCCGAACCGCACCCCCCGGTCCTCCTCCGTGACCACGCACCGCGCGATGGGCAGCAAATCGGCCGCGAGGGCGACCGGGAGGGGCCGGGGCCGCCCGCACGCCTGGGCCACGTCCCATCCGTGCACGGCGATCTCGACGGCGCCGACCGCGCCCATCACCCGCACGTCCAGCGGCCGTTCACCGACCAGCACCTCTCCCCCGGGTCCGGCCGCCCAGGCGCCGAGCACGGCACACGCGCGCGTGCGGAAGCCGCAGACGCGGTCGGTCTGCGGGAGCAGCCCGATCCGCCCGCCGGTCAGCCCCTCGTGCAACGCGTCCAGGGAGTCGTCGAGATGCTCCAGCAGCTCGCCCAGGTCCCACTCGGCGCAGGGCGTGCCCCGGCCCAGTCCCGCGGGCCCCACCGCGGCGACGCATCCCAGCGCGTAGGCGAGCGAGCGCTCCAGCAGCTCCCCGGGGTTCACGACAGCACCTCGGGCAGGCCGAAGCGGGCGAAGGACCGTCCGTGGTCCAGGAATGCGGTGATCCGTACGATCTCGCCGCCCTCCCGGGTGATCACCTGCACGGAGTGCGCGCGCAGGACGCCGTCCGCGCCCCGCTCGTACATCGCCACGGCCGGCTGCCCGTTCGCGCGCGTGGGCACCATCCGCAGCGCGCCCGGGACCCGCACGCGTGCGTGGAAGAACCGCAGCACGGCCTTCTTCCCGGCGAACCACTCCAGGTGCGGCGGCATCTCCAGCGAGACCCCGTCCTGCAACAGCCCGAGGAGGGCGTCCAGGTCGGCGTTCTCGAAGGCGGCCATGTACCGGTCGAGCACCTCGCGGTCCGCCGCGCCGTCCGGTTCGACGACGAGGTCCTCGTCCGGGGCGATCTCGTCGAGACGAGCACGCGCGCGTTGGAGGCTGCTCTTCACGGCCGCCGTGGAGGTGCCGAGGAGGGCGGCGACCTCGGGCGCACGCCAGGCCAGCACGTCCCGCAGGATCAGTACCGCACGCTGCCGCGCGGGCAGGTGCTGCAACGCGGCGACCAGCGCGAGCCGCAGACTCCCCCGTGCGGCCACGACCGTCGCGGGGTCGAGCAGCGAGTCCGGCACCGGCTGGAGCCACGGGATGTCGGTCGCAGGGGCCCTCAACGGCTCCTCAGGCGCCTCTGACGGCCCCCCGAGCCCCGAGGGCAGCGGACGTCGCGCGCGGCTCTCCAGGGCCGTCAGACACGTGTTGGTGGCGATCCGGTGCAGCCAGGTCCGCAAGGAGGCCCGGCCCTCGTAGCCGTCGTAGGACCGCCAGGCCCGCAGATACGTCTCCTGCACCAGGTCCTCGGCCTCGTCGACCGAGCCGACCATGCGATAGCAGTGGGCGAGCAGCTCGCGTCGGTACCCGTCCGTCAGCCGGACGAACTCCTCGCGGTCCGCGGTGGTCGTGGTCATCCCCGCTCCCTCCGTCACGGGTACAGACCGCCGGGAACGCGAAAACGAATCGGCCGGTCCCGGAAAGAATTCCGCGACCGGCCGTCGTACGGTTCGACCTGCGTCGTACGGGACGACCTACAGGTCGACCTCCTTCATCAGCATGCCGACCTCGGTGTTCGACAGCCGCCGCAGCCAGCCCGACTTCTGGTCGCCCAGGGTGATCGGCCCGAAGGAGACCCGCACCAGCTTGTCGACCGGGAACCCGGCCTCGGCGAGCATGCGCCGCACGATGTGCTTGCGGCCCTCGTGGAGGGTGACCTCGACGAGGTAGTTCTTGCCGGTCTGCTCGACGACCCGGAAGTGGTCCGCCTTCGCGTACCCGTCCTCCAGCTGGATGCCGTCCTTGAGCCGCTTGCCCAGGTCGCGCGGGATCGGGCCCACGATGTGCGCGAGGTAGACCTTCTTCACGCCGTACTTGGGGTGGGTCAGGCGGTGCGCCAGCTCGCCGTGGTTGGTGAGCAGGATGACGCCCTCGGTCTCGGTGTCCAGCCGGCCGACGTGGAAGAGCCGCGTCTCACGGTTGGTGACGTAGTCGCCGAGGCACTGGCGGCCCTCGGTGTCCTCCATCGTGGAGACGACACCGGCGGGCTTGTTCAGCGAGAAGAACTGGTACGACTGGGTCGCGACGGTCAGTCCGTCGACCTTGACCTCGTCCTTCTCCGGGTCGACGCGCTTGCCCTGCTCCAGGACGATCTCGCCGTTGACCTCGACGCGCGCCTGCTCGATGAGCTCCTCGCAGGCCCGCCGGGAGCCGTAGCCCGCGCGTGCGAGGACCTTCTGGAGCCGCTCGCCCTCCTGCTCGGCGCCCGGGAAGGTCTTGGGCAGCTTGATGTCCTTCTTGCCCGCGTACCGGTCGCGGTTGCGCTCCTCGGCCCGGGCCTCGTACTCACGGGAGGTCGCCGGGACCCAGCGGCCCCGCCCGGTGCCCTGGCCCTGCTTGGGCCCGCCCTTGGCACCGCCGCGCGCCGAGGCGCCGCGCCCCGACTTCGGCCCTTCGGGGGAGGCGCCAGGGCCTACGTCGTAACGACGCTCCTCGGGGCGGGGCTTCTTCGGCCGGCCGCCCTGCTTGTCATCGCGGGCGTTCCCGGCACCGCGGTGATTACCGCGGCCACCGCTGCTCCCGCCGCGGCCGCCGCTGTTGCCACCACGGCTCCCGCCGTTGTTTCCGCTGCTGTTCCTGCCGCTGCTGCTTCGCATCAAATTTCCGTCTAGTCGTCTGCGTCGTGGCCGTCCGGCGCGTCAGGAGCGTCCGGATCGAACGACGGAACCCCTTCCAGTGTCTCGGCCTCGATCGCCTCCGCCTCCGGGAGGAAGGGCGCGAGCTCCGGGAGCTCGTCCAGGCCGCGCAGGCCCATCCGCTCCAGAAAGTAGTTCGTCGTCGTGTACAGGATCGCACCTGTTTCGGGTTCCGTGCCCGTCTCCTGGACCAGACCCCGCTGGAGCAGGGTCCGCATGACCCCGTCACAGTTGACTCCGCGCACCGCGGAGACCCTGCTGCGGCTGACCGGCTGGCGGTAGGCGACGACCGCGAGCGTCTCCAGCGCCGCCTGGGTGAGCCGGGCCTGCTGCCCGTCGAGCACGAAGCCCTCGACGGCCGCCGCGAACTCGGGCCGGCTGTAGAAACGCCAGCCCCCGGCGATCAGCCGCAGCTCGAACCCGCGCCCCTGGACGGTGTACTCGTCGGCCAGCTCCCGCAGCGCGTCCGCGATCTGCCGCTTGGGCCGCTGGAGGATCTTCGACAGATGCTCCTCGGTCGCGGGCTCGTCCACGACCATGAGGACCGCCTCCAGCGCGGGCTTGAGATCGAGGTCGGCGACGGTGCGCAGCCCCGCCGGGACGTCGGTGGTCGTCTCCTCGCTCACGCCTTGTCCTCCTTGGGCGGCTCGGGCGGTCGGTCGAACTCGTCGGTCACCATCGGCTCGGCGCCGTCCTCCCCGCCGGTCCACCGCACGATGAGATCACCGAGGGCGGTCTCCTGGTCGAGGGCGACGGCCTTCTCCCGGTACAGCTCAAGAAGCGCCAGGAACCGCGCCACGACGGTGAGGGTGTCGTCGGTGTCCTCGACCAGCGCCCGGAAGCTGGCCTCGCCGAGTTCCTTCAGCCGGGCGACGACGATGCCGGCCTGCTCCTGCACGCTCACCAGCGGCGCGTGGATGTGGTCGACGTACACCTGCGGCTTGGGCTTCGGCTGCATCGCCTTCACGGCGAGCTTCGCGAACCCCTCCGCGCCGATGCTGATGACGACCTCGGGCAGCAGCTCGGCGTGGTGCGGTTCGAGCCCGACGGTACGGGGATAGCGCCGGGCCTCCTCCTCCAGCCGCTGATTGAAGATGTCCGCGATCTGTTTGTACGCGCGGTACTGGAGCAACCGCGCGAAGAGCAGGTCACGGGCTTCGAGGAGGGCGAGGTCGGCCTCGTCCTCGACCTCGGCGGAGGGCAGCAGCCGGGCGGCCTTGAGGTCGAGGAGGGTGGCGGCGACGACGAGGAACTCGGTGGTCTGGTCGAGGTCCCAGTCCGAACCCATGGCCCTGATGTGCGCCATGAACTCGTCGGTGACCTTGGACAGGGCGACCTCGGTGACGTCCAGCTTGTGCTTGGAGATCAGCTGGAGGAGGAGATCGAAGGGCCCTTCGAAGTTGGCGAGCCGAACCTTGAAGACACCGTCGTCGGGTTCCTGGGATTCGGCGGGTTCGTGAGGAGGTGCCTCGGGCTCCGGTACGACCACTTGGGGCTCCGGTACGACCACTTCGGGCGCCGCCGCCACAGGGACCGGATCCGACCCCGGCCCCCGCCCCAGCGCACGCCGACGGCCGGCAGCTGCGCCGGAGAGGGGAGCGTCGTTCGAGGTCATGGCCCCCGCAGGCTACCGCTACCGCCCGCGAAGCCGGCGTACGAGGATGCTCGCGTCTCCCCGGGACTCCAGATCGGCCAGCACCACGGCGACCGCCTCACGGACGATCCGCCCGCGGTCGACGGCGAGACCGTGCTCGCCCCGGAGCACCAGACGCGCGTGCTCCAGATCCATGAGCTCCTCGGCGGAGACGTACACGGTGATCTTCTCGTCGTGCCGCTCACGCCCGCTGGGCCGCCGTGAGGCCGCCCTGCTGCCACCACCGCGCTGCTTGCGCGGCGCGGCCCCGGCAGAACCTTCCTGCGCGTCCTGACGTCGCCCGGAGCGCTCCGCCGCCGCGTCCCGGCTGCGGGACTCACCGGCCGCGGCGGGCTCCGTCGCCACATGCTCCGCCCCGTCGCCGTCGCCGCCCTGTACGGGCACCGACTGCGGCGCGTCCTCGGGCGACGCGGCCGCGGCCCCGTCGCTCTCTCCGGCCGGCGCGGGGACCCGGGCGTCGCCGTTGGCCCCCCGTCGCGGAGTGGACGGCTGGAGCGCCATTCCCCCTGTCGTACGGAAGAGTTCGTCGGCCCCCGGCAGACTCACTCGGCGTGACACCGGGCGAGCACCTCCCTGGCGAGCTGACGGTAGGCGGCGGCGCCGACGGAGTTGGAGGCGTACGTGGTGATCGGCTCACCGGCGACCGTGGTCTCCGGGAAGCGGACCGTGCGGCCGATGACCGTGTGGTAGACGTGGTCGTCGAACGCCTCGACCACACGGGCCAGCACCTCGCGGCTGTGGACCGTGCGCGAGTCGTACATGGTGGCGAGGATCCCGTCGAGCTCCAGCTCCGGGTTGAGCCGCTCCTGGACCTTCTCGATGGTCTCCGTCAGCAGGGCGACACCACGCAGCGCGAAGAACTCACACTCCAGTGGCACTATCACCTTGTGCGCGGCCGTCAGAGCGTTGACGGTGAGCAGACCCAGCGAAGGCTGACAGTCGATCACGATGTAGTCGTAGTCGGCCATGAGCGGCTTCAGGGCCCGCTGCAGTGTCGACTCGCGCGCGACCTCGGAGACCAGCTGGACCTCCGCCGCCGACAAGTCGATATTGCTCGGCAGCAGGTCCATGTTGGGGACCGCGGTCTTGAGCAGGACCTCGTCGGCCGCCATGCCCCGCTCCATGAGCAGGTTGTAGACGGTGAGGTCGAGCTCCATCGGGTTGACACCGAGACCCACCGACAGCGCGCCCTGCGGGTCGAAGTCCACGAGCAGCACCCGGCGTCCGTACTCCGCGAGCGCGGCACCCAGGTTGATGGTCGACGTGGTCTTGCCGACGCCGCCCTTCTGGTTGCACATCGCGATGATCTTCGCGGGTCCGTGATCGGTCAGCGGACCCGGGATCGGGAAGTACGGCAGCGGGCGTCCGGTCGGGCCGATGCGCTCACGGCGCTGGCGGGCAGCGTCGGGAGCGAGCGTGGCCGCGTACTCGGGATCGGGCTCGTACTCGGCGTCGGGGTCGTAGAAGTGCCCCTCGGGCAGTTCGTCGTAGTCGGCGAACTGGTTGTGGGGCGCGCCACTTCCGTCGCCGGCCATGGCGTTCACGTGATGGCCATCCATGCTCTGGTGTGCTGACAGAGTCACTCGTGAGTTCAGGTGACTCTGGTGGGCTGCGAAGGTGCGCACCGCGACGGAGCCGACAGCCTCGAACCCCGCGGGGCCCTCGGCCCGTGCAGGCGTTCCTGGTTGACCACCCCCGGGAGTAAATGTCGACTCATTCACAAGTCGTCTTACCTCCTTGGTGACCAGGAAACTTCTAGACAAGGTCAGCGTGGCACCATGCCGACAGTCGGCGACTCTATGGCGTGTCGGGTGTTCACAGCAACACAATCCGCCGGACCCGGCCCGATGTGTCGGCAATCAAACATCGCGCTGTCAAGGGCGTACAGCCGTCGCACGGCAGGTTTCACCGGTGTGCGAATCGACCAAAGGGTTACGTTCGAGGCGAGTTGACCGAGAGTCGCAAAGTGACCATACACACATCCGGCCGGACCTTGTGGGGCAAGGTCCGGCCGGATGCGAGTGGTTGACACGCCTTGTTGACGTATCGCCTTTACGAAAAGGTGACTTAGTCCTCCGGTGTCCTCGGGCTCAGCCGAGCAGCGTCTCCAGCTCGACGTGCTCCAGGCCGTGCGCCTCCGCGACCTCCTTGTAAACGACCTTGCCGTCATGGGTGTTCAGACCCTTGGCGAGCGCGGGGTCCCGGCGCAGCGCCTCGACCCAGCCCTTGTTGGCCAGTTCCACGATGTACGGCAGCGTCGCGTTGGTGAGCGCGTACGTGGAGGTGTTGGGCACCGCGCCGGGCATGTTGGCGACGCAGTAGAAGACCGAGTCGTGGACCTGGAAGGTCGGCTCGGCGTGGGTGGTCGGGCGGGAGTCCTCGAAGCAGCCGCCCTGGTCGATCGCGATGTCGACAAGGACACTTCCGGGCTTCATGCGCGCCACGAGCTCGTTGGTGACCAGCTTCGGAGCCTTGGCGCCCGGGATGAGCACCGCGCCGATGACGAGGTCGGCGTCGAGGACGGCCTTCTCCAGCTCGAAGGAGTTGGACATGATCGCCCGGACCTTGGTGCCGAAGACCTTGTCGGCCTCGCGGAGCTTGTTGATGTCGCGGTCGAGCAGCGTGACGTGGAAGCCCATGCCGACGGCGATCTGGGTGGCGTTCCAGCCGGAGACGCCGCCGCCGATGACGACGGCACGCGCGGGCTGGGTGCCGGGGACGCCACCGGGGAGCACACCGCGGCCGCCGACCGAGCGCATCAGGTGGTAGGCGCCGACCTGCGGGGCGAGGCGGCCCGCGACCTCGGACATCGGGGCGAGCAGCGGCAGCGCGCGGGAGGGCAGCTCGACCGTCTCGTATGCGATCGCCGTGGTGCCGGACTCGATGAGCGCGTCCGTGCACTCCTTGGAGGCGGCGAGGTGCAGGTACGTGAAGAGCGTCTGGTCCTTGCGGAGGCGGTGGTACTCCTCGGCGATGGGCTCCTTGACCTTGAGCAGCAGGTCGGCGGTGGCCCACACCTCGTCGGCGGTGCCGAGGATCTGGGCGCCGGCGGCGACGTACTCCTCGTCCGGGATCGACGAACCGACACCGGCGTTCTGCTCGATGACGACCTGGTGGCCGTGGCGCACCAGCTCGTGCACACCGGCGGGGGTGATGGCCACCCGGAACTCGTTGTTCTTGACCTCGCGGGGGATGCCGACCTTCACGTCGATCACGGTCCTTGGCTCAGAGGGTGTGGGGTAACACACGGGGTAATCCAACACATACCCGGCCATGCGTGAGCACACCAGGATGCACCGCAGGAGAAGGTGCGGCAGAGCCAGTCTAATGAAGGTGTTCCCGCTGTCTAGCCTTTCATTGCATCAATCTTCAGCGGGTGTACTGCGGATTTCGCAGGCGTCAGCGTCTTGTTTCGGGAGATCGGGCTGCTCCGGCTCCGGTTCCCCCTCCGAAAGCTCCTCCCCCAGCAGCCGCTCCGCGGCCCCCCGGTGCAGCCCCGCCGCGGCGGGATCGCCGAGGTGGTCCAGCGTGTCGGCGAGCCGCAGCTGAAGCGCCGCCTGGAGCCGTACGTCCTCCGCGCGCCGCGCCCACTCGACGGCCTCCTGGCAGGTGCGCATCGACTCCTCGGGCCGCCCCGCGTACTCCTGGACGCGCGCGAGTTCGCTCAACGCCCGTGCGTGCGCGGCGACATCGCCGTTCTTGCGGTGCCCGGCGACCGCGGCGCGCCAGCCGCGCTGCGCCTCGCCGTAGCGGCCCGCGTAGGTGTGGGCGGCGGCGATCCGGCCGTACAGCCGGGCGGCGTCCTCCCGCTCGTCCCTGGCCAGCCGCTGGGCGAGGGCCCGGCCGAACCAGTCGGCGGCCCGGTCGTAGTCCCCGAGCTCCAGGTACGCGCCACCTACGGATTCCATTGCGCGGCCGGTCGCGTACGGGTCATTTGCTCTGCGTCCGGCATCCAAAGCTGTTCGATATCGCAGCAGCGCGTCCTGTGTACGACCGGTCTGCGCGTCCAGGTCCCCCAGATTGAGCAGCGCCGCCGCCTGCTCGCGGGGCAGCTCCCGCCGCTCGGCCACATCCAGGACGAGCCCGTGGATGCCGTACAGGTCGGGCGCGGCGGCCTGGGTGCCGAAGTGCGCGACCATCGCCCTGACCAGCTGGGACATCAGCCGCCTGGCGAGGGTGTCGAGCTCCCCGTCGGCGACCGCGAGCCGGGCCGAGGCCAGCAGGGCGGGCCTGCGGACGCGCAGCCAGTCCTCGGCGGCCCGGGGGCTGGGGAAGCGCAGCGAGCGGGGCAGGCCCTGGAGCTTCTCGCGGGCCTCGGGGTTGTCGGTCTCGGTGATCGCGCGGGACGACTGGAGCAGCCGTACCGTCCGCTCCAGCATCCGGGCACGGGCCAGTTGCAGTTCGGCGGGGCGGTCCTGGCTCTCGGTGAGGGCCTTGAGCAGGGGGTGCAGACAGCCCGGCACCTCGTACTGGGGCAGCGGGGAGTCCACGGGGTGCAGCAGCCCCAGGGCGACGAAGTCGTCCAGCGTGGTGCGGGCGCCGCCCACCGAGCAGCCGGCGAGCGCGGAGGCGGTGTGCGGGTCGATCAGTCCGGCGGGGGCGAGGGAGAGCAGTCGCAGTATCCGGGCGGCCGGGCTGGGCAGGGAGCCGTAGGCGAGCCGGAAGACCCGGCTGAGCGGGGTCCCTTCGTCACCCTCCGTGCGCAGATGCTTGGCGAGGTCGGCGACGGCGGCCTTCGGCCGGGCGGCGAGCCAGCCGCCGGCCAGCGTCAGCGCGGCGGGGTGCGCCTGGCACTCCTCGACGAGTCCCTCGGCGGCCCGCGGGTCGACGGTGATGCGGACCGAGCCGGTGGAGCGGGTCAGCAGTTCCAGCGCGGACTTGGTGTCGAGGCCGCCCAGCGTGCAGGGGCGGACGTCGGAGATGCCGGTGAGCGGACCGCCGGACACGGCCACGACCAGGCATTCCGGGGTGTCCGGGAGCAGCGCGTCGACCTGCTCCGCGCTCACCGCGTCGTCGAGCAGGAGCAGCGCGCGCCGGTCGGCGAGGGCCTCGCGCAGCGCCGCCGCGAGGTCGTCCTCGGCGGCGCCCGCCGGGGTCGGCCGGTCGAGGGCGGCGAGCAGTTCACGGGCGGCGCGTTCGACCGGGACGGGGGTGCCGTCGGGCTCGCTCAGCCGGACGCGCAGCACCCCGTCGTCGTAACGCTCCGCGACCTGCCGTACGAGTTCCTCGGCGAGCGCGGTGCGGCCGGAGCCGGGTCTGCCCGCGATGAGGAGCACGCGCGCGCGGGGCGCCTTCTTGCCGGAGAGGGTATCGAGGCCCGCCCGCTCGATGTCGGCGAGCAGCTCCTTCAACTCCCGTGTCCGGCCCAGGAAATGACCCTCGGCCGACAGCCGGACGCCGCCTGTCTCCACCGCCTGATCCGTCACGGGCCACACTCCCGTCCCACCGCACGCGCAAAGCCCGCCGGGACTCCGGTTCGGGCATTTTCAGAGCCTAGTTCACGCTCTGCAACGTTCCGTGAGGAGCGCGGCGGACACGTCGCCCGATCGGATCAGCCGATCGTCACACCAGAGACGATCTTCGTGTGCTCAGACGTCGAAGGGGCGCGCCGGCCAGGGCGCGTCCGCGGGACGCAGCGCGTCCAGGCCGTCCCCGTGCTGCGCCGCCACCAGCGAAAGCACACCCACCACCAGGCAGTTGTTGTGCAGCTCCCCCGCGAGCACCCCGCGTACGAGCTCCTCGACGGGCACGCGCGCGTACTCCAGGTCGATCTCCTCGTGCTCGACCTCGAAGCGCTCGCCCTCGGCCTCGGACAGATCGCGGGCCAGGAAGATCCGTACGGCCTCGTCGCAGCCGCCCGCCGTGGTGTAGACGTCGGTCAGCACCCGCCAGTCCTCGGCCTTGACGTGCGCCTCCTCGTACAGCTCGCGCTGGGCGGCGTGCAGGGGGTTCTCGCCGGGCACGTCGAGGAGGCCGGCCGGGATCTCCCAGAGCTTCTGGCGTACGGGGTGGCGGTACTGCTTGAGGCACAGAACACGGCCCTCGTCGTCCAGGGCGAGGACACCGACCGAGCCCGGGTGGACCTGGTAGTCGCGGCGGACGACCTTGCCGTCGGGCATGACGACGTCGTCCGTGCGGACGGAGGTCTTGTTGCCCACGAAGGGGGTCTCCGTCGCCCGGATCTCCCACTCCTCGGGGGTGTCCTTGATCGTCATGCCGTCCGTCCTCCCACACACAAAAAGAAACCGGGGTGCGCACCTTTGAAGGTATGCACCCCGGCAACCGTACAACTGACGTGTTACTTGGAATTCTTCCGCTCGACCGACGCCTTCACCAGGCCGGCGAACAGCGGGTGCGGCCTGGTCGGGCGCGAGCGCAGCTCCGGGTGCGCCTGCGTGGCGACCAGGTAGGGGTGGACGTCGCGCGGGTACTCGACGTACTCGACGAGCTTGCCGTCCGGGGAGGTGCCGGAGAACACGATGCCCGCGTTCTTCTCCAGCTCCGCGCGGTAGGAGTTGTTCACCTCGTAGCGGTGACGGTGCCGCTCCTCGACGTACTCCTTGCCGTCGTACACCTCGCGCACGATCGAGCCCTCGGCCAGCTTGGCCGGGTACATGCCGAGCCGCATGGTGCCGCCCATGTCGCCCTCGCCGGCGACGATGTCGAGCTGCTCGGCCATGGTGGAGATGACCGGGTGCGAGGTCGCCGAGTCGAACTCGGTGGAGTTGGCGTCCGGGATGTCGGCCAGGTTGCGCGCGGCCTCGATCACGATGCACTGAAGGCCCAGGCAGAGGCCGAGCAGCGGGATCTTGTTCTCGCGGGCGTACTTGATCGCGCCGACCTTGCCGAGCACACCGCGGTCGCCGAAGCCGCCCGGGATGCAGATGCCGTCGACGTCACCGAGCTGCGCCGCGGCGCCGGCCGGGGTCTTGCAGTCGTCGGAGGTGACCCACTTGATCTTCACGCGGGCCTTGTTGGCGAAGCCGCCCGCGCGCAGCGCCTCGGTGACCGAGAGGTAGGCGTCCGGCAGGTCGATGTACTTGCCGACCAGGGCGAGGGTGATCTCGTGGTCGGGGTTGTGGACGCGGTCGAGCAGGTCGTCCCAGGTCGTCCAGTCCACGTCGCGGAACGGCAGGTCCAGCTTGCGGACGACGTAGGCGTCCAGGCCCTCGCCGTGCACGGTCTTCGGGATGTCGTAGATCGAGCGGGCGTCGGGGCAGGCGACCACGGCGGCCTCGTCGACGTCGCACATCAGCGAGATCTTCCGCTTGATCGCGGTGGGGACCTCGCGGTCGCAGCGCAGCACGATCGCGTCCGGCTGGATACCGATGTTCCTGAGGGCCGCAACCGAGTGCTGGGTCGGCTTCGTCTTCAGCTCCCCCGACGGACCGATGTACGGCAGGAGGGAGATGTGGACGACGAAGACGTTGTCACGACCGACCTCGTGGCGGACCTGGCGGACCGTCTCCAGGAACGGCAGGGACTCGATGTCGCCGACGGTGCCGCCGACCTCGGTGATGACGACGTCGACCTCGTCGGTGGCCATGCGACGGATGCGGTGCTTGATCTCGTTGGTGATGTGCGGGATGACCTGCACGGTGTCACCGAGGTACTCGCCGCGCCGCTCCTTGGCGATCACCGTCGAGTAGACCTGGCCGGTGGTGACGTTTGCACTGCCGTCCAAGTCACGGTCGAGGAAACGCTCGTAGTGTCCGATGTCCAGGTCCGTCTCGGCACCGTCGTTGGTGACGAACACCTCACCGTGCTGGAAGGGGTTCATCGTGCCCGGGTCGACGTTGAGGTACGGGTCGAGCTTCTGCATCACGACGCGCAGACCGCGCGCCTTGAGGAGCATGCCGAGGCTGGAGGCCGTCAGGCCCTTGCCGAGAGAGGAGGCGACACCCCCGGTGACGAAGATGTGCTTGGTCGTCGTTGATTTGGGCGTCATGGCCAAAGGGGGGCTCCCGTGGTCTCGGTCTGAGGTGCTGGGCGGCTTCACGACCGGAGATCTCCGGGGTTGCCGTCGCTGCGGTCGGGGGTTTTATCCACCACCGGTCCACGGGCTACCAGGGTATCAGCGCCTCGGCGAGATGGCTTCCGGCCACGCTCCGCACACGCGTGGACACACAGGTCGGCACACACGCGTGCCCGTCTCGCGTTCCTCACCTGTTGCTCACCCGATCGGCCCACCCGCGTTGCCCGGAGCGGCACACAGATCATCTACGTGCGTCGTATCCTGCTCGGACATTCGCTGCCGAGCCCGACCGGCAACACGGCACCACCCCCGCCCGTAATCACCGGAACAACGAGAGCTCGTCAGTTCGTTGAGCAGAAATTGTCGTTTTGCCTCGCAGCCGATCGGCTGCTTTGCTTCACCGCTCAACGACGCATTACAAACGACCCCTTGACCGCACTAGCGACAGCCCCCTTTTTCCTCGGGGGGTGACGTGGCCGTTCGACTGGAGTTGCACGTGGCCGGGCGCATCGAAGACTACGCACTCATCGGAGACATGCAGACCGCGGCGTTGGTCTGCCGGGACGGCACAGTGGACTGGCTGTGCCTGCCGCGCTTCGACTCGCACGCCATCTTCGCCGGTCTGCTGGGCACCGAGGAGCACGGCTTCTGGCGCCTGGGGCCCGCGCACGCCGCCGACGCGGAGCCGCCCACCGCGGCCCGGCGCACCTATCGCGGCGACTCGCTGATCCTGGAGTCCGAGTGGGACACCCCGCGCGGCACGGTCCGGGTCACCGACTTCATGCCCCCGCGCGACGGCGCCCCGCAGCTCATCCGGATCGTCGAGGGCGTCTCCGGCCGCGTCCCGATGCGCTCCGCCCTGCGGATGCGGTTCTCGTACGGGCGGGTCGTGCCGTGGGTGCACAAGCACGAGGGCCGTACGGTCGCCGTCGCAGGCCCGGACTCGGTCTGGTACGACACCGAGTGCGAGACCTACGGCAAGTCGCTGACCACCTACTCCGACTTCACGGTCGCCCCCGGTGACCGGATCGCGTTCACCATCTCGTGGCAGCCCTCGCACAAGGAGGCGCCGCCGCTGCCGGAGCCGGAGCAGTCGCTGGAGCTGACCGAGGAGTTCTGGCAGGACTGGGTCGAGCACTGTACGTACCACGGCCCGTACCGCGAGGCCGTCGTCCGCTCCCTGATCACGCTCAAGGCCCTCACCTACGCCCCGACCGGCGGCATCGTCGCCGCGCCGACGACCTCCCTGCCCGAGGACATCGGCGGCGTCCGCAACTGGGACTACCGCTACACCTGGCTCCGCGACGCCGCGATCACCCTCTCCTCGCTCCTGCGCACCGGCTACCGCGAGGAGGCCCGCGCCTGGCGCGAGTGGCTGCTGCGCGCGGTCGCGGGGGACCCCGAGAACCTCCAGATCATGTACGGCATCGCGGGCGAACGGGAGTTGGGCGAGGCCGAGCTGGACTGGCTGCCGGGCTACGAGAACTCGGCGCCGGTGCGCGTCGGCAACGGCGCCGCCCACCAGCTCCAGCTGGACGTGTACGGCGAGGTCACCGAGGCCCTGCACCTGGCGCACATGACGGGCCTGGCCCGCAACGACTACGCCTCCCTGCTCCAGCTCAAGCTCATCCGCTACCTGGAGGACCACTGGGACGAGCCCGACGAGGGCATCTGGGAGGTGCGCGGCCCGCGCCGCCACTTCGTGCACTCGAAGGTGATGGCCTGGGTCGCGGTCGACCGCACCATCAAGCTCATCGAGTCCGGGGACGCGGACGGCCCGCTGGAGCGCTGGCGCGAGCTGCGCGACGACATCCACCGGGACGTGTGCGAGAAGGGCTACGACAAGGAACGCAACACGTTCACGCAGTCGTACGGCTCGAAGGAGCTGGACGCCTCCCTGCTGCTGATCCCGCAGATGGGCTTCCTGCCGCCGGACGACAAGCGGGTCATCGGCACCATCGAGGCGATCCAGCGGGAGCTGTCCACGACGGACGGCTTCATCCTGCGCTACCCGACCGAGGGCGACAGCGAGGGCGTCGACGGCCTCCCCGGTGACGAAGGGGCGTTCCTCGCCTGCTCGTTCTGGATGGCCGACGACCTCGCGATGATCGGCCGCGTCGACGAGGCCCGCAAGCTGTTCGAGAAGCTGCTGGCCCTGCGCAACGACCTCGGGCTGCTCGCCGAGGAGTGGGACCCGCGGCTGAAGCGCCAGGTCGGCAACTTCCCGCAGGCCTTCAGCCACGTTCCGCTCATCGACACGGCCCTGCGGCTGACGGCGTCGGGGGCGTACGGCGGTTGAGTCTTACGGATCGATGACGCACGGCGTCTGAACAGGACCGCCGAGCCGGGCCCGCCTACGCTGGAGCCATCAGCCCCTGCACGGAAGGGGGCGCCCCATGGCCTCCCCATCGAAGGCGGGCGCGGCTCTCGCCGCGCTCCGCGAGGATCTGGTCGGCGACGTGTTCGCCCCGGGGGATCCGGGCTACGACGAGGCCCGAGTCGTCTTCAACGCCATGATCGACCGCCGTCCGGCGGTGATCGCCCAGTGCGTGGACGAGTCCGACGTCGTACGGGCCGTGCGCTTCGGCCGTGATCTCGATCTGCCGATCGCGGTGCGCGGCGGCGGTCACAGCGTGGCGGGCATGTCGCTCAACGACGGCGGTCTCGTGGTCGACCTGCGCCACATGCGCGCGGTCACCGTCCATCCCGGGGCCGAGGCGGTACGGGTCGCGGGCGGGGCCACGATGAGCGATCTGGACCGGGCCTGCGAGCCCTACGGCCTCGCCACGACCGGCGGCCGGGCCTCGACCACCGGTGTCGGAGGCTTCGTGCTCGGCGGCGGCTCCGGCTGGCTGGACCGCTGGTGCGGGCTCGCCGTGGACAACCTGCTCGGCGTCGAACTGGTCACCGCGGACGGTTCTCAGGTCCACGCGAGCCCCGACGAGAACCCCGAGCTGTTCTGGGCCCTGCACGGCGGCGGAGGCAACTTCGGCATCGCCACCGCGCTCACCCTGAAGCTGCACGAGCTGCCCGAGTTCGCCATCGCCCTGCTGCTGTACCTCCCGGAGTACGGCCCCGAGGTCGCCCGCACCTACCGCGACCTGATCGCCGTGGGCCCGGACGAGGCGAGCGGCGGCGTCATCTACCTCACCGGCCCGCCCGAGGAGTTCTGCCCGCCGCATCTCCAGGGCACCCTGTTGTGCGGCGCGCTGCTGACGTACGCCGGGTCCGAGGAGGACATGCGCAAGCTGGCCGAGCCGCTGCTCGCGCTGCCGCACGAGTCGGAGATCATCGGGGCGATGCCGTACGCCGACGTCCAGTGCATGCTCGACGATCCGCCGGGGATGCGGAACTACTGGTCGGCGGAGTATCTGACCGGCGCCCCGGACGACTTCCTGGACGTTTTCTGCGCCCGGGCCCAGTCGATGCCCGTCCCCACCGGCTCCATCCACGTCCTGTTCCCGCTGGGCGGGGCGATCTCCGCCGGACCGCACGAGTACCCGGTCCCCTACCGGGACGCGCGGTGGGCCGTACACCCGTTCGCCATGTGGGAGGACCCGGCGGACGACGACCGGGTCGTCCAGTGGGTCCGGGACGTCCGCACGGATTCCCAGCCGTGGAGCACGGGCGCGGTCTACCTCAACTTCATCGGCGACGAGGGCACCGACCGGGTCACGGCGGGCCTCGGCCCCGAGAACACGCGGCGACTGGCGGAGGTGAAACGGGAGTTCGACCCCGACAACGTCTTCCGCTTCAACCACAACATCAGACCGGCTTGAGCGCCCTCAGCGTCCGCTCCCCTCCCGGGTCCCCCGCCGTCGCCGGGACCAGGGCGATCTCGTCGAGCCCGGCATCGGCGTAAGCGTCGACACGCGCGCGTACGGTGTCCAGGTCGCCGACCAGACCGAGCGTGGCCGCGGCTTCCGGTGGCAGTGCCCACAGCAGGGTCTCCCGGTCGGCGCCGGACGCGGCCAGTTCGACGGCGGCGCCGAACCCGGCGTCGGCGAAGACCTCGCTGTACCCGGGCACGGTCAGATACCCGGCGATGCTGCCCAGCACCTGCGCGAGGGACTCGGGCCCCGGATCGACGGCCGCCGGCAGCCAGGCGGCGAGCGTGGGCGCCGTACGGCCGAGGTTCCGGGCCGCCGCGTCCAGCGCGCCGCGCAATTCGCGCACCTGCTCGGGCGAGACCACGTCCAGCAGCATGCGGTCGGCGTGCGCGGCGGCCGCGGCGATGGCGCGGGGCCCGAAGGCCGCCACGGTGAGCGGTCCCCCGGGCGGGGGCAGACGCCGGCGGAAGGCACCGACCGCCCCGCCGGGCTCGGCGCGCAGATGCCGCCGTACGGCCTCCGCCGCCTCCGCGAGGACAGCGGCGGGCCGCGCCCGGGGCACCCCGTGCACCCCCTCCACCACCCGCTTGCTGGACGTCCCGAGCGCCACCCCGACCGGCCGCCCGGTGAGGGCGGCGACCGAGGCGGCGCCCCGCGCGATGGTGTACGGGTCGCGCACGTTCACCGGCACCGGACCGGCCGTCACCGCGACCCGCTCGGTGGCGCCGCCGATCGCCGTGGCGAGGACGAAGGAGTCCCAGGTCGGCCCCTCCCCCGCCCACACCTCCCGGTACCCGAGCCGGTCGGCGGCCACCGCCACCCGTACCGGCTCCTCGACCGGACTGTCGTCCTCCCGTGCCACGGCGACCACGCTGAAGTCCATGCACTCCACCGTAGGCAGGTCTACCCCAGCGCGGCTATCACCTCCTGGGCCGCCCGCTCGCCCTCGGTCGCGCCGCCTTCCATGAACCCCTGGAAGTCGTAGGAGCAGTGCTCGCCGCCGATGTGGACGTTGCCCTGTGCGACCCCTTCGTAGCCCGCGTACCGGTGCAGATAGCCCACCGGCCAGTACGAATAGGCGCCCCGCGCATAGGGGTTGAGGTGCCAGGCGGACAGCTGGGCCTTGCCGGTCCAGGCCGCCGACGTACCGGGGAAGAAGGCGTCGATGCCGGCGAGGTACTTGGTCGCGAGCTTCTTCACATACGGATCGCTCTCGTACGAGAACGGCGCCGCCGGGGCCAGCGACGCGGCCAGGCTGCCGCCGCCGTACTGGATGAGGATGCCGCCCGTGCCCGACTGGACCTTGGTGGTGTCCCAGGTCTGCTGGACCTCGGAGTCGGTGAAGCAGTCGCCCGCGGAGACACCGGGCCAGGCGCCGGTGCCGCGCCAAGGGCGGCTGGAGAACTGCATGTTGAGCTTGGTGCAGTGGCCCATGCGGGCGTCCCGCAGGAGGTTGGTCATCCGGGTGTCGAACCCGGCCTGGGTGAGGTCGAGTTGCTGGAGGACCGGAAGCGGGACGCACAGGACGGTGTGGTCGGCGGTGACCGTCCTCGTGGCGCCCGACTCGGTGAAGGTGAGGGTCTGGGTGCCGTCGCTGTTGGCCTTGACCGCCTCCAGGGACCAGCCCTGCCGGATGGTGTCGTCGGGCAGGTAGTCCGCTATGGCGTGCGGGAGTTGGTCGTTGCCGCCGACGATGTGGTAGCGCTCGTTGGACAGGCCCCAGATGTTGAAGTTGCCGGGATTGGTCTGGTAGCCCATGAGCAGCACGAGGGCCAGGGAGGACTGGTCGGTCGTGTCGGCGCCGTACTCCACGTTGTAGGCGACGTCGAAGAACTTGCCGAGCGGGGAGTCGTGGCCGCCGGGGACCCGGGACTCGATCCAGTCGTAGAGGGACATGGTGTCGAGGGCGGTGCCGGCGGCGGTGGTCTGGTTCCAGAAGACCTCGCCGGAGGACTGGAGGTCCTTCTTCAGGGCCTGGTAGACGTCCTTGAAGTCCTCGTCGGCCTGGTCGCGCGGGTAGTACGCGCCGTCGAACCACAGGACTTCCTCGGCCCCGTTGGGCCCGCCGCCGAGGAAGTCCTCGGTGGGCAGCGAGAAGCGGCGGCAGAGTTCCAGCATCTTCTTGTGGCTGGTGTCGATCAGCTCGCCGCCGATCTCCGAGGTCTGGCCGTAGGCCCAGTGGTCGCGCTGGGAGTACATGCGGCCGCCGACACGGTCCGGGTTGGCCTCGTAGACCGTGCAGGCGTAGCCGGCGTCGGCGAGGGTGAGCGCCGCGGTGAGGCCCGCGATCCCCGCGCCCACGACGGCGATCCGGGGCGCGGCCGCGGCGGCGGGTCTGGCCGCGGTGGTCGCCGCGACGGCCGCGGTGGTGGCGACGGCGCCCTTGAGGACCGTACGGCGGCGCACGCGCGCGTCGGCTACAGGCATCGCGAGCCGCTCGGCGGCGGCGTGGTCGGCGAAGAGGGAACGCAGGACGTGCATCGAATTCGTTCGGGACACTGAACTGCTCCTCAGGCGTTGACGGGGGCTTCCTCGGTACGCTCCGCCGCGTCCTCCAGGACGATCCGGCCGATGATGTCGTAGCGCTCCGGCTGCCTGGCCCTGAGATAGAGGCCGAGGCCGAGACCGCCGAAGAAGACCAGGCCGACGATCCACGGGATGGCCTTGAAGAAGAGCGAGTCGGCCGCCGTACCGGCCGCGGTGTCGAGGTTCACCACCAGCAGCACGACGACCGCGATCATGCCGATGCCGCCGAGCAGCGGGGCGGTGAAGGTGCGGAACCAGTGCCGGTCCTCGGGGTGGTTCTTGCGGAAGTAGCCGATGACCGCGAAGGAGCACAGGGTCTGCACGATGAGGATCGCCATCGTGCCGAGGATCGCGAGCAGGGTGTAGAGGTGGATGTAGGGGTCCTGGCCGGTCAGCCAGAAGGCCGCCACGAGCGCGACCGCGATGACCGACTGGACGAAGGACGCGATGTACGGGGAGCCGTGCCTGGCGTGCGTGCGGCCGAGGGCGGGGTGCAGGAAGCCCTCGCGGCCGATGGCGTACAGATAGCGGGCCGCGCACTGGTGGAAGGCCATGCCGCAGGCGAAGGACCCGGTGATCAGCAGCCACTGGAAGGTGTCGACGGCCCAGGCGCCGATGAAGGAGTGCGCGGGGTCGAAGAAGAGGTCGAGCGGGCTCGCGGACGAGGAGATCTTCACCGAGCCCGCCAGCCCGTTGCCGGCGATGGTCATCCAGGAGACGTAGATGTAGAAGATGCCGACGCCGACGACCGAGATCAGGGTCGCGCGCGGGATCACCCGCTTCGGGTCGCGGGACTCCTCGCCGTACATCGCGGTCGACTCGAAGCCGACCCACGACCAGAAGGCGAAGAAGAGTCCGAGGCCGGCGGAGGTGCCGGTGAAGGCGTTCTTCGGGTTGATGGGCTCCATGGGGATGCCGTCGGGGCCGCCGCCTTGCAGGAGTACGGCGGTGGCGACCGCGAAGAGGACGGCGATCTCGGCGATCAGCATCACGCCGAGGGCCTTCGCGGTCAGGTTGATGTCGAAGAACGCCAGGACCGCGGTGACCAGCAGCATGGCCGCCGCGTAGACGATCCACGGCAGGTCGACGCCGAGCTGGTCGTCGACGGTGGTCTTCGCGAAGTAGGAGAAGACGCCGACGATGGACGCCTCGAAGACGATGTACGCCAGCACGGCGAGCATCCCCGAGGCCATGCCGGCGATCCGGCCCAGGCCGTGCGAGATGTAGCCGTAGAAGGCGCCGGCGGCGGTGATCCGCCGGGCCATGGCGACGTATCCGACGGAGAACACCGTCAGGACGAGCGTCGCGAAGAGATAGCCGGCCGGCGCGCCCGTGCCGTTGCCGAAGCCGACGGCGATCGGCAGGTTGCCGGTCATCGCGGTGATCGGCGCGGCGGTGGCGACCGCCATGAACACGACACCGACCAGGCCTACGGAATTCGCCTTGAGCCGGTGTACCTCTCGCGTGGGCTTTTCTGTCATTCCCGCCCCCATCCCTCGTGTATGACAACGAAATCCGAAGATCAGAACGCACTTCGCTTTCGGATGCGTCAGTGTGGCGGCGGAGTGACGCATGCCACAAGCGACACGCGGTCGTGCAATTCGGCCGGGGGCGCGACGGATTGTCGTGTACGGCGCGCCGGTGATCGTTCCCGTAATCGCCCGGAGATGTCCCCGAAGCATGCGCGCGGGTAGCGTCCGGCTCATGGACAGCAGATTCGACAGCCAGGGCGCCGGCATCACCGTTCAGCGGGCGCTGGAGCTGCCCGGCCTGCGCAGCGGCCTCCCCGAGATCCTCGCGGGCGCCGACCGGCTGCAACGGCCCGTGCGCTGGGTGCACGCGGGCGAGGTACCGAACATCGCCTCCCTCCTCAAGGGCGGCGAGCTGCTGCTGACCACGGGCTACGGACTCGGCACCCGTCCGGCCGAACAGCGGGCGTTCGTCCGCACCCTCGCCGAGCGGGGCATCGCGGCTCTGGTCGTCGAACTCGGCCCCCGCTTCACCCGCCTCCCCGCGGCCCTGGTCGACACGGCCCGCGCGGCCGGGCTGCCGCTGGTCCAACTGCACCGCGAGGTGCCGTTCGTGACGGTGACGGAGGAGATCCACACCGAGATCGTCAACGGCCACTACGCCCTGCTCCAGCAGGCCGAGGAGGTGCACCGCCGATGTACCGAGGCCCTGCTGGGCGGCGGCGGGGTGCCCCAGGTGCTCGGCATCCTGGCGGACTTCAGCGGCAACCCGGTGTTCCTGGAGACGACCGACGGCCAGCTCCTGTACGCCGCCGGGGCGGGGCCGGAGGGCGCGGACCCGCTCCAGGTGTGGGAGGGGCTGCGCGGCCAGCACAAGGACGCCCCGCCGGCCGGTTCGGTGCTGGTGGACGTGCCCGGGGGCGGCCCGGGAACGGGTTCGGTCCGGGCCCGCCTGGTCCTGCTCCCCGTACGCGCTCCCCTGGTCCCCGTGCACCGCATGGCGGCCGAGCGGGCGGCGGGCATCCTCGCGGTGGTGCTGATGCAGGCCCGCCAGGAGGAGGAACTGGCGGCACGAGGCCGGGGCGACTTCCTCACCGACCTCGCCGAGGGCCGCATCGCCGCCGAGGACGCGCCCGCGCAGGCGCGCGTCCTGGGCTTCAAGCCGGGCACCAGCCCCCTGCTCCCGGTGGTGATGCGGCTGGGCGACACCCTGTCCCCGGGCGGCGGCTGGGCGGTGCTGGCGCGGGCGGTCTCGGAGGAGCTGGCCTCGGTGGGGGTTCCCGTCCTCCTGGGCGTACGTCCGCTCGAAGGCCGCGTCCTGGTCCTGCTGGGCCTGCGCTCGGAGTCGGAGCGGTCGGCGGTCGCGGACCGGGTCGCGGCGGCGCTGCGGGCGGGGGTGGAGCGGGCCGGGATGCAGCGGCCGGGAGCGCAGCCGCCGGTGGTCGTGGTCGGCGTCGCGGGCGGCTGGGCGGCGGCCTCGGCGGGGCTACGGCACGCGGCGGAGACGGCGACGGCGGCGCAAGGCCTGTCGGACCGCCCCTGGTACGACGCCCGCCGCCTCGACATCGACCTGCTGCTGTGGCGGCTGCGCGACCACCCCGACCTGGCCGCCTTCGTGGACCGCGCGATCGGCCCGGTCCGCGACCACGACCTCCGCTCCAAGCCGCCGCTGCTGCCCACGCTGGAGACGTATCTGGCACACGCGGGCCGCAAGGCGGAGACGGCCCGCGAGCTGCACCTCAACCGGCAGACGCTGTACAACCGCCTCGCGCGGATCGGCGAGTTGCTGGGCACGGACCTGGACGATCCGCAGACGGTACTGGCGTTGAGCCTGGCGCTGCGGGCGCGGAGGCATGTGCCCTAGCCGGGACTGAATGACAGGAGCTAGATGAGCGGCCGGGGCTGGGTCAACTCGTCGTAGACGCTGAGGACTTGGGCGACGGTCTCGTCCTCGGTCGGCCAGGTTGCCGCCTGCCGTACGCCCTTCTCCCGCAGCTCCTCGCACCGCGCGGGGTCCCCGAGCAGCCGCACGACGGCGTCGGCGAGAGCCTCGGCGTCCCCGTACGGCACGAGTTCGGCGGCGTCGCCCACGAGTTCGGGCGTGCTCCCGACGTCGGTCGCGATGAGCGGCACGCGCGCGTGGAGCGCTTCCTGGGCGAGGACGGAACGGGACTCCCAACTGCTCGACAGCAGCGCGAGGTCGGCGGCCGCGAGCAGCTCGGTGACATCGTCACGCCGCCCGATGAGCCGTACCGGCAGCCCCTCGTCCTCGATCCGCCGCTGCAACTCCGTGCGCAGCGGCCCCTCCCCCGCGATCACGACGAGGGGCATGGGGTCGAGGCCGCGCCACGCGCGCGCGGCGTCCAGCAAAGTGTCGTACCCCCGATGCCGGTCGAGCGAGCCGACCGCCATCAGCAACGGCCGCCCGGTGGCCCCGAGTTCGGCCCGCACCTTGGGCCGCAGCCGGTCGGGATCCTCCAGCCGTACGGCCTTACGGACCCCCGGCAGGGCAACGGCGGCGAGCCGCGCGTCCCGCGCCCCCGTGGTCCGCGCCCGGTCGACGAGCGCCGAACTGGCCCCCAGCACCACGGAGGCGGCCTTCACGACCCGCCGCTCCAACAACCGCACCAGATGGGCCCGCGCCCCCTCGGCATGCGCCCGGTCATGCCACGTCACCACCAGCGGAGTCCGCCGCCCGCTGAGCGCGAGAACGGCACGGAACGAGGCGTGCAGCCCGTGCGCGTGCACGAGATCGGCGTCCGCACAAGCCGCCCGCAACGCCGCGACAGCCCCCGGATCACTACTCCGAGGCACATGCACATGCTCGGCACCGGCCCCGCTGAAGTCATAGGCGCGATCGGCCTCGACAGGAGCGCACACGGTCACCCGCACGCCCCTCGCGACCAGCCCGGAGGCCAGGGACCGCACATGCGCGCTGCTGCGGGCGTTGCCCCCGCCGAGCACCTGGACGGTGCGCAGCGGCGACTGGCCGTGCGGTGAGTGGCTGCTCACGGGGGTCACGTGGCCGGGGCTCCTGGTTCGGCGTCGGGCGGTCACGAGGAAACGTACAGAAGGTATCGAGCGGAGGGATGTACCGCGCGCTTCCTACGCGTACTGCGTTATAGGCCAAGGATGCCAGCACGTACGGGTGTTCCGGGAACGCGGAGGGTGTGCGGGTTCTGGGAGAAGAGACACCGGGTCACTCACACGGGTGAGAAACGGGGCGTGTTCGGGTCGAGGGGGAGGCACTGGGGCGCGGGTGGGGCGACTTGGGGTGGGTGGGGGCATTGGGCGGGAGTGGGGGCGTGGGGAGGGGGTGGGGGCGTGGGGAGGGGGTGGGGGCGTGGGGAGGGGGTGGGGCGCGGAGAGGGGGGTGGGGCGCAGGAAGTGGGGTAGGGCGCGGGGAGTGAACTGGGTCGCGCGGAACGGGCGAGGCGTTCGGACGGACGGGCCGTGGACGGGCGAGGTGGCTCGGAACAGGCGGCAACGGTCGGGGCGAGCCGAGCAGCGCGCTGCGGGAGCAGTCGCGCGGCGGCGGCCAACTCGCCTGCCGCAGGCAGACCACCCCGCAGCCGGCAACATCACCCGGCGCCCCCAGAACGACGCGACACGCGCCGAACACCCCACAGCACCCGGCGTCACTCGGCGCGATCGCGGTCACTCGGAGAGCCCGCGCCCGGCGTCAATCGGCACCCGGCACCCGGCACCCGGCACCCGGCACCCGGCACCCGGCACAAGCGCGTCACTCGCGGAGCCCGAGCGGCAGCGCTCGCGCGGCCTCGCTGACCTTGTCCCCGTACACGGCCGCGGCCACGACGGCGGCCGCGTGCGCGATCAGCCCCACCCTCCCGTTGCCCGCGACGACCGCGGCCCCCAGAGCCGCGCCCAGCGCGTGCGCCCCCGTGTCGCCGATCATCGCGCGCTCACCGAGGTCGTCCGGCAGTACGGCAGCGGCGGCGCCCACAGTCGTGGCGGCCAGCGCGCCCCCGGCCCCCTTGCGCACCACCCCCGGCAGCCCCAGCGCGACGACCGAACCGACCGCCCTCCCCGGCCGCACATCCACGAGGTTGACGAAGTGCGCGGCCCCGGCGATGACGACCCCGGCCAGCACCTTGTCGACGACCCGCTCCTTGAGGAACGCCCCGGCGACGAGCCCAGCCGCCGAGATGCCGAACAACTTGACGGCCCCGCTGGTCACTTCGCCCTCCCGGAGCGCGGAGAGGTGCGCACGGAAGCCGCGGCGCGGATCATCGGCGCCGGCGACATCGTCGTACGCCCCACAGACCCCGGCGGCGACGACGGCGAACCCGGCGGCGGGGTGGACCCGGCCCGCGGCGAGCGCGACGCCGGCCGCGGACGCGGGGCCGGCGTACAGCTCGACCGTGCGCCCGGCGTAGTTCTTCCGCTCCCAACGGCCCCGTCCGCCGGGAGCCTTGGCCCGGAGGGCGCCGGCGGCGGCACGGGTGAGGACGGCGGCGAGGGCGAGGGAGGCGGAGCGGCTGATCATCCAGCCACCCTAGGGCCTGCCCGGCGGATCATGCCGACGTCGCGGGGTCTGGCACGCACTCCCCCACTGCCTTAAAGGCGTGGGGGGACCCCCAGCGGCGTTGTCGTGGTTGCCGACTCCCCCACTCTCGACTTCGCTCGAGCGGGAGGGGCCCCCACGCGTCGCCGCCCTCCTCCGCCTTGCAGCTGCACGCACCAGACCCCGCTCAAGTCAGCCAGGCAGGCAGCGTTCCTCACAACCCGGCCTGATCCGCCGGACAGGCCCCAGTCCGCAGGGACAGACTCCCCGCGCACCGCCGAAGAGTCACGCGTCCGCCCGAGCCGCCTCCAGCAACTCCTCCGCATGTGCCCGAGCCGTCTCGGAGTCCTCCTGCCCGGCGAGCATCCGGGACAACTCCCGCACTCGCTCCTCACCTTCGAGCACCTTGACCCCGGACCGCGTGACGGACCCGTCGTTGGTCTTCTCGACGAGCAACTGCCGGTCGGCGAAGGCCGCGACCTGAGGCAGATGCGTGACGACCACCACCTGCGCGGACTTGGCCAGCTTCGCGAGCCGCCGCCCGATCTCGACCGCCGCCTTGCCACCCACCCCCGCGTCGACCTCGTCGAAGAGATAGGTCGGCACAGGATCCGTCCCCGCGAACACGACCTCGACGGCCAGCATCACGCGCGAGAGCTCACCACCGGACGCCCCCTTGGCGATGGGCCGCGGCGGCGCACCGGGATGCGGGGCGAGCAGCAGCTCGACCTCGTCCGCACCGGACGGCCCGTAGGCGACCGCCCGCCCGCCGACCTCGACCCCCTCCGCGTCCTCGGTCTGCCGGATGTCGAAGGACACGCGCGCGTGCGGCATCGCCAGCGAGGCCAGCTCGGCGGTCACGGCGGCGGCGAACCGCGAGGCCGCCTCCGCCCGCGCATCGGTCAACGCCTGCGCCAGCCCACCCAGTTCGACCCGCAGCGCGTCCCGCTCGGCGGTCAGCTCATCGATCCGCTCGTCGTCGCCGTCGAGCTCGGTGAGCCGCGTGGCCCCCTGCTCGGCCCACGCCAGAACGGCGGCGATGTCCTCGCCGTACTTCCGCGTGAGCCCCGTAAGAGCCGCCCTGCGCTCCTCAACAGCCGCCAGCCGCAAGGGATCCGCGTCGAGATCGTCGGCGTACCCCGCCAACTCCCCCGCCACATCGCCCAGCAGGATCCCGATCTCCCCGATCCGCTCGGCGAGCGCCGCCAGCGCCGGGTCGTGCGACCGTACGGCGTCCAGGGCCCGCTGAGCGCCCGCGACGAGCGTGGCGGCGTCGATGCCCTCAGGGTCCTCGGGATTCCCGGCGAGGGCCGCGTGCGCGGCCGTGGCGGCCGACGACAGCGCCTCGGCATGCCCGAGCCGCTCGGCCTCCTCGGCCAGCTCGACGTCCTCCCCGGCCCGCGGCTCGACACCGGCGATCTCATCGAGCCCGTACCGCAGCATGTCGGCTTCCTGAGCCCGCTCACGCGCGCGCGTGGTGATCTCGTCGAGTTCCACGGACACGGCCCGCAGCCGCCGATAGGCCTCGGTGTACTTGGCGAGCGGCACGGCGACCGCGTCCCCGGCATACCGATCGAGCGCCTGCCGCTGCCGGGACAGCTTCAGCAGTCCTTGCTGATCGGTCTGCCCATGGACGGCGACCAGCTCATCGGCCAGCTCGGCCAGCACCCCGACGGGCACACTCCGCCCGCCCACATGCGCCCGGGACCGCCCTTCGGCGGAAACGGTACGGCTGATGAGCAGAGCCCCGTCATCGAGCTCGGCACCGGCCTCCTCGGCGCGCACGACGACCGACGCGCCGGCAGGCACACTGATGCGCCCCTCGACGACAGCCTTCTCGGCCCCGATCCGCACGAGCGCCGGGTCCGCCCGCCCACCGAGCAGCAGCCCCAGGCTGGTGACCACCATGGTCTTGCCCGCACCCGTCTCACCCGTGACAGCGGTGAACCCGGGCGACAACTCGACAACGGCGTCGTCGATGACTCCGAGCGACCGTATCCGCATCTCTTCCAGCACGGTGAAGACCTTACGAGGTCCATCCGCTCAAGTGCGAGGCCCCCTGTCACCCGGGCGAGTGGACCCACCTATAAGGGGCGCGGGGAACTGCGCGACCAGCCACAAACCACCCGCACCCGCCAACGCTCTGCAACCACCCCCCCACAGTCGGCTAGTGAGGAGCCCCCCGCCACCCGGAAACAGGCAACGCGAACTTCGCCACCAGCCGATCCGTGAACGACGCATGATGCAGCCGAGCAAGCCGAACCGGCACAGCCCCCCGCCGCACCTCAACCCGCGCCCCCGCCGGCAACTCCACAGTCCGCCGCCCGTCACACCACAGCACCCCCGGCGGAATGTGCGGCAGAACCTCCACAGCGAGCACAGAATCCGGCGAGGTCACCAACGGCTTCGCGAACAACGCATGCGCACTGATCGGCACCATCAACAACGCCTCGACCTCAGGCCACACCACAGGCCCACCAGCGGAAAACGCATAGGCAGTGGACCCAGTAGGAGTCGACAGCACAATCCCGTCGCACCCGAACCCAGTGACAGGCCGCCCATCGATCTCAAGGACGACCTCAAGCAGCTTCTCCGCACCGGCCTTCTGAACCGCCGCCTCATTCAGCGCCCAGTCGGTGTGCACGATGTCCCCGTTGCTGTGAACCACCACATCAACGGTCATCCGCTCCTCGACCTCGTACGCCTTCGTCACCACCCGGTCGACGACCTTGTCGAGATCATCCCGCTCGGCCTCGGCGAGGAACCCGACCCGCCCGAGGTTGACGCCCAGCATGGGCACCCCGGAGGCACGGGCGAACTCGGCGCCGCGCAGCAGCGTCCCGTCCCCACCGAGCACGATCAGCAGCTCGCACCCGTCGAGGCACTGAGGCGTCGCCTCCTTGACGAGCTCCACTTCCTCCGGAAGCGGCAAGTCCGCGGCCTCGTACTCCAGCACCCGCACGCCGATGCCCTCACGCAGCAGCCCCTTCACCACGAGCTCGGCGCTGCGGATCGCCGCAGGCCGCCCCGTGTGGGCGAGCAGGAAAACAGTACGAGCTCGGTTCTGTGTCAACGAGGCCCCTCCGCCACCGCACGGTCAACATCGGCCGGATCAAGGGCGTCAGCCCCCGCACGCAGCCACAGAAAGTATTCGACATTGCCCGAGGGCCCGGGCAACGGACTTGCCGTGACGCCCTTCACCCCGAGCCCGAGTTCCCACGCCTTCTCGGCCACTCCCCGCACGGCCTCCGCCCGCAGCTGCGGACTCCGTACGACTCCCCCACTGCCCAGTCGTTCCTTCCCCACCTCGAACTGCGGCTTGACCATCATCACCAGGTCGGCGTCCGGCTTCACGCACCGCGCCAGGGCGGGCAGCACCAGCCCGAGCGGGATGAAGGACAGATCCCCCACGACAAGATCCACAGGTTCCCCATCGATCGCTTCAAGCGTCAACTCGCGTACGTTCGTACGGTCCTTGACGGTGACGCGTTCATCGCTCTGGAGAGTCCAGGCGAGTTGTCCGTACCCGACGTCGACGGCGACGACATGCGCGGCCCCCGACTGCAGCAGCACATCCGTGAACCCACCGGTCGACGCCCCGGCGTCCAGCGCCCGCCGCCCCTCGACGACAAGCCCCTGCGGCACGAACGCCGCCAGCGCCCCCGCGAGCTTGTGCCCGCCCCGGGACACGTAGTCCGGATCGCCGTCGTCGTCCTGCACCACGATCGCCGCCGCGGTCTCCACCTGCGTGGCCGGCTTGGTCGCGACGGTCTTCCCGACGGTGACCCGCCCCGCGGCGATCAACTGGCTGGCGTGCTCACGCGACCGCGCGAGCTTCCGCCGTACCAGCTCCGCGTCCAGACGACGGCGTGCGACTCCTGCCACGTTCGGTTCAGCTCCTAGTGCCATACGAGGGTGAAGGCGCCCTCTGGTCATACGACGGTGAGGGCGCCGGAGGTCCCGGGCGGGCGTCGAGCGCGGTGAGCGCGTCGCGCAGCCCCCGGTGTACATCCTCGTACACCTCGACATGCCCGTCCGTGGCGAGGTGGTCCGCGTCGCCGAGCCGGTCCAGCTGGGCATCGACCTCGGCGTTGCCGGTGGGGGTGCGGGGGACGTTCAGGGGGGCCGGGGCGGCCGGGTCGTGCTCCACCGCCGCTTCCGCCGCTTCCGCCGCTTCGAAGGCCTCCGGGGTCTCCGGTACTGCGTCGCTCATGCCCAGACGCTACCCCGAAGGGCCGGTGTACCGTCGATCTCGATGGCAACGATCGAGGAGTGCCGCGCCGCACTCGAAAAGCTCTCGGACAACATGCAGAGCGCCGAAGGGGACGTCCGTACGGCCGCCTCCCTCGACCGCTCGGTGAGCTGCCGGATCACCGACCTGGACGTCACGTTCGTCGGCCGGATGACGGACGGCCGGATCGTCGTGCACGACACGATCCAGGGCCCTCCCAAGGAGAAGGCCCAGATCAGACTGACCATGAAGGGCGACGACCTGGTGTCCCTGGTCAACGGCGAGCTGAACTTCGCCAAGGCCTGGGGCTCGGGCCGGGTGAAGCTGGAAGCCGGGCTGCGGGACCTGTTGCAGCTCAGGAAGCTTCTTTAGCCGCGACCCGCGCCTCGTCACGCGCGCGTGCCTTCCGCGCCGCCGGCACCACCAAGGGCGTCCCCGTCTCCGGGTCGTCGATGACCTGGCAGCGCAGCCCGAACACCTCCTCGACCAGCTCGGCCGTGACGATGTCGTTCGGCGCCCCCTCGGCGATGACCGAGCCGTCCTTGAGCGCGATCAGGTGGGTGGCGTACCGGGCGGCGTGGTTGAGGTCGTGGAGCACCGCGACCAGGGTGCGCCCCTGCTCCTCGTGCAGCTCGGCACAGAGGTCGAGCACGTCGATCTGGTGCTGGATGTCCAGATAGGTGGTCGGCTCGTCGAGCAGCAGCAGGGGCGTCTGCTGGGCGAGCGCCATCGCGATCCACACGCGCTGCCGCTGACCGCCGGAGAGCTCGTCGACGTAACGGTCGGCCAGCTCGGCGACCCCCGTCTGCGCCATCGACTCCTGGACGACCCGCTCGTCCTCGGTCGACCACTGCCGCAGGATGCCCTGGTGCGGATAGCGGCCGCGGCCGACCAGGTCGGCGACCGTGATCCCGTCGGGCGCGATGGACGACTGCGGCAGCAGGCCCAGCGTCCGCGCGACCTTCTTCGCCGGCATCGACTGGATGACCTGCCCGTCGAGCAGCACCCGGCCCTGGTGCGGCTTCAGCATCCGTGACAGGGCCCGCAGCAGCGTGGACTTGCCGCACGCGTTCGGGCCGACGATCACCGTGAAGGAGTTGTCGGGGATCTCCACCGACAGCTGCTCGGCGATGACGCGCTGGTCGTAGGCGAGGGTGACGTTCTCGGCGGAGAGGCGGTTCACGGTGCTCCTTCGGGTGTTCTGGTTCTCTGAACCGCGCGGGTCGGGCTGGGGCGGGTCCGGCTTGGTGAGGGCGCTCATATCCGGCCCGCCTTGCGTTCGGTGACCAGCAGCCACAGCAGATAGACGCCGCCGAGGACACCGGTGACCACGCCCACCGGCATCTGGTCGGCGCCGAAGACCTTCTGCGAGATCCAGTCGGCGCTGACCAGCAGGGCGGCGCCCATGCACAGGGAGGGCAGCAGGTTGGGGCCGGGCGAGCGGGTCAGCCGGCGGGCGAGCTGCGGGGCGGTGAGCGCCACGAAGCTGACCGGACCGGCGGCGGCGGTCGCGGCGGCGGTGAGCAGGACGGCGGCGACCATCAGCAGCCCCCGCACCCGCTCGACGCGCACCCCGAGGGCGTTCGACACGTCGTCGCCCATCTCCATCAGCCGCAACCCGCGCGCGTTGCCGAGGACCAGGGGTACGAGGACGGCGCACAGCCACAGCAGCGGCCAGACCTGCCCCCAGTCACGGCCGCTGAGCGAGCCGGTCATCCAGACCACGGCCTGGGAGGCCTCGGTGATCGTGGACTTGGTGAGCAGATAGCCGTTGACCGCCGTGACGATCGCGGACACCCCGATCCCGACCAGGACCAGCCGGTACCCGTGCACCCCCTGCTTCCACGCGAGCAGATAGATCGCGAGCCCGGTCACCAGGCCGCCCACCAGCGCCCCGACGGTGACCTGACCGGCGTCCCCGGAGAACACCACGATGACGGTGAGCGCCCCGGCCGTCGCCCCCTGCCCGAGCCCGAGGATGTCCGGACTGCCCAGCGGATTCCGGGACACGGCCTGGAACAGCGCCCCGCCGAGCCCGAGCGAGGCCCCGACCAGCAGCCCGACGAGCACCCGCGGCAGCCGCAGCTCGTTGACGATGAACTCCTGCCCCGCGTTCCCCTCGCCCATCAGCGTCTTGAGCACGTCCCCGGCGGGGATCGGGAAGTCGCCGGTACCGATCAGCACCACGCTCGCGGCGAGCGCGGCGGCCAGCAGCACGAGTACGACGGTGAGGGCACGGACGTCGAGCCGGACCGAGAGTCCGCCCGGCGTCCTGATGGCACGGTTGGCACGGTTGGTCTTCACAGCTGCGCCGTCCTCCGCCGTCGTACGAGAAAGATGAAGACCGGGCCGCCGATGATCGCGGTCACGATGCCGACCTGAAGCTCGGAGGGCCGGACCACGACCCGCCCGATGACATCGGCGCCGAGCAGCAGCACGGGCGACAGGACGGTCGCGTACGGCATGATCCAGCGCAGGTCGGGCCCGGTGAAGGAGCGCACGACGTGCGGCACCATCAGGCCGACGAACACGATCGGCCCGCACGCGGCGGTCGCGGCCCCGCACAGCACCACCGCGGCGAGCATCGACAGCGCCCGGGTGCGGTTGAGGTTGGCGCCGAGCGCCTTCGCGGTGTCGTCGCCCATCTCCATGGCGTTCAGCGGCCGGGCAAGCGCCAGGGCGAGCAGCGTGCCGGCCGCGAGGAACGGCAGCACCTGCATGATGGTCGACTCGCTCGCCGAGGACAGCGAACCCACGGTCCAGAAGCGCATCTTGCCGAGCGCCGCCTGGTCGCTGATCATCACGGCCTGGAGATAGCCGTACAGCGCCGCGCTGATCGCGGTACCGGCGAGCGCGAGCCGCACCGGCGTCGCTCCCCGGCTCCCGCCGAGGAACCACACGAGCGCCCCGACCGCCGCAGCGCCGAGAAAGGCGAACCAGACATAGCCGCTCAGGCTGGTGACGCCGAAGAACGTCATGGCGGTCACGACAGCGGCGGAGGCACCGGCATTGATGCCTAGCAGCCCGGGATCGGCCAGCGGATTACGGGTGAGCGCCTGGAGCACGGCCCCCGACAGCCCGAGCGCGGCACCGGCCAGCAGCCCCAGCACAGTCCGCCACACCCGCTCGCCGACGACGACATCGCCGTACGTCCCCGAGTCCTCGAACAGCCCGTGCCAGACCTGTCCCATCGACAGCTCTTTCGCCCCGATCGCGATGCTCGCCAACGCGACGAGCACCAGGATCACGACGGACACGAGCAACCCAAGGGCACGTATCGCCCGGCGGGTTGGGGGCGCGGGGGCGGTCTCCGCGCGCTGTTCGGGAGGACTGTCGACCAACACGCAGTTAGGTTAGCCTACCCTCGGATTGAGCCACGATCCCGCCGCAAGGGTTCACAGACAGGCGCGCTCCCCGCCCAGGCTCACAGCCCCAGCCGAGCGAGCGCCTTCCCCCCGTCCAGCTCGCACGTCCCCGCACCGGCCGCCGTCCACGCCGCCGCGCTCAGCGCCCGCAGCCCGTCCAGGGCCTCCCCGTCACCGTCCAGTTCCAGCCGCTCGGCACCGGCCGTCGCCGTCCAACCCCCGCACCGGAAGCCGCCGTCCACCTCGGTGACCTCCGGCTGCCCCGTGAGCATGCCCCGCAGATCCGCGTCGACATACGTCGGCCGGTGCTGCGGCGGCGCGGCCAGCAGCTGCGCCCCGTCGGTCACCCCGGTCAGGACGAGCAGCGAGTCGACCTCCCCGTTGAACGCCCCCTCGATGTCCGTGTCCAGCCGGTCCCCGACCACCAGCGGCCGCTCGGCCCCGGTCCGCAGAATCGTCTCCCGGTGCATGGGAGGCAACGGCTTCCCCGCGACCTGCGGCTCGGCTCCCGTGGCGATCCTTACGACCTCGACGGCCGCCCCGTTCCCCGGCGCGATCCCGCGCCCGCTCGGAATGGTGAGATCCGTGTTGGAAGCGAACCACGGCACCCCGCGCGCGACGGCGTACGAAGCCTCCGCGAACCGCCCCCACGGCAGGTCGGTCCCCCCGAACCCCTGCACCACGGCCGCCGGATCGTCATCGGCGGACTCGACGGGCTCAAGACCCCGCTCCCGCAACGCGACCCGCAGCCCCTCCCCACCGATCACGAGCACCCGCGAACCGGCGGGCACCTGCTCACTGATGAGCCGCGCGACCGCCTGCGCCGAGGTGATGACGTCACCGGCCTGCGTCGGTATCCCCAGCTCGGTCAGATGCCCGGCGACGGTGTCCGGAGTCCGCAGCGCGTTGTTGGTGACATACGCGAGATGCATCCCGCCCGCCCGAGCCGTGGCCAGCGACTCGACGGCGTGCACGATCGCGTTGCCCCCCGCGTACACCACCCCGTCGAGGTCGAGCAGCGCGGTGTCGTACGCCTCGCTCAGGGCCTGCCCACTGCCCTCGGGCTTCGTCCTGACGCTCTGGCTCATTCCACATCGCTCCTTGCTGGACGGCTTTCCCCCGATCATCCCTCACGCCACTGACACACGTACGATGCCGGGATGAACACCGCAGGTCACTCGGAAGCAATGGAGCGCCGGGGCCTGGAACTCACCCCGTTCCGAGGCCTTCGCTACGACCCCGACCGGGTCGGCAGCCTCGCGGCCGTGACGTCCCCGCCGTACGACGTCGTCGTACGCCCCGACGGCGTCGTCCACCTCCAGTCCGCGGACCCGCACAACATCGTCCGGCTGATCCTGCCCCAGGCGACCACCCCGAACGCCCGCAACGAACAGGCGGCCGACACCCTGCACCGCTGGCTCGCGGAAGGCGTCCTGACCGCCGACCCCGAACCCGGTTTCTACGTCTACGAGCAGCGCGCCGGCGACGGCATGCTCCAGCGCGGCATCATCGGCACCCTCCGCCTCTCGGAGCCCTCGGAGGGCGTGGTCCTGCCCCACGAGGACGTCATGCCGCATGTGATCGCCGACCGCGCGGCCCTGATGCGCGCCACCAACGCGAACCTGGAACCGCTCCTCCTCACCTACCGCGGCAACGGCTCGGCGTCCGACACGACAGCCGTCGTGGAACGCACCGCCGAGCAGGAACCGCTCCTCTCCACCACCACCGAGGACGGCTACAGCCACCGCCTGTGGGCGATCACCGACCCGGCCGACGTGGCCGCGATCCAGACCGACCTCTCCCGCCACCAGGCCCTCATCGCCGACGGCCACCACCGCTGGGCGACATACCGCCGTCTACGCGCGGAGCACCCCTCCCCCAGCCCCTGGGACTACGGCCTCGTCCTCCTGGTCGACACCGCCCGCTACCCCCTGCGCGTACGCGCCATCCACCGCCTCCTGCACGGCCTCCCGGTGGCCGACGCCCTGGCATCACTGGAAGGCCTGTTCCGCATACGCCGTCTGGACGTCCCGCTGTCCGAGGCCCTGGAGACCCTCGCCGACGCAGCCTGCGCGGGCAACGCCTTCCTCCTCGCCGGCGACGGCGCCTTCCACCTCGTCGACCGCCCGGACCAGGACCTCCTCGCCCGTACGATCCCCACCGACCGCCCCGCCGCCTGGCGCACCCTCGACGCGACGGTCCTGCACGCCACCCTCCTCGACCACGTCTGGCACGTCCCCGAGGACGACCCCACCCGCATCGCCTACATCCACGACACCGCCGCCACGGTCCGCAAGGCCGAACGAGACGGCGGTACGGCCGTCCTGATGCACCCGGTCCGCGAGGAGGTCGTCCGCGACCTGGCCCGCCAGGGCGTCACGATGCCCCGCAAGTCGACGTCGTTCGGCCCGAAACCGGCGTCGGGACTGGTGCTGCGAGCCCTGGACGTCTAAGCCGCCGCTCAACAAAAAAGGGCGGGACCCCGTTCACTGGGATCCCGCCCTTGTCACTTACGTACGAAGGTCAGTCCTTGTCGTCCTGAACCTCGTCCTCAACGTCGACCTCGTCCGCTGCCGTTTCCTCTTCTTCCTCTTCCTCGGAAACGACCACGACCTCGGCGGTCTCGTCACCAAGCGCGTCCACGAACTCCACCCCGTCCAGCTCGGCAAGCCGGTCCGAGGCGTCCGTGCTGCCGTCCTTGTCGGACTCCACGGCCTTCGCGAACCACTCCCGCGCCTCGCCCTCCCGACCGGCGGCCAGCAGCGCGTCGGCATAGGCGTACCGCAGACGGGCCGTCCACGGCTGTACGGAGTTGGAGGCCAGCTCGGGACTCTGCAACGTCACGATGGCCGCGTCCAGCTGCCCCAGGTCACGCCGGGCACCGGCCGCGACGAGCCGCATCTCGACCTGCCCGGCCTTGTCCAGCTTGCCCACCTCGGGCGCCCCGGCCATGTCCAGCGCCTTCTCCGGTCGCCCGAGCCCACGCTCGCAGTCGGCCATGAGGGGCCACAGCTCCACACCACCGGTCATCCGCCGCGCGGCCCGGAACTCGGCGAGCGCCTCGGAGTACTTCTGGTTGGCGTACGCCGCGAACCCGGCCGCCTCCCGTACGGCGGCGACACGCGACGCGAGCCGCAGCGCGATCTTGGAGTACGCGTACGCGCCCTCGGGGTCCTCGTCGATGAGCCGGGCGACCATCACCAGGTTCCTGGCGACGTCGTCCGCGAGCGTCTTCGGCAGGCTCAGCAGCTCCTGCCGAACGTCGGCGTCGATCTCGTCGCCCGTGACGTCCTCGGGGATCGGCAGCCGCTTGATGGGCTCACGGTCCCTGTCCCGGTCCCGCTCGTCACGGAACCGGCCGCCACCGCGACGGTCGTCACGGCGGTCGTAGCCGCCGCGCTCCCCACCACGGTCGTCGCGCCCACGGAACCCTCCGGCCCCTCCAGGACGGCCACCGCGATCGTCCCGACGGGGCCCACGGCCACCTCGGTCGTCGCGGCCACGGAAGCCCCCGCGGTCGCCACGGTCGTCGCGGCGGTCGCCGCCCCGGGTGTCATCGCGGCGGCTGTCATCGCGTCGGAAGGCCGGACGCGGCCCACGGTCGTCGCCACGGCTGTCGTCACGCCGGAACGCCGGGCGCGGCCCGCGGTCGTCGCCTCGACGGTCGTCCCGCCGGTCATCGCGGCGCTCGTAGCCACCGCCCCGGTTGTCGTCACGACGGAAGCCACCACGGTCCCCACCGCGGTCACCCCGGTCGCCTCGGTCGTCACGGCGGAACCCACGGTCGCGGTCGTCGCTGCGGAACCCGCCGCGGTCACGATCGCGGTCACGGTCGTCCCGGCGGAAACCGCCCCGGTCGCCGTCACGGCGGTCGCTGTCGCGGCGGTCGTCGCGTCGGTCGAACCCACCGCGGTTGTCGCCGCCGCGGTTGTCGTCACGCCGGAAGCCACCACGGTCCCCGCGGTCATCGCGCCGGCCGTAGCCACCGCCCCGGTTGTCGTCGCGACGGAAGGCGGGACGCGGCCCACGGTCGTCGTCACGACGCTCCCCACGGTCCCGGTCGTCACGGCGGAAGGCCGGACGGTCCCCGTCCCGACGGAAGCCACGGTCGCGGTCGTCCCGGCGCGGCCCGCTCGGGCGGTCATCGCGACGGGGTGCACCCGCACGGTCGTCACGGCGGAAGGCCGGACGCGGCCCGCGGTCGCCCTCACGGCGGTCATCGCGCCGGTCGTCCCGGCGGCCGTAGCCGCCACCGCCGTAGCCGCCACCGCGGTTGTCTCCGCCACGGTTGTCGCCGCCGCGGTTGTCATCGCGTCGGAAACCACCACGGTCCCCGCGATCATCGCCTCGACGGTCGTCACGCCGGCCGTAGCCACCGCCCCGGTTGTCGTCCCGCCGGAAGCCACCACGGTCGCCGCCGCGGTCGTTGTCGCGGTTGTCGCGGCGGAAGCCCCCGCGGTCTCCACGGTCACCGCGGTCGTTGCGGTCACCACTGTCCCGTCGCCGCTGGTCGCGCTCCGGTCGGTCGTCGGGAGAGTTGGTGGACATCGGTGACTCCTGTCTCGGTACTGCAAGCATTGTAAAAACAAAAGGACCCCTGGTCCCAGCTGAACGCTGGGACCAGGGGTCCTTCCAAAGATTGTTCGGCGGCGTCCTACTCTCCCACAGGGTCCCCCCTGCAGTACCATCGGCGCTGTGAGGCTTAGCTTCCGGGTTCGGAATGTAACCGGGCGTCTCCCTCACGCTATGACCACCGAAACCCTAATGGTTTCGAGCGAACAAGCACACTCTGTAGTTATTAGTGATGCGTTCTGCTCAAAAAACCGGCAACGGTCGTTGCCTCAGAACTAACACAGTGGACGCGAGCAACTGAGGACAAGCCCTCGGCCTATTAGTACCGGTCACCTCCACCCATTACTGGGCTTCCAGATCCGGCCTATCAAC